>DASSJE010000307.1:0-3203 GCA_035691365.1 Terriglobia bacterium
CGAGGTTCGCAAGGCATTCCAGAAGGCACAGACTGTGCGCAAGCTGAGTCCCGAGGCCAGAAGTCTTGCAGACATGTATTTTTTTGAAACGGTGGTACGCCTTCATCGCTCTGGAGAAGGTGAGCCGTACAGCGGTCTAAAGCCTGCGGGACGGGATCTCGGCCCGGCCATTCCAGCCGCCGACGCAGCGCTTGAGAGCGGTTCTGCTGAACACCTGCTTGGGCTGCTGAGCAACTCGCTCCAGGATGGAGTCCGCGCCCGATTCAGAGAAGCGCTTGCTAAGAAAGATTACAACGTAGACGATATCGAGGCTGGGCGTGCCTACGTGAAAATCTACGTCGAATATGTTCATTACGTTGAGCGGATCTATCAAGCAGCCAATGTCTCAGCGGCAGGCCACTATCACGAGAATGAGCAGGGCCCGCCCAGACATGAGGAGCCATAGGAGATTACATCGCTCGGAGGAAGAGTCGGTGATGCTTCGAGATTGCGAATATGATCGAGCCGGCAACAGCAACGTTGGTCTTCTACGCTTCGGGTCCTCATTTGGAGAACTGTTACCTCGACTCCAACTCATGACTCCGCTGCACTGAGGCTTGAACTACCGCCTTGTTCGATTCACAATGGAAGGTTATCATGGCGAACCCAATGAAACCCCTGAAACCCTCGGCGAAGCAGACCATTGAAGGCGCGCATGACATCTACCGCCAGACGCACCACCCGCTGGACGTTTTTTTCTCGCCTGAGAGTGTTGCCGTCATCGGTGCCACCGAGGCCGCGGCCAGCGTGGGCCGCACGCTCCTGTGGAACCTGATCAGCAGCCCGTTCGGCGGCACGGTCTATCCCGTCAACCCCAAGCGCAGCCAGGTGCTGGGCGTCAAAGCTTATCCCAGCATCGGCGCGCTGCCGGAGCCTGTGGACCTGGCCGTGATTATCACCCCGGCCCGCACGGTGCCCGGCCTTGTCGGCGAGTGCGTCGACGCCGGGGTGAAAGGCGTTATTGTCATTTCGGCAGGTTTCAAGGAATGCGGCGCCGCCGGCGTCGAGATGGAACAGGAAATCCTGGCGCAGCTTCGCCGCGGCAGGACCCGGCTGATTGGTCCCAACTGCCTGGGGGTGATGAGCCCTCTTTCCGGCATGAATGCCACCTTTGCCCGCACCGGCGCGCAGCCGGGCAACGTGGCATTCGTCAGCCAGAGCGGGGCGCTCTGCACCGCCATCCTTGACTGGAGCCTGCACGAGCACGTGGGCTTCAGCGCTTTTGTTTCCGTCGGCTCCATGCTCGATGTGGGCTGGGGCGACCTCATCAACCACCTCGGCGACGATCCCAACACCCACAGCATTATTCTCTACATGGAATCGATTGGCGACCCGAGGGCGTTTCTTTCCGCCGCGCGGGAAGTCGCGCTTTCAAAACCCATTATTGTGATCAAGGCGGGGCGCACGGAAGCAGCGGCGCGCGCTGCCGCTTCGCACACGGGGGCGCTGGCGGGCAGCGATGAAGTTCTGCAAGCCGCGTTCCGCCGTTCCGGCGTGCTGCGTGTTTCCAGCATCGCCGATCTGTTCTCCATGGCGGAAGTTCTGGCCAAGCAGCCGCGCCCGAAGGGCCCGCGCCTGGCCATTCTGACCAATGCGGGCGGCCCGGGAGTGCTGGCCACCGACGCGCTTTCCATCCACGGTGGTGAGCTGGCCGTGCTGTCAGATGAAACCATCGAATCGCTGAACGGATTTCTTCCGCCACACTGGAGCCACAACAATCCCGTCGATATTCTGGGCGACGCTGAGCCCGACCGCTATGCGAAAGCGGTCGAGATTGTGGCCCAGGACCCCAACGCTGACGGAGTGCTGGTGATTCTGGCGCCGCAGGCCATGACCGACCCGTCAGAGACCGCCGCAAAACTGAAACGCTTTGCAAAGCTGAAAGGCAAGCCGATTCTGGCAAGCTGGATGGGCGGTGTTGAAGTCCTGGCCGGCCAGGAAATCCTGAACCGGTCCGACATCCCGAATTTTCCCTATCCTGACGCCGCAGTCCGCACGTTCCAATACATGTGGCAGTACAGTTACAACCTGCGCGGCCTGTACGAAACGCCTATGCTGGTTTCAGGCAGCGAGGAGAACGGCATCCGGAGTGAGGATGCCCAGGGCATCATTCAGAGGGTCCAACAGTCCGGAAGGTCGCTGCTGGACGAGTATGAATCCAAGCGTCTGCTTGCGGCCTATGGCATCCCCACGGTCCCGACCTTTGCGGCAACGACGGAAGATGAGGCGGCGCAGCTTGCAGAGAAGGCCGGCTACCCCGTAGTGTTGAAGTTGCTGTCTGAAACCATCACCCACAAGACCGATGTGGGCGGGGTTCAGTTGCGGTTGCGTGGTGAAGCCGCCGTCCGGCAGGCTTATCGCGCCATCGAGAGATCCGTGCTGGAAAAGACCGGCCCGGGGAATTTCAGCGGCGTCACCGTGCAGCCCATGATCGAGTTCAAGGGTTACGAGGTCATTCTGGGCAGCACCTTTGATCCGCAGTTCGGTTCGGTGCTGCTGTTTGGGTCGGGCGGGCAACTGGTGGAGGTTTACAAAGACCGCGCGCTGGCCCTGCCGCCGCTCAACACCACGCTTGCCCGGCGCATGATGGAGCAAACGCGCATCTGGACCGCTCTCAAAGGCGTGCGAGGGCAGAAAGCCGCCGACCTTGCCGCGCTGGAACGCCTGATGGTGCGCTTCAGCCAGTTGGTCATCGAGCAGCGGCGCATTCGCGAAATTGATATCAACCCGCTGCTGATCTCGGCTGACGGAATGGTCGCGCTGGACGCCCGCGTGGTCCTGCACAGCAGTGAGGTTACGGAAGATCGTCTCCCCAAACTGGCCATTCGCCCGTACCCAACGCAGTACAGTTACAAGTGGAAACTGAAGGATGGCACGCCCGTTGTCATTCGCCCCATCCGTCCGGAAGACGAGCCGCTGATGGTGAAATTCCACCACACGCTCTCGGAACGCAGCGTCTACATGCGCTATTTCCACATGCTCTCGCTCAGCCGCCGCATCGAGCACGACCGCCTCACGCGCATCTGCTTCATTGATTTTGACCGCGAGATGGCGCTGGTGGCCGTGCATCGCGATCCCGACACCGGCAACTCGGAAATTCTGGGCGTCGGCCGCCTCAGCAAGCAGCACGGCATCAACGAAGCCGAGTTTGCTGTCCTGATCAG
>DASSJE010000308.1:0-3257 GCA_035691365.1 Terriglobia bacterium
CGTCGGAAGCTTGCTGCGCGGCGCCTGCCGGTGCTTGCTCACCCGGAGCAGATGCCTGTGATTCCTGCTGAGGAGCGTTCTCCGTACTCCTGCGCGAATGTCTCCGCCCGGCCCTCGACTCAGGTTGCCCTGGAGCTTGCGAGCCAGCCTGCTCAGCGCCATTCACGGCCATTTGATCGATCACCTGTTTTACGCCGTCCGCGCTATTGGCAATTTGCTCAACTTGAGACTTTTCCTGATCGCTGCCCACGTTGCCTGAAAGGACAACCGTCCCCTGCTGAGAAACCACCCGGATATCACGGTTTTTCAGTGCAGGGTCCTGATAGAGCTTGGACTGGATTGAGCTAACAATGGCCTCGTCATTAGGAGCGCTGCTCTTGAAAAGGCTGCAGCCGCTGAATGCAAGGGCGATGGTAATCACCAACGCCGCTATGCGGGTTTTTGGATAAATCATATACACCTTCCCGCCGCCTAAAGGTCTGCGGCTTCCACAGCTTGAACCCAATTTGGGTAATCGCTGATTTGGTCTTCCCCCCAACCCAGCAAGAAGTTTAACCTCACGAGAGAGCTAATGTCCAACGATATTGCGGGTCCAGGAGGCGGTAATTTCTTAGGACGGCCTACCCGGGCATGCTAGAATTTCTTTTTGAAGCAGTGAGGCGGAAGTGGCGGGGAATCAGTTTTTTGGGCGTTTTGTCCTCGCGCCGCGCGCCTCTGCGTCTGAACCAGAAGTGCGATGCAAAATCTCTCAATCGTCATCCCGGTTTACAACGAGGAGGGCAACATCCGGCCGCTCGTGGCGCGCATCAAAGACGCCATTTCGGGGTGGGATGGGGCGGTCGAAATTCTGTTTGTGGATGACGGCAGCAGCGACCGGACTCTGGATCTGCTGAAGGAAGCCCAGGCCGCAGACGCGCGGATCCGAATTGCCCATTTCAACAGGAACATGGGCCAGACCGCCGCCATGGCGGCAGGGTTCCGGCTGGCACGCGGGGAAGTGATTGCCACCCTCGATGGCGACCTCCAAAACGATCCCGTGGAAATTCCCCGCCTGGCCGCCATGCTGAACGACTGGGACATGGTGTGCGGCGTCCGGACCCGGCGCAAAGACACACATTGGAAGCGCATCTCATCGCGCATCGGAAACGGCTTCCGAAACTGGCTTACGGGCGACAACATTATTGACACAGGCTGCACTCTCAAGGTTTACCGGTGTGAATGCCTGGACGGGCTGGAACTTTACCAGGGAATGCACCGGTTCCTTCCAACCTTGGTCAAGATGCGCGGCTTTCGCGTTACGCAGGTGCCGGTGTCTCACCATCCGCGGCTGGCGGGAGTGACCAAGTACGGAACCTGGGGCCGGTTGTTGAAGGGGCTTGAAGACGTCCTGGCCGTGCGCTGGATGAAAAAGAACTATATCGGCTTCGAATCTAATCTCCAGATTATCGAGGGTGATTCCACCGGACAGCAGAAGAGCCGCGCCAATGAAGTGGCGAAAATGTAGCGCCACAATGTCTTTGCGAGGCCGGCCCGGTAATGATGGAGGGTTGTGGAATCGTTGAGCGGTGAAAGCTCTGTAAATACAGGTACGCCCGTTGAGACGGATGAGCGCAGCCGCCGCTTTCGAGCTCTCCATTTCTTCCTTCTGCTGCTGGTGGCTGCCTGCATGTTTTTTGCTGGAATCGGCCGCCTGGCCCTGATCGAGCCCGATGAAGGCAGAAACGCGGAAGTAGCCCGGGAGATGCTGGCCAAGGGCGATTGGGTCACTCCGCACTTTAACAACTTTTCCTACCTGGACAAGCCTCCGGTCTTTTTCTGGGCGGTCGCCTCATCGTTCAAGCTGGGCGGATTGTCAGAGGCGAGCGCGCGCTTTCCCTCGGCGCTGGCGGCGCTCCTCACCGTTTTCCTGGCGTGGTTTCTGGCGCGCCGGATGTTTGAAAACATTACAGGACTTTATGCGGGAATCGTCGTGGCCACAGCTCCGCTGGTGGTGGTGTTCGCGCGCGACGTCATTTTTGACATGACGCTGACTTTTTTTGTCACCGGAGCCATGGTCTGCTACTGGCTTCGGGAAACCGGTACCGAACGCCGGAAATTGCTTGACGCCCTGTTTTTCGCGGCCATGGGCCTGGCTACTTTGACGAAGGGCCCGGTCGGATTCCTGCTGCCATTGCTGTCCATAGGCGTTTATCAGGCCTTGCGCAGAAAGCTTTCACGCCTGAAGGATTTGAACTGGCTTCCGGGCCTGGCCGTTTTCTTTGGGGTGACGCTTCCGTGGTTTGTCGCGGTGTCGCTGCGGCACCCGGACTTCCCGGGATACGCCTTCTGGCAAGAAAGCCTCGAGAGGTTTGCCACAGGGCACTCGCATCGCGCCGGGCCCGTCTACTACTACCTCATCATCTATCTTGCGGGTTTTCTGCCGTGGAGTTTTTTTCTGTTCTATGCCGGACTTCACCGCATCAGCAAGTGGCGGGAACTTCGCCGCGAACAACACGCTCCTGTGTTGTTTCTCCTAAGCTGGGCGGGTCTGATTTTTGTCTTTTTCTCCATTTCGCAATCCAAACTCCCGGGCTATTTACTTCCCGCCATGGTTCCGCTCGGCATTCTGGTGGCCAGGGTGTGGACGAGCCAGGGACCCGTGAAAGAAGGCCGGAATCCTGACTGGCTGACGGCGGGCTTTGCCACCCTGATCGCTCTGGGAATCGTCATCGCGGCCTTCCCGCACTTTCAGCACCTTTTTTTTCCGCACGCGCGGCTCCAGAGAAAGATGCCGCATGACGCCCTTGCCTTGCTGGGGCCGACAATGCTTTATACCGGAGTTATTCTGGCCGCGCTGGGAATCATCGGCCGGAACCTCTGCGCGCGGTCGAAGCAAAAGAATCCCACGGCCATCATGTTTGCCGTGGTTGCCTGTTGTTTTCCGCTGATGCTGGTCCGATGGTTCCATCCGTTGCAGCTTTTTGCAACAGCCAAGTCGAGCCGCGCCCTAGCGCAAACCATTCTCGACAGCCCGCAGAAGGATCTTCCCATTTACGGGTATTATTATTTTCGGACTGGACTGCCCTTCTATCTGCGGCGGCCTGTCGGCCTGATTTCTTCAACCGCGGACGAGCTGACCAGCAACTATATTGTGACCCATTGGTCCAAAATCCAGCAGGAGGCCAGGGACGGGCAATTGCCTCAGAAGCTTGCTCCGGCAGCGACGGACGGGATGCCATTGGTGATGGAGGAGAATGAGTGGCTGGCGAAACGGCGTT
>DASSJE010000309.1:0-2819 GCA_035691365.1 Terriglobia bacterium
GACGCTCACGCCGGCAGTGGAAGAAGTGAGCGTGGCAGTCACGTCGGTCGCGGCCTTCACGCCGCCGCTGTTCTTCAATGGAATGGTCAGCCTGGCGCCTTCGCCGGCTTCGATAATGCCATTTCCGTTGCCGGGATTTTCACTGGCCGTAATGGCGCCCAGTTCGGGGTTCGCGTTTCCTCCAATGCCTAGAGATTGGATGGCGGGAAGGGCCATCACAATGCCGTAGCCGGAATCCCGATCAAATCCCGAGGCCATGATGTCCAGGGCCGTGCTGGTCAGCGCGGCGCGAACTTCGCCGGGAGTCAATGTGGGTTGCGCGGCGAGCAATAGAGCAGCCACAGAAGCGGCGGCGGGAGCGGAGGCAGAGGTTCCATAAAAAGGACCGCCAAAGCCGCCCACACCAGTCACAGACACGCCGTCCGCCGCCGTAATATCCGGTTTGTTGAGCACCGAGCCGCCACTCGAAGAGAAGTTGCCGGGCGTAATGGCGCTGGAATCGCCATTGAAGAAGATGCGCCGCAACCCGTCGGAACTGAACAGCTCAATCAGATTGCCGGCGCTGAAAAAATCAGGGTATGGCCCGGAAGGATATCCTGTGTCGAATTCATCGCCCGCGGGGGTGGCGCCCACGGTGAAGGCCCCGGAAGCAGCAGAGTGACCGTGAGTTTCTCCGGCCGTAGCTACCGCCAATTTGCCGCGGATGAGCCCCAGGTGGAAGAAACGGTCGGCCGCGCCGGGCTTTTGGAACACCGCAATCCGATTGTTGGCCGCCACATAGGCGCTGCCAATCAGTTCTACCGGGTCCTGCGTTCCGTTCTGGATGTTGGTGGAGGCCGCCAGAACGCTCGTGCCTGTGCTGTTCAGTACGTACAGGTCGTAGTCGTTGCTGGAGCCGCCCAGCGGATCGGTCCACCATAACCCAACCACCTGCAGTCCCGGCGAAGTAATGGTGTCATAGCCGGTGCTGCCGAAGTTGTGGACGTTGCCAGTGGGCAGGGGAGAAGCGGCGGCTTGCGGGACGAAATCGCCCTCATAGGTGCCGGATGTACCGGAATCCAGATTGCCTTCGTTGCCGGCGGAAGAAAAATACAGCGCTCCCTCGGCGGCGACGTCATTTACGGCTTGCGTGACCACCCCGCCATTGCTGGTGGAAATCACGCCGGCGGTTTGCCCATCTTGAAAAGGATTTTCCACGAAGTAAAGGACATCATCCACGATGATCTGGCAGCCGGCAGCGCGCAGCGCGCGGATATTGCTGGCAAAACCTGTGATGCCGTTATCAGCGGTGGCAAAATAAAGGCTGGCTGCCGGCACCATGTCATGAATGATTTCTAGCATGGCCGTGCCCTCATCCCCGGCTCCGGCCTGCCCGGGAAGAACAGTAAGACAGGGCGGAGTCCCGCAATCCGGCGGCAGGTCGCCCGTAGCTTGACTCAGGGCATGGCTGGTGACGCCGTCGGAAAGAACGCCAATCTTCAAGCCCGCCCCGTTGACACCAAAGGCGCCGCGCGCGGCCAGAGCCTGATGGGTCACATCGCCTTCCGTCCCGACGCTGCCTTGCCAGGTGACTGGTGTAGCCGGCGCGGATGAAGTCAGCGTCCCTGATTGCCGGCGGACCTTGGCCGCTCTTCTGCCCAACCCCGACGCCCAGCTCCAGCGCGACCTGGGGCTCACGTTGTTCAACCGGCGGGCTCCCTGAGTGATCGAGTCCTGTCTTCGCGAGATAAAAATCACATCTGGCGAAGAGGCAATCCATTCCATCTGGCTGGGAGGAATAATGGCGCGAATGCCGCGCAATTCAGGATTTGTATAGAGGATCTTCGCGCCGGCGAGCGAGAGCTGGTGGAGTAAGCGGCCGGTGACGTGCGCCACCATGTCAACCACGATGTTGTCGTTGTGGTCCAGGTCTATCCCAGTATCGAGGTAGGGAATGCCGGGAGCGGCTGGCTGCCCAGCAAGCATACGGATGGTGAAGAGCACGTTGGAATCAATTTTCTGCTGGGCGGGGGTGCGCGACGCTTTCTCTGCCTGGAGTGCCTGCATCTGCTGAACAGCCACGGAAGCGACCGCACCAGGCGCCGCTGCCTGCTGCCACGCGGCAGAAGCAGCTTGCTCCATCGCCACTTTAGGACGGAATTTATGAAACTGCAGGTCCGTGGTCTGAGTATCCTGGCCGTGAAGCGCAGCAGAAATCAGAGCAAGCAAAGCGATTGCACTGCAAAGCGTTCTAGAGAAATGGTTCTTGCGATAAATGCCGGCCGCGGACATTCCTCTCTGCGTCTGTTTTGACGTGGTATTTGGCTCCATGCTTAGGTGGCGCAAAGACAATGCCACCCCCAATGCTAGGTGGAGTCAGGAACACTGTGCTGAGCGGCCACGCCCTTGGTAACCGTCGCCCGTTCCCTTGGCGGAACCTGGTTCAAAATTGGCCAGCCTTTCCTCAGCGGGGGATCAGGTGTTCGGTTGGCCGAGGAACCAGTTGGGGAGCCCAGGTGAGAATGGAGGCGCTTGAGGAAAGCTCGACAGAAGGGAAACCCGGTCGAGCGGGCTAGTTGTCGGTTGCGACCTCGTGCTGGCACGGCAGGTAGGACCGAACCGTTGTGCCATGGCCCGGCTGCGTGCGGACTGAGATGTACCCGGAACTTTGGCTCACAATGCCGTAGCTGGTCGAGAGCCCCAGCCCGCTGCCTTCGGCTTTGGTGGTGAAGAAGGGCTCGAATATGTGGGTGAGCGCCTCGTGAGTGATTCCGCTGCCGGTATCGCTGACTTCCAGCATTACGTAGGTGCCGGCCTTGGGGACGGCGGCGAAGTATTCG
>DASSJE010000310.1:0-15342 GCA_035691365.1 Terriglobia bacterium
TTGTGCGGCTGGCCCGCAGCGGGGCGTTCAAGGTAGGGTTCCTGCGACGCCTGCGGTGGCGATAGCTGTGCAGCTCCTGCCAAAGGCGCCATTGCGCTACCAGCGATCAGGTTGCCAAAGAATTTGCGTCGTAGCATGGGGCCAATTATACTCCCGTCGAGGTAGCCAATTACAGCGACAAACTCAATCGGGGAATTGGGGGCGTCGATCGACACGGACGCCAGCACGAAGCTCAACGCGGGAAATGGCTCAGTTTGACTTGCGGCACGGACGCTCTCGAGCGCGTTGCGGCCCAAACGCACGGCCAGGATGGCCGTGCCACGTGAGAAAATCGCGTTGACTCAACGCCGGAGAGAATTTGAACGTGGAGCCGGAAACTCAAAGCGCGCCTGAACTATTCCGCAGCCTCGGGATGCTGGATGCCACCGCGATCATCATCGGCATCGTGATCGGGTCCGGCATTTTTGTACTTCCCAATCTGATTGCCAAAAACCTTCCGTCAAGCAATGCCATCATCATCACCTGGATCGGCGCCGGTGTCCTCTCGCTTTTCGGGGCCCTGGCTTACGCCGAGCTGGGAGCAATGATTCCCGCCACGGGCGGCCAGTACATATACCTGCGCGAAGCTTACGGCCCGCTATGCGCATTTGTCTCCGGCTGGACCTTCATGCTGGCGGTTTTGTCGGGCGGCAGCGCGTGGCTGGCGGTGACGTTTTCTATCTATGCCGGCTATTTCGTGCCGCTCACGCCAGGAGCGGCCAAGGCGGTTGCAATTGGACTGATTGCGGTGCTCTCGGCAGTTAACTACCTGGGCGTCAAGGAAGGCGCCTGGGTCCAGCGTGTTTTCACTTCGCTGAAGATTGCGGCGTTGCTGGTCCTGATCAGCGCGGCGTTTCTGGTTCCACGCCCTTCTGCGGTTGCGCAGGCGCCCCATCACCTCCCGTTGACCTTCGGACAGTTCGACGTGGCTCTGGCGGCCTGCCTGATGGTGTATAACGGCTGGAGCTACGTCAGCTTTGTGGCGGGAGAAGTTCGAAACCCTCAGCGGAATCTGGTGCGCGCCCTGGTGATCGGGATGGCTGCGATTATCGTCCTGTATGTGTTCGCAAATCTGGCTTACCTGAGGGTAATGACCATACCGCAAATCGCCACAACCGAACGCGTAGGAGCAGACCTTGCAGCGCGAACGATGGGTTCCGTAGGCGGGACCTTTGTGTCACTCGCCGTCCTGCTTTCGATTATCGGCGCAGTGAACGGCTGCATTTTGACAGCCGCCCGCCTCCCGTTCGCGCAGGCGCGCGACGGATTGTTTTTCGCGCAGTTTGGAAAGGTCCATCCGCGGTTTCAGACGCCGGGCTCCGCGATTGTGTGGGGAGGGGTCTGGACCGCTGCGCTCATCCTCACCGGCTCGTACGACACGCTCTTTTCCTACTCCATCGTTGCGGCGTGGGTTTTCTACACCATGAGCGTGGCGGCCGTTTTTGTTTTGAGACGAAAACAACCGCGTCGGGAGCGGCCCTACAAGATGTGGGGCTATCCATATACCATGTGGCTCTTCGTGGCTGTGTCGATCTGGTTCGTGGTCGATGCCTTCCTGGCGCAGCCCTGGCCTTCATTCATGGCCTTGGTGATCATTGCCACAGGCGTGCTGGCGTATTGGATTTGGCGAAAAGTCGCGCGGGTTCAATAGATGCAGCCAACCGCGCACACTCGACTCGCCTGAACAGCTGCAAAAAGGAAACCGCCGGCAGGAAGAACAGAGAACCACATCCATCGCCCACACCGCACCACCAGACAAACTCAGGGTTGCAGGAATGCCGCAGAGGTGAAGAATAACCCTGTGCTTGTGCCGCGTCAGTGCCCGCGCGCGAGGATGCGCTTCCAGCGCGCCCACGCCTCGTCACGAGCCTTCTGGTTGCCTGGATTGGCGTCGGGCTCTTCGCCGGCGCGCATGAATCCGTGGCCAGCGCCCTGGTACGTGACAGGCTCGTAGATTTTGCCCGCGGCTTTCATCTCTTCCCGCGCGGTGGGAATGGTGGCGCCGATGCGCTCGTCATTGCCGGCATAGAATCCATATACCGGAGCGTTGATGTGAGTCACGGTGTCGGCGGGAGGCGGCGGTCCGTAGAAAACAAAAGCGGCGGAAAGATCGGACCGGTTGGTGGCAAAACGGAAACTTTGCCCGCCGCCCCAGCAAAAGCCGGCCACGTAGAGCTTGCCGTTCGCAGAAGGAATCTTGAGCGCATAGTCGGCGACGGCGTTGAGGTCATGGGTGATCTGGTCGGGATTGAGCATGCTGACCGCCTTAACGGCCCCGCCCTCGGGAAAAGCGGAACTTCCGCCACCGTTCGGCCCCATGCCGGAAAGCAGGTCGGGAGCAACGGCTATATAACCGGCCGCGGCGACCTGATCGGCGAGGTCCTGCACCCAATCCGTCATGCCGAAGATTTCGTGAATAATCAGCACCACGGGCCGCTTGTTGCTCACCTCGGGATAGACCACGAACGTTTGCACGCTGCGGCCATCGTGCTTGACGGTGACCCACTCGCGGTGCCGTGGTGATTGGTCCACTTTGCTCCGCGCCCAATCCTGTGCTGAAACGATCGGTGCGCAAAAAAGGAGCAAAAGGGCCAGGCTGGGAATCAGAGTTCTGCCTTTCATCGTTCCTCCCTGCGTGCGGTAGTCCCCGCCCATGGTTGCTTCCGAATATTCCCCTGGGGTTTGAGGCCATCATAAGCAAAGATCGGAAGGCTGGCAAGTGGAGCGTGAGCAGCGGGGCAGCAGCAGGCGATGATGAGCGCGTCTCATGGGCAGCTAGCCCTCTGTGCCGGGTGCGGATTGTACGGCGGCCTGCCATTGCCGGACGTGCTCATCCAGCTTGCGCGCCCGGCATTTTGGGCAGAGCTGGCGAGGAGTGCGCGGGGGTGGGCCCGTGAGAAAGACGATCTCCTCACCGCACCGCTTGCAATGCAGGTTCAACTGCGGGAGCGGGAAATAGGGCTCGAGGCAATGCCCTTGAGCATGGGGCAGGGCACGCCGCAGCGCCGCGTATTGTTCAAGGCTGAAGCCGTAAACGTGGGAGATGTGCAGAAATTGCAGTTTCTCGAGACCGTGCAGCGCGTCGAGCCGCCCGTCCTGTGGCCAGACGCCCATCAGGGCCAGCGATTCCAGCGCGGCGGCCTTGCGCAAAGGCTCGAAGGATTCCACCTGCAGGCAGCGGCGTGAAGCGTCCCAGCTTGGAATGGTGGAAAACGAAAGAGCGCCCAACTCTCGCAATGCCGCGACGGGTGACAACGACGTAATGCGCCGGAAATGGCGCATCGCCAAGCAACGAAGGCTCTGTAGAAACTCGAGGCCCCTCAGGGTTGGCGGGTCTTCCAGACTCAATGCACGCAATTTGGGCAGGCGGCCCAGCGGAGAGAGGGATGTGATGCGCGGTTCCATCAGTTTCACGACAGTGAGAGCAGGCCGTCGCGCGAGCGACTCCAGGTGGGCATCGGTCGCACCCGCCAACCAGACGCCTTGCAGGCCCTTGAAGTCATCCAGAACGCTGAGGGGCGCCACGGCTGGATTTACGTGGACAAAACGGGCGACAGGATCGTGTGGCTTGGCCCCGCCGGCATGATGCCACTGCTGGGCCTTAGGCAGGTAGAATTCGTAAGGATAGGCCAGTGCATCCATGGCATACTCGCGGAGCTTCTGAGTTGTGTTCCCACGCAGGAGCGGAGCCCGTTTTCAAAATGCTCGCCGGTTGGCGGGCCATTCTCGTAACTTCCCCCGGCTTGCCGTTTTATTTTACAACGTTATCGTACCCCGACGGACTGCGCGCCCCCGGCAGGATTTGAAATCTCAGATTTCAGCATGCAGAATTGGGATGGCCGGCGGCGCGGGCTTGTTGATGCTCCGGCTTGTTCCAGGCGTGAATGCACTCTATCAGGCGCGATTGGCCGGAGGTAACCAGTGAGCCGTAAAGCGTGGAGGATTTTTCTGATTGTGCAGGCGGTGGGAGTCGCCTTCGCGTGGGTGTCGAATTACACTTTGGGTCCCAGTCCGCTTCTTTCCGGAATCGGAGTCGGGCTCGTGGTTTCAGGGAACCTGCTGCTGCTGCCTGGAAGCATGGTGGCCCTGATTGTTGTCCACATGGTTCTTGCCTCCACTGGCCTCAGCATCTATTCGCTTTCCCTGTTAGGACTGCTTGTTGCCATAGCGACCAACCTGGCGGTCTGGCTCCTCTGGGCGAGACTTTTCCGCTCCGCATAGGAGGTCAGAAGGGAGTGGGGATTCGGCGGTAACCGGAAAGCTGATTTTGGGCCCTGAAATCGCGGGTACTACAGGGCAACCGCTCGTCCCTGGTTTGAGGTCAACCCTATCCCTAAGGCCTGAATTTGTTGCCGGCCTCGCTTTTGACACCTCCTTGACGCTGTGCGATAATTCAAAAGTTAGTGTAAAAAGGGCGAAGTGTGCAAATGACAACAAGAAAAATAAGGCTGGGCGCGGCGGGAATAGGCCTCTTCCTGTTTGCAGCAATCGTGGCCGGAGCTCAGACGCCGGCGCAAAAAAAGGCCGGAAGTGACACCAGGCAGGCTGCGGCCAGTCCGGACCACGCAGGCGCTTACTACCACTATATGCTGGCGCAGCGTTACAAAGACCTGGCCGGTATTTACAATCGCAGCGATTACGTGGAACGCGCGATTACTGAATACCAGAAGGCCATTGCGGACGATCCCGATTCGCTTTTCCTGCGTGTCCAACTGGCCGAACTTTACTGGCGCACCAGCCGCATCCAGGACGCCATCAATGAAGCCCAGACTGTGCTGAAAAAGAATCCTAATGACGTGCAGGCCCATCGGCTGCTCGCCCGCGTTTACCTGAGTTCTCTGGGCAATTCAAATTCAGGCGGGGCCAGCCAGGAGATGCTGCAAAAGACGATCAGCGAATTTGAAACCGTGTACCGGCTTGATCCGGGAGACTCGCAATCGGCCCTGATGCTGGGCAGGCTTTACAAGGCCAACAACGAGACCAAAAAAGCTGAAGCCCTCTTTGAGAAGGTCCTTTCCGAGAACCCGGATTCGAGCAACGTCCTGGTGAACCTGGCCCAACTCTATTATGACCAGGACGAGTATGACAAGGTTATCGGCCTGCTAGAGAACGTTCCGGACGGCAGGATGGACCCGGCGCTGCTGTATCTGCTGGGGAGCGCGTACGAGCGAAAGCATGATCTCAACAAGGCCGAGGATGTTTTCAGCAAAGCTTTGAAGCAGGAACCGGACAGCGATGATATCCGGCGCGCATACGCCGAAGTGTTGATGTCTCAGGGCAAGATGCAGGACGCGCGGGATCAACTGCAGGAGATTGTGAAGTCAGACCCTCAGTCCCCCATGTCCTACGTCCGCCTGGCGCAGCTTGATATGCAGATGGGGAATTTTGACGATGCCCGGAAAGAACTGGAACAGGCGCGGGCGCTTTCACCCGACGACCCTGAAATTCCTTATCGGGAAGCAGTTCTTGAGGACACCCTTGGCAATGATACGAAGGCCATCAGCCTGCTCGAAGAAGTTCTAAAGAAGACGGAGAATACGAGCGGGAAGTATAATCCTGCCGAAGCCAACAACCGCGCTATATATCTGCAACGGCTGGGCGCGATTTACCGCTCTCAGGAAAATTTTGAGAAGGCCCTTGCCACGTTTCAGCAGATTGTGGCCCTGGGCGGCGACCAGGCGCCGCGGGGCGAAGCCCTGATTGTTGAAACCCTCCAGTTGAATCATGAAAACCATAAGGCCCTTGTGGAGACCGACGCCGCCCTCAAGAAATATCCCCAGAACCGCGAACTCCTGATGCTGCGGGCTTCGCTGCTGGGGCAGGAGGGTCATCAGGGTGAGGCTGTGGCGCAACTGGAAAAGATGCTGACCGGCAGCCCGGACGATCGCGACGTCTATCTCTCCATTGCCCAGATCTACTCTCAGGCCAAAGTTTATCCGAAGGCCGAAACGGCCATCAACAAGGCCCTTTCGCTGAGCGCCACCCCGGAAGATCAGGAATATGCCCGATTCATGCTTGGTTCGGTTTACGAGCGCGAAAAGAAGTATGACCTGGCTGAGGAACAATTTAAAAAGGTCCTGTCGGTTGATCCCCTGAACGATGCGGCGGCCAACTATCTGGGATACATGCTGGCGGACCGTGGCGTACGGCTGGATGAATCCGTCAAATACATCAAGGATGCGCTCAAGATCGAGCCGAACAACGGCGCTTATCTCGACAGCCTGGGATGGGCTTATCACAAGATGGAGCGCAACGACATGGCCCAGGGCCCGCTGGAAAAAGCCGTGAAGCTCATTCCCAATGATCCGACAATTCGCGAGCACCTGGGATACGTGTACCTGGCGCTGGGCGAAAAAGAAAAGGCGCTGCAGGAATGGGAACACGCCTTGAAATTTGAGCACAAGAGCGCTTCACCTGATTTTGGTCCGCAGCAGGCCGCCAGACTCCGCAGGCAAGTGAACAACCTGAAGCACCAGATCGGCAGGCCTGAAGCTGCCGTAGAGACCCATTAGCGCCGGCGTCGGACCCGTTACACCAGCTATCTTCGTCGTCTAAAATCGAATAACGTCCCGCCACGTCCCGTGCAGAAAACTGTCCAAGCCCGCGCTTTTGCCAAAGTTAACATAGGACTCAGAATCCTCTCCAAGCGGCCGGACGGCTTCCATGAAATCAGGACCATTTACCAGACCGTAGGGCTGGCCGACCGGCTGCAGATTGCTCTGACTTCAGGAAGGCACGGCATCCGCCTTGAATGCGGGCACCCGGAGCTTGCCTCGGCGCGGGAAAACCTGGTTTACCGTGCCGCCGAACTCTGGCGGCGCGCGCGCAGATTCAAGGGTGGCATCCGTCTTCGGCTTGAAAAGAAAATACCGATGGGCGCCGGCCTCGGGGGCGGCAGCAGCGATGCGGCGGCCACGCTTCTGGCTCTGGAACGCCTCACGGGTGACCGCCTGGACCTGGCTGTCCGCCTCGAACTGGCTGCAAAGCTCGGCTCGGACGTTCCGCTCTTCCTGTTGGGAGGGCGGGTTCTGGGATGCGGGCGTGGCGAAGAAGTCTACCCCCTGGCGGACCTTCCCACTCGCCATTGCCTGATTGCCTTCCCGTGCTTTTCCGTGTCCACGGCGAAGGCCTATCGAGCGCTGGGATTGCGGTTGACGGCACGAAAGGAAGACCGTAGAATGGATTCTTTGGGCAAGCGGCCACCTTTTCCCCTGGAAGCGTGGGGGCCGGCCGAAAACGATTTTGAAGGGTTCGTTTTCGCGAGGTGGCCTGAGCTGGCAAAAGTAAAGCGCCAGCTTATCCGGGCCGGGGCCGAAACAGCCTCCTTGACGGGTAGCGGCTCAGCGCTATACGCCGTCTACGAATCTGCCCAACAACTGAATCGAGCGGCAAGCCTGATGCCCGCCGGATGGAAAGTGTTTAAGGTCCGGACCCTTTCTCGCTCCGCGTATCTGCGGCGGCTTTTTGCCTGATGAAACAGGCATGAAAGCGGTCGCGGGCAGCAGTCAGGGCGCCAGGAGAACCGGCAGCGAAAGGCGGGAGACCAGGGACTGTCTGTTGTTCCTGGCGCAGGGTACTGGGAGGTCGTCCAGTGGTAGGACACATGCCTTTGGAGCATGGAACCCTGGTTCGAATCCAGGCCTCCCAGCCAAGGTTCATAAACTGAGGTGAAGCAAAACTAGACACGATGGCTGACCGAATTCATCACGCGCTGAAAGTTCTCACCGGGAACGCCCACCGGGAACTGGCGAAGGAAATCTGCGAGCATCTGGGAGTGCCGCTGGCGCGGATGGACGTCAGCCGCTTCCCCGATGGGGAAGTGCGGCTCCAGATTAAGGAAAATGTTCGCGGGGCGGACGTTTTTGTAGTGCAGCCTACCTGCAGGCCCGTGAATGACAACCTGATGGAGCTGTTGATTATTCTGGACGCGCTACGCCGCGCTTCCGCCTATCGAATTACCGCGGTGATGCCCTATTACGGTTATGCACGGCAGGACCGCAAAGACCGGCCGCGCGTACCCATCTCAGCCAAGCTGGTGGCTGACCTGCTGACTTCCGCAGGGGCCAACCGGGTGCTGGCACTGGACCTGCACGCCGGGCAGATCCAGGGCTATTTCGATATTCCCGTCGATCATCTCTACTCGACGCCGGTGACCGTGGGTTATTTCCGAAAGCTGCGGCTGAAGAATATGGTGGTGGTTTCCCCGGATACGGGCGGCGTGGAGCGGGCACGGGCTTTTGCCAAGAGGCTGCGGGTGCCTCTGGCCATCATTGACAAGCGGCGCGAGGATGCGGACGTTGTGGAGATGTTTAACGTGATCGGCGAAGTGGGTGGCAAGACCTGGCTGATTGTCGATGACATGATCGGGACGGGCGGCACGCTGGCCAAAGGAGCAAAGGCCTTGAAGCAAAAGGGCGCGAGCAGGGTCATTGCCTGCTGCACGCACGGGGTTTTTGCCGGGAATGCGATCCAGAACATCATGGACTCGCCTCTGGAACAGGTGGTGGCCACCAATTCCATTCCGCTGCTGCCGGAGGCCCAGGCATGCGAACGCATCAAGGTTCTAAGTGTGGCAAATCTGCTGGCGGAAGCCATCAAGTCCATCTACAAAGAAACGTCGGTGAGCAAGCTGTTCATTTGAGCTCCCGATGGGCTGGCTGGCGTCAGACTTTTAAGATGTTTTGAGGTGTAAACAACCATGGCTGAGATGTTCAATGTTGAAGCTGAGGCGCGTGAAACGTTCGGCAAGAATGCCGCGCGGCGTCTGCGGCATTCGGGCCGCGTACCCGGGATCGTGTACGGCGGCGGGGGCCCTGCGGTTTCGATTGCCGTCGATCCCAAGGCGATCATCCGCATTCTGCACTCCGAGGCTGGCCACAACGCTATCTTTACGCTGCAGATTCCGGACAAAGCGCCTGCGAGGGTGATGCTCCGCGAATGGCAGTGGGAACCCATTCACGGCGGCCTGCTGCACGTGGACATGGTCCGGATTGCCCGCGACGAGAAGCTGCGGGTCCGGATCCCGATTCGGGTAACGGGCGAACCCGAGGGCGTAAAAATTCAGGGTGGGGTGTTCGAGTTTATCCTGCGCGAAGTTGAGGTGGAGTGTCTGCCGGACGACATTCCGGAGCACATTACGGCGGACGTGTCCGCATTGGTGATCGGCCGCCAACTTCGGGTTTCCGATCTGCCGGTGGAAGCGGGTGTGAAGGTGCTGGCCGACCCCGGCCGGGTTGTGGCCCACGTGGTGACGCCCAAGGCCGAAGCCCCGCCTGCGGTGGAAGAGGGCGCGCCTGTGGCAGAGGCTCCTGCCGAGCCCGAGTTGATCCGCAAGCGAAAGCCTGAGGAGGAAGGCGGCGAGGAAGGCAAGGAAGAGAAGAAGGAAGCCGCCAGGCCGGAAGGCAAGAAGGAAAAGAAATAAGTCCGGTGGCCGCCTGGTCGCACTGCCGCAGAAGGGATTGGAAAAGACGGGGTGAAACTGATTGTGGGTCTGGGAAACCCCGGGTACGAGTATCATTTGACTCCCCACAATCTGGGGTTTATGGCTGTTGACCGCCTGGCGGAAATCTGCCGGGCGGATTTCTCCCGCCGGGAAGCCCGGGCAAAAGTGGCATCGGGCCGGTTTCATGGCGAGAAGGTGGTTCTGGCCAAGCCCCAGACGTTTATGAACCTGAGCGGGGATTCCGTTTCGGGCTTGTTGCGGAAGCTGGATGCGCCCCCGGATGACCTGATCGTGCTGGTTGACGACGTCGATCTTCCCCTGGGCTCATTGCGAATTCGCCGGAAGGGGAGCGCGGGCGGTCACAACGGGTTAAAGTCGGTGATCGGGGCCCTGGAAACAGACATCTTCACGCGGGTTCGAATGGGAGCTGGACCGGACGGGCCGGTTGAAGACCTGATTTCTTACGTGCTGTCGCCGTTCAGCGAAAGGGACCAGGAAGTGGTGGCAGGGATGGTCGAGCAGGCCGTCGAGGCTGTTCGGGTCATCCTGAAGGAAGGCGTGGACAAAGCAATGAACCTTTTCAATCGAAAGGTTCCAGCAGAGGAGTTGTGAAGAGTTATGGCGAAATATGAAATGATGTTTATCACTCGGACGGACGTTCCCGAGGAGGATCTCGACAAGCTCAACGCCCAGATGGAGTCGGTGGTTTCCGGCGCGGGCGGAAAGACGGAAAAGATCGACAAGATGGGACGACGCCGGCTGGCTTACCGCGTGAAGAAGCAGCGGGAAGGTTTTTACGTCCTCTTTACCTTTGAAGGGAACGGTGAAACCGTGCGGGAGTTCGAACGGCGGCTCAAAGTGACCGACCAGGTGATCAAGTACCTGACCGTGCGCATTGATGAACGGGAGAGGATCGCGGCGGAAGCCAAATCCGCACCGAAGCAGCAGGCGGCGCCGCCGCCGGCTGTGGAAGCCCCGGCTGGGCAGAAATCTGCATCTCAGGATTAAGGGAGTGTAACGCTTATGGCTTATGATCGCTCAAGATCAGGCAACGAAGGCAGCAGCAGTAACAGTTCAAGACGGCCGGCTGGCCGCAGGCAATACTTCCGCCGGCGCAAGGTTTGCAAGTTCTGCGTGGAGAAGATCGGATTCATTGACTACAAGGACCTCAGGCTGATCGGGCCGTTCGTGGCGGAGCGGGGTAAGATCCTGCCTCGGCGATTGACGGGGACCTGCTCGCCGCACCAGCGGGAACTGACGCGGGCCATCAAGCAGGCCCGCAACATTGCGCTTCTTCCTTTTGCGGCAGAGGTCTAGCTTCCGTCCTGCTATTGCAGCACGGGAGCAGAAGGCCGGCTGGAAGTGCCGGCCGTGAAAAAAAGGTGATGAGAGAGGCACGAAATGGAAGTCATTCTTCTTGAGAATATTGAAGCGCTCGGTTTGCGTGGGCAGGTCGTGAAGGTTGCGAACGGCTATGGCCGGAATTTTCTGCTGCCCAAAAAGATGGCAGTGGCCGCGACCCCGCAGAACCGCAAGTGGGTTGAGCAGCAGCGAGTACGCTTTCTGAAGCTGGAAGCCAAAGAGCGTGGCGACGCAGAAGATCTTGCCAAACTGATGCAAGGCATAACGGTTGTTGCCGCACGCCGGTCCAGCGATAAAGGGCAGCTTTTCGGGTCCGTCACGGCCAAGGACATCGAGGAAGGCTTGGCCGCCCAGGGTTACAAGATCAGCCGGCGCAAGATCCATCTCGGCAGCCCTCTGAAGTCCGTCGGCGAGTTCGATGTGCCAGTCAAGCTGCACCGGGACGTGACCATTACCGTGAAGGTCAAGGTTGAGACGGAGGGCGAACCCGAGGCCACGCTGGAACCGGAAGCATTGCCCAAGGCTAAAGCTGCAGCCGAATCCGCGGCCGCGGCGGATGCCGCAGGCAAACCAGAATCCATTGATGAGGATAAAGCCCAGGCTGAAGGCGAACGTGAAGAAACTGCTTAACGTTTTCTGACGTCCTTTAAACCCCGGTTTCGGGTGAAAAATCTCTCGAAGCCGGGTATTTCAGACTTTGCTTATCTTGAAATTCATCGTGGATTAATCAGCTCATAAGATGTTGGAACGGCTGTCCCGAGGGAGGCAATTTTCAGGACGGCCGGCATTCCTTCCACAGTTCTTTCACTTCTTCCACAGGAATTCCACAACTCTGTTTCGGTCCCCTCTTGCACCAGGTTTGATGATAGAGTAAAAAGAGTTTCATCGATGGTCACCGCACCCACTATTGACCGAGCCTTCCCCCACAGCCTTGAGGCTGAACGCGCGCTGCTGGGCTCAATCCTGCTGGACAACGGTGCGCTGAATCAGGTTCTGGAAATCATTGACGCGAACGATTTTTTTTCCGATGGTCACCGCACCATCTTTGAAAAGATGATGCTGCTCTCCGAGAAAAACCGCACCATTGATCTGGTGACTCTTTCCGAGGACCTTTCGCGGGAAGGGCTGCTGGAAAGAGTGGGCGGGGCGGGATATCTGGCGGCGCTGACCGACGGGATCCCCATCGGCGTGTCTGCGAGCATTGAAGAATACTCCCGCATCATCAAGGAAAAATCTTTAGTCCGGCGGCTGATCAACGCCTCAAACAATGTCATCACCCGGTGCTTTGAAGGCATTGATGATCCCGAAACGCTGATCGATCTGGCCCAGGGTCAGATTTTTGAAATCGCCGAGAAGAGAACGCAGTCGGGTTTCCTCGGCCTCCACGAAATTGTTAAAACCAGTTTTGGCGATCTGGAGAAATTGCTCGACCGCGGCAACCGGGTCACCGGCATCGAGACAGGTTTTATCGAGCTGGACAATATGACGTCAGGATTCCAGCCCGGTGAATTGATCATCCTGGCCGCACGCCCCTCGCTGGGGAAGACGGCGTTGTGTTTGAATATTGCCGCGCATGCCTGCGTCAATTGCGGTAAGAAAGTGGGCATCTTCTCGCTGGAAATGAGCAAAGAATCGCTCGCGCTCCGCCTTCTTTGTTCGGAGGCGCGCATTGACAGCCATAAACTGCGGTCCGGTTTCACCACCCGGGAGGATTGGCCCAAAATGACGCATGCGCTGGGCCGCCTGGCGGAGGCGCCGCTTTACATCGAGGACACGCCGGCGCTCAGCATCATGCAGATTCGGGCAAAAGCGAGACGGCTGAAGGCTGAAAAGGGATTGGACCTGCTGATTGTTGACTACCTTCAACTTGCCACCGGCAACGGCAGATATGAAAACCGCACCCAGGAAGTCAGCTACATCTCGCGTGGGTTGAAGAGCATCGCGAAGGAACTTAATGTGCCCGTCCTGGCCCTTTCGCAGTTGAGCCGCGCTCCTGAGCAGCGTCCGGGGCAGAAACCTATGCTTTCAGACCTGCGCGAGTCGGGCTCCATTGAGCAGGACGCCGACGTGGTCATCTTCATCTTTCGCGAACGGCGTTCGAATGAGGAGGGCGAAGAAGCCTACGGCGGAGAAGAGACCAAGCTCATTATCGGAAAACAGCGTAACGGACCTACAGGAGAAATCCCCATCGTTTTCATGAAGTCGTACGTCCGTTTCGAAAACATGGCTACCGACCGGGATGATGGATCCTATTAACCTGGGCATGCCGGTCCGCTCAAATATCATTAATGGTGTAAGCTCTCTGGAAGCGGAGGGTAAACAATGAAGAATCCGTGGTGGCTGCGATTGATGGGGCCGGTTGCGGCCCTGTCCGCCATCATGCTCGGCGTGAGTCTCGCCTTCTGGCACGGCTTCTTTTTGCAGCCGCGGATGCTGCCGGTGCTGGTGGCCTGGTCGGGCTTGACGGTTGGCTTATTTCTGGCCTGGGTGATGATTGCAGGAATGCTCTGGGCGGGAAGCCGCAGCGCCCGAACCCAGGCAGCAATCACTTTCGAGGTTCTGGCAGAGTCCTTCAAAAACATGGGTTCAATGACTGCGCCGGAGCCGATTTCCAGAGGCGGCTGGGACAATCCGCCGACGGATATTATCTGCGACGATTGCAAGCGGCCCCGTGCCATGCTGTATTGCAGGAAACACAAAGTGACCTTGTGCTTCCTCTGCACGGGCAAGCACGACGCGGAAGATTGCCTTTACGTCGCGGCCGACCGCCAGGCACGCGGACCGCAGCATGAACCCGCGGCGACAAAAAAAATCGGCAGTTTGCTCGGAATATGATTCTCTCCCATGCTCCGGCTGGGGTTGCCCCATAAGGATTAGCGGAATGATAGAATTGAGTCGACGGGATGAACTTTCGGCCTTTCGTGCTGCCGGGGCTATTTAAAGTCGAGTGAAATCAAACACCCAAAACCTTTTGCGGCCCACCTGGGCGGAAATCTCGCTGCCCGGGCTCCGGCGTAATTTCGAATACGTGCAGCGGGTTGCGGGGCGACGCCGGGTGATGGCTGTAGTGAAGGCCGATGCTTACGGCCACGGCGCCGTGACCATTGCCAGAACTCTGGCGGCTGCCGGGGTTGACTGGTTCGGTGTCGCAACAGTGGAGGAAGCCCTGGAACTGCGCGCCGCGGGCGTGGGGCAGCCGATCCTGCTGCTGGGCGGCCTCTACATGAGCGACCCCGCCCACCTGATTGAATACGGCCTGACGCCCACTGTTTCATCCACTGCGAGGCTCGATATTTATTCCAAATGCGCCCGGCGATTTGGCAAGCCCATCGAGTTTCACCTGAAAGTGGACACGGGAATGGGCCGTCTGGGATTGCCGCCCGACCGCCTGGAAGCATTTGTCGAGCACTATCGCGAACTGCCGGGTCTGGAAATGAAAGGCCTGTTCACCCATCTCGCCTCCGCGGAAGATCTGGTGGCATCGCAAACTGAAGATCAGGCGGCCGGCTTTGAAAGGGCGCTCAGCCAGGCGCGCGGGCTCGGCATTGAGCCGGAATGGACGCATGTGGCGAACAGCGCCGCGCTGGTAGCGGGTTGGGCTTTTCCGGAAAACCTGGTACGGGTCGGCGCGCTGCTTTATGGCTATTGCCTGCCGCTGATGCTGCCGCCCGGCAGGCAGGAGCCTGCCCGGCCCGAGGTTGAGCCCATCCTGACGCTTAAGTCCCGCGTGGTTTACCTCAAGGACGTGCCCAGCAACACGCCCCTCGGGTATGGCGCGGCGTTCCATACACGCCGAAGGTCGCGCATCGCCACCGTGCCGGTGGGCTATGCCGACGGATTGAGCCGGGCTCTTTCAAATCGAGGCCGGGCCATTGTGCGCGGGCGCGTCGCTCGCATCGTCGGCAACATCAGCATGGACCTCACCCTGCTGGACGTCACCGATGTTCCAGGAGTGGATATCGGTGACGAGATCATCCTGCTGGGCCGGTCTGACCACTGCTCGATTACGGCGCTTGAAATCGCCAACCTCGTGGGCACGGTTCCTTATGAGGTTCTCTGCTCGATCGGCAGGCGCGTCCCGCGCATCTATGTGGACCCTTAAGGCGCGGCAAACAACTCAGGAAAAGTCTTGCGATAGATTGACATCCCAAGCGCGGCGTTCATACCCATCTCTTCGAGTGCGCGGATTTCGTCATCCGAGGTGATGCCGCCGGCGGCGGTGATGGGTAGGGTGGTGACGGCGCGCAACGCACGGAAGTATCCGAGATCGGTGCCCTGCAGCTTGCCTTCCGCGTCGATGTAGGTGCAGAGAAATTCCGAGCAGTAGGGCTCAAGCTGCGGAAGCACATCGGCAGGCGCCAGCGGAAGCATTTTCTTCCAGCCGTGGATGGCCACGCGGTTGCCAAAGCAATCGACGCCGATCATCAGCTTCTCTCGCGGAATGCGCGCGGAAAGCGCGCGGAGGAAATCGGTATTGATGCCGTTGGAGGTGAACGCCG
>DASSJE010000311.1:0-2388 GCA_035691365.1 Terriglobia bacterium
AAAGGCTCTCGCGGGTAGAGAACGGAGCCACGATTGCCATTCTGGGCTCGGGGCCCATCGGCTTGAGCGTGCTGCTGGCCTGCCGCGCAGCGACGGAATGCACGACCTACATGACGGACTTGATCGACGGGCGCCTGAAGATGGCCGGGCAACTTGGCGCAGCCTGGACCGGCAATCCCCGCCAGACCGATGTGGTGAAGGCCCTTGGCGAAGTTGAGCCGGACGGCATGGACATTGTGTTTGAATGCGCGGGCGAGCAGGAAACCGTGGATCAGGCCGTCGAACTGCTGAAGCCGGGCGGAACGCTGATGATAGTGGGCATTCCGGAATTCGATGACGTCAGCTTTCCGGCCCACACCCTGCGGCGCAAAGAACTGACCATCAAAAACGTGCGGCGGCAGAACCGTTGCATTGCTCCCGCCATCGAGCTGATCTCGAGTGGCCGGATCAACATCGATCCCTTGTTGACCCACCATTTTCCTCTGCGAGAAACCGCTGCGGCTTTTGAAATGGTTTCCGCCTATCGCGACGGAGTCATCAAGGCCATAATCCGCGTTGCGGACAAGGGCTGACCAGCGGTCCGAAGACAATGCCCCTGCACGGCCGGCGGCCAACTTCCTTTTCACCCGGCTGCTACCGGGCCGTTGAGAAAAAACTGCTTTGACCAGAGTTAGCCGGGTGTACAATCCAAGTACTCCGGGTGCAAATAAGAAAATCTGAATAGTCTGCGCTCACCTGTGAGCAGGACCCCAACAAGAAAACGTCCGCAAAAAAGAGGTGATCCCCATGTCTGACAAAATAGAACAGATTCCTGAGAAAACCCGATGGGAGATGGCGACGAAAGGGTTGACTGGCGCGTACAGCGCCATTTCAAATGCCTTTAGTAAGGCTGCAGGACAGGCCAAATTTGAAGACTTCAATGGATCGTTCTGGCATGAAGCAGGAAAGGGAGCCAAGCCCTTTGCTGCTTCTCTCGGATTACCCACTCAGACGGCACCACAAATCGAAGAGGCAACTCACCTCCTGGCCAAGGCCTCAATGGGGCCGGAGTTTGTGTTTGAAGTGGCCGAAGCGAACAATGACAGATGCGTAGGAACGACCACCCAGTGTCCCTGGCACAAGAGGTGGAAGGAGTTGGGCCTTGGCAGTGACATCTGCAGCGTGGGGCATCAGAGATGGGGCGATGCGGCGGTCGAGAGTTTGAATCCGAATTTTACTTTCAAACTCAAAAAGAACATGGTGCGCGGCGACGCGCATTGTGAGTGGGTCGTCGAGCGGAAGAACTAAAGCGCCCCTCGATTGCCTTTTGCAGGGCCGGTCTTTACATCTCAGGTTTCGGCAAACTGTTCCCGGAGCGGGCGGTCAAGTTGCCGGCACTGGCTATGACGGCTTTGTCACGAACCGAAGGGTCTTTGTCTGTGCGGGGACATCGACCAGCGCAGCCTTCGCTCCATCGCCAGGCGTAAGGGAACACTTCAGCGGCTTGCCGTCTGCCTGTGCCGCGCACGATGTCCACGCGGCGGGAAGGTCCCACTTAAGCGTGAGCGGCAAGTCGTAAATTTTCGAATCCAGCGGCAACGAGAGCGCAAAGGCGGCGGACTGGTCTGTCGACTCACCGGCCTGGACCTTCAGCACCTTTGATTCCTGAATATAGCGGACGACGTCGCCAAACGTAGCGGTCCAGATCTCGCTGTGCTGCGCCAGGAAACCCGCCAGTTCGTCAAACGCCTGGTTGGTGACCGAAAGCCACTGTCCGCCGACGCCGTGAAAAACGAATACTCCCCAATTATGGCCCTGGCGGGCGGGTTCGAGCTGTGCCAGCAGGCTGGGGAAGTCTTTTCCAACCGTCCAACCCAGCACCGGCACGGTGAGCGGGTTGATGTCTTCCGCCACCACCGGCGCCCAACTGTTGTAGGTGCGTGCGGCAAAGTAGTACTGCGCCACGTAGTCCATGTAGCACGCCTGGTTGCGGGCCAGGTCGGCCTCGCCGCCGAAAGTCATGTCGCCGCAGGGATAGGCGAACGTCAGACCCCGATGGATGCCCAGCCGGGAGATGATCTCCTCAGAGCTTTCCCGCATTTCTTTGAGCATCATGTCCGGAGTGTAGTCCTGCGAATGGGGTTCGATCGCTTTCAACATGCAGGGATGATGAACCGTATGGCTGGCAATTTCATTTCCTTCGGAAAAGAGACGCTTCCAGCCGTCCGGACTCTTACGCCAGGCGCTAGACGGACCGGTCACGACAAAAAATGTGCCGTTCAGGCCGTGCTTCTTAAGAATCGGGCCTGCGTTATCGAGCTGACTCTGCATCGCGTCATCGAAGGTCAGACTGACGGCGGCGCTGCGGTGGCCCGGCCATGGCGTTGGTTTGGGAAGCGATGTCTTCGA
>DASSJE010000312.1:0-20631 GCA_035691365.1 Terriglobia bacterium
CCTACAATGGCGACATTGGAGGCAATCGATATAGCACGCTCGATCAGATCAACACCGGAAACATCCGCCAGATTGCTCCGCGATGGACGTTTACACTTCAGGGCACTCAGGAGCTGCAAACCACTCCAATCGTAATCAACGGCATGATGATTGTGACCGCTCCCAACGAAGTCTACGCGCTGGACGCCGCCAGCGGGCGCGAGGTGTGGCACTACAAGCGCGCGATTGCGGAAGGAGAAGGCGGCGAGGTCGAGGCGGGCAATCGCGGCGTCGCCGTGCTGGGCGACAGGATTTTCATGGCCACGCCGGACGCGCACCTGCTCGCCCTGAACTGGGTGACGGGCGGCCTGCTCTGGGACGTGAAGGTTGCCGAATACCGTGATGAATACAGGATTTCAGCCGCGCCGTTGATAGTGGATAACCTGGTGATCACGGGAGTAGGATTCGGCGACCTGGGCGCGCGCGGTTATGTCGTCGCCTACAATCCTTCAACAGGAAAAGAGGTTTGGCGGTCCTACACGATGCCCGCGGCCGGAGACCCGGCGGCGAAAACCTGGGTGGGCCGGGCATTTCCGCACGGCGGCGCGGACACCTGGATGACCGGCGTGTACGATTCTGAAAACGACATCCTCTATTGGACCACCGGCAACCCTTGCCCGGACTTTAATGGCGATGAACGCAAAGGCGACAACCTTTACTCAGATTCGGTGGTCGCGCTCAAACCTGAAACAGGCAAGATGCTATGGTACTTCCAGTTCACTCCGCACGACGTTCACGATTGGGACGCGCAGGAAACTCCGCTGCTGGTGGACACCATGTTCCACGGGCGCAAACGGCATCTGATGCTGCAGGCCAACCGCAACGGATTCTTCTATGTCCTTGACCGCATCACCGGCCAATTCCTGATGGCAACACCTTTCGTGCACAAGCTGAGCTGGGCCAGCGGCATCGCGCCCGATGGCAGGCCCATTGTGCTTCCCGATTCGACACCCACGCTGAAAGGGACCAGAATCTGCCCGCCGCCGGAAGGCGCAACCAACTGGATGTCCCCGGCGTGGAGTCCCGGCACGGGGTTGTTCTATGTCCAGGCCCTTGAAGGGTGCAGCATCTATTTCAAGGGGTCGGCAGTGTGGGAAAAAGGCAAACCATTTCACGATCAGATGGCCCATAGTATTCCCGGCGAGCCAGGCAAGAAATATGTGCGCGCCATTGACATCCAGACAGGCAAGCTGGTTTGGGAATTGCCGGAGGAGGGCCCCGCCCGCACTTGGGGAGGGCTGTTGGCCACCAAAGGCGGCCTGGTGTTTTTCTGCGATGACGGCGGCGCCTTTGCCGCCGCGGATGCTAAAACCGGCGAGCCGCTCTGGCATTTCCAGATGAGCCAGGCCTGGCATGCTTCCCCGATGACTTACACGGTAGGCGGCAAACAATTTGTAGCCGTCGCTGCAGGGTCTTCTATTATCGCTTTCGGGCTTTGAATAACCTTGCCCCCACGGATTCAATGGCTGATGCGTCAGGGCGGCCTGATAATATTCGGGCCCCCAAAATCCCTCAAGTTCCGGACGCGCCGGACCCGGCAGGCGGCTGGACGGGATTTGCAGTTGAAAATCCGCACGGCTTATAATCACGGTTTTACCAAAGAGAGGCGGACATACGATGATGACTCCAGAAAGCAAACCTCCGGTCGAAAACGGGATCCTGACGGCCTTTAACCAGCGCGTCCAGCAGAAGACAGTCCAGGTGGGAATTGTAGGACTCGGGTACGTTGGCCTGCCCATAGCTCTGCTCTTCTCGAGCAAGGGAATTTCGGCCACAGGCTTCGATATTGACGCCGCCAAAGTCACACACCTCCAGCAGGGAAAAAGCTACATCAAACATATCCCCGAAGCCGACATTGCCGGCGCGCTCAGCCGGGGGCGCTTCAAGGCGACCACGGATTTTTCGGAGCTGCGCGCCATGGATGCCATCATCATCTGTGTCCCCACGCCGCTCGACGATCATCGTGAGCCGGATCTGACCTACGTCCGCAATACGGCCGAGTCCATCAGCGCGCACCTGCGGCCCGGCCAGCTCGTCGTGCTGGAAAGCACCACCTATCCCGGCACTACGGAGGAAGTTGTCCTGCCCATACTTCAAGCCTCGGGGCTGCGCTGCCCTGTTGTTCCCTACACCGTGTTCGACGGCGAAGCAGCGGTTGCCAATCTGCCGGATGCGGATTTCCTGCTGGCTTTTTCGCCGGAACGCGAGGACCCCGGTAATCCGAATTTTAAGACGCACCAGATTCCCAAGGTGGTGGGAGGCGTCAACGCCGCCAGCGCCATGGCAACCAGGGACCTTTACGCGGCCGCCTTCAACCAGATTGTGCTGGTCAGTTCGTCCCGCGCCGCGGAGATGACAAAGCTGCTCGAAAACATCTACCGTAGCGTCAACATCGCCATGGTGAACGAATTGAAACTCCTCTGCCAGCGCATGGGCCTGGACATCTGGGAAATCATCGGCGCCGCAAAAAGCAAACCATTTGGATTTTCGGCTTTTTATCCCGGCCCCGGCCTGGGCGGCCATTGCATTCCCATTGACCCTTTCTATCTCACCTGGAAGGCGCGCGAGTACGAGTTTCCCACGCGCTTCATCGAGCTGGCCGGCGAGATCAACGCCTCCATGCCTCACCACGTAATTGACCGGCTTGCAGACGCCTTGAACCGGCGGAGCAAGTGTCTTTACGGCGCGCGCGTCCTGGTGCTCGGCATATCCTATAAAAAGGATGTCGACGATTTGAGGGAATCACCCTCGCTCAAACTCATCGAGTTGCTGCAGGAGCGCGGCGCGCACGTCGACTATAACGATCCCTACTTCGAGCGCCTGCACAAGATGCGCCAATACGATCTGGGGCTCAAGTCGGTGGAACTCACTGCCGAGTCACTCGCCAGCTACGACGCCGTCCTCATCGCCACCGATCATTCCTCCTACGACTACGAATTCATCGCCGCCCACTCCCAGCTTGTCGTGGATACACGGAATGCCACCGGCAAGATATCGCAGCTCAGGGACAAGATCGTGACGGCCTGAACGGCGCGCCACAGAAATGCCGGGCGAGTTCAGGTGGGGAAACCACCCCGGCAAGGCGTTCGGGAGCCGCATCAAAGCCTGCCAAACTTGAACCACGCATCGATGATGTTTTTCCCCGTGTAAACAACTGTCCACTCATCAAGGCGCCGGGTCGCGCGGCGTGCTTCGGGGCCCGGAGTGCCCGAAGTCGTAAACTCCACCTTCACTTCAACCGGGCCTTCAACTCGATACGGCTTGAACTCCGCCAGGCGCTTCATTGCGCGCTCTGACTTCTCGCGAATCAGTTCGCAGGCCACTGAGTGTGGCAGCGTGAAACCGGCCGCCGGGCTCACTCCGGACTTCACCTCCGCGCATTCCACCTGCGGGATCAATTCCTGGATTTCCCTGCACGCAGCAGTGTCGCCGGCTAGCATGATGGCGGGAACGCCCATTTCACCGGCAATCATCGCCCGAATTCCAATCTCTCCGGCCAGCCTGCCATTCACCCGGATATTTTGGATATCGAAAAAATAGGAATGCGGCAGGACGCTTTTTTGCGCTCCAGCCATGGCGTGCTGGCCCACAAAGACTATGGCGCTGAAAGTCGAATCGAATTCACGAATAGGAGGAACGGGCGAGCCGATCAGCAGGCGCGCTTTGGGATCGACGTCGCTCGCGGAAAGCGACTCGCCGCCGTCGTGGCCATCCCACACCACCACTTCAGTGGCGCCGCCGGCGAACAGGCCTTCAACGGCCGCATTCACTTCGCCCGTCAGCAAGCTTTGTGATTCTTTCCAGCGCGCGCTTTTCAGAGGATTGCACTGCTCGGCCCAGTTAAAGGTCCCGCCCACGCCTTCCATGTCGGACATGATCAGGACCTTGCGGCCTTTCGACCCCGATGCAGGCTGGCCTTCAGCGTCCAGCGCGGTAGGTACGGCCTGCGCCGCCGCGATGCCCGCACCGGTTGCAGCGCTCTTCTTGAAAAAATCCCTTCGGCTGATTCCTTCTTTTTCCGCCATATGGGCCGGTTTGTCCGCGCACTCGGGATGCTTGTGCCGCGCAGGTCAGGCAGTCGAGTATTTGCGGCAAAGCGTCTTGATCTTATCCATCAGCTTGGGAACGCCGGTCAGCGAGTCTTCCTTGCCCTCATACTCGGCCGACATAAAACCCTTATAGCCGGTTTCGGCAAACAGCCGCCAGACGCGGTCCAGGTCCACCGGCGAGCCGTCTGCAAAGTGATCACGAATGTGGCTGTGCGAGGCGAACGGAAGGCAAGCCTTGATCTGCGCATAAGCATCAGCCTGGGGCGTGGCCACAAAATTCGTGATGTCCAGATTGATGCGCGCGTAGGGCGAATCCACTCGATGCATAATTTCCAGGCAGACGTCGGAATTCTGCGTTACGCCGCCATGATCTTCAATGCCCAGCGTGATGCCCTTTTTGCCGGAGTAGTCGCAGGCGGGCTTCATGAGTTCCACGCACCAGTCGGCGCCCTGCTTCACCGTCGCCCCTTTGGGCAACTCCCCGCCAAATATCCGCAGGTGCGAAGCGCCCAGGCGGTCAGCGACGTCCACCCATTTTTTGATATCCGCCAGCACCTTGTTGCGCTCCGCGGCAGTGGCCTGCACCATGCTGGAACCGCACGAGGCGCCGGAAAGTGGGACGCCTTTTCTGAAGGCCAGGTGCCGCAGGTTTTCGAGATAGCCGGGGTCCGTGGACTTGAACCAGTACACTGTCATGTCCGCGCCCGTCGAGCCCATCTCCACCACCTTGTCCAGGAATTCCTCGTAGGTCATGGTCCCCTTGGCGAGGCGGTCGTGGAAAGAGTACGCGCAGCAACCAGGCAGCAGCCGCGGCTCACGGGAGGCATATTCGCTGGATGGCGATTGCGCAGCGCCGGCGGAAGCTGGCTTGGTTTGTTTCTGCGGTGCACAGCCGGCGGCCATAGCACCCGCCACGGCCAGCCCACCCACTTTTAAAAATCCTCTTCGCGCTATTTTGTCTGTCATTTTTGACTTCTCTCTCCGGAATTATCAGATTTGTCCAGCATCATGCCTGTGCGCGTTCCGCAGAACTGAGGTCCTCCGTCAGAAGTTCGTTGTACGCGTCCTCACAAGGAAACGTCATTCCGAGCAAAGCGAGGAATCTGCTTGTGCCTGGTAAATCCGTAAAGAAAAGGCAGATTCCTCGGGCCGGGAAAAACGTCGGCCCGCGGAATGACGGCGCGCGCTGCTGGGATTATTAAACACATTTAGGACACAGGACACTAGATGATCTGCTCTGCCTCCGCATCCCAGCGGACTTCCCTTCCCTGCCGGTACGAGGCCACGGCCATCTGGCAGGCAATTGCCGAGCGGTAGCCGATCTCAAAGGGGCAGTTGGGAGTTTTGCGGCTGCGGACGCAATCAAAGAAGTTCTGCATGTGAAGTTCCGTTTCATCTCCGCCGCCCACGATGTCCGGTGACGCGGCGCCCTCGCCGCCGGCAGCCGCCGCGCCGCCGTGTCCCCCTTGCGGAACATAGGACACAGTATCGTTTCTCTCGTCCCTCACCACCGCGCCTTCGCTGCCCAGCACTTCCTCGTCCGCATCGTAGTAACTGCTGCCAAAACCGGAGTTCCAGGTAAAAAATATCTTTTCCGGCAGGGCCATGGAAACATCCATCGTGTCAGGCACCTGCATCCCGGGCGAAAAATAAGTGGCGCCGGTCATGCTCACGCGCTCCGGAATATGCAAATCCATCGCCTTGTACCAGAAGCCCACCTGGTGGACCATGTTTTCAAAAACGTTGCCGCCCGAATAGTCCCAGAAAAAACGCCAGTTCATGTAACGATTCGGATCGAAAGGATGAAGCGCAGCCTCTCCCTCAAACTGCTTCCACTCGATATGCCGGGCATCGCAATCGGACGGTATGGGGCGCTTCCAGCCGCCGTAGGGTGAATTGCGGTACATGTGGGAATGGATGGCCGTAATTCTGCCCATCGGCTTGTTGTGGACCAGATCCCGCGCGCGCACCTGCGCCTAGCTGCTGGTGGATTGGATCCCAACCTGCACCACGCGGTCGGATGCCAGAAATGCGTGCCGCATGCGCCGGGCATGATCGGGATTGAACGCCATCGTCTTTTCCTGATAAACGTCCTTGCCGGCCTGGATAGCCGGGACAAAATTCAGCGCGTGCTGATGCTGTGGCGTTGCAATCAGAACTGCGTCGATGCTCTTGTCATCCAGCAGGCGGCGGAAATCGGAATAGGTTTTGACGCCCGGAGCGATGGCTTTGGCCTGCTCCCGCCGCCGTGAATAAATATCGGCCACCGCAACCGCCTCCGTGTTGGGAGCTTTGATGGCGGCCTTGAAAATAGCCTGCCCGCGCCCGCCCGAGCCGATCAGACCAAACCGAATCCGATCGTTCGCGCCGAGGATCCGCCCCGCTGGAGTTAATCCTGACACCGCCATGGCGGCACCGCCTCCCAAAACCTGCTGCATAAAGGTTCTACGATCCGACATCCTGCCTCCTGTACGCAATTAAAAATTTGAAAATATCAGGCCGCGCGCATCGCCATGTTCGCTTCATGCGCGGGACCTGTGTAGCTGGCTTCGCTGGCGGGCACAGACCTTCACCTGAACGAGCCCCTGCATTCAAAATTTCTCAATCTGTTGCCCCGATTTGAACCAGCCACATTTGGTACACCCAATAGCTGCCGCAAGTCAAGGATATGTTTGCCAGGAACGTCCCATTCTTTGGAGTGCTGTCGCTGCGAATCATCTGCCAGCGTATGTTCCTCAAGCCCAGCCCGGACGGCGACATATTTTTTTAAGCGCAAAATGCGAAGCATGGTCGCGCTTTCAAACCAGAGTCCCCGGCGGAAAGGTACCAGCTGGGCTACATCGAGGCCGAAGATTCTCGGGTTTGTTTCGGGTTCGTTTTTCGACGGGTGCGAATCTAAAGGACTTCTCGGGTTCGTTTTCGGGTTCGTTTTTTCCACAGGTGCGATTCTAAAGGACTTCTCGGGTTCGTTTTCGGGTTCGTTTCGGCTAACATGTGTAGTCTTTTCCTTTGTTTTCAACAACCTCTCGGCTTCGTTTCTGCAAATAACATCTTTTTTGTCCCATTTGTCCCATTTGTCCCAAAAAGCCAGCTAACTAGCCTTCCGGAGAGGCCGCAACCGGGACGGTTGATGCCGCTGATCTGGCCCCTCATGGCGCGCAAAGGCCGGGGCCGGACAGCAACCCTGACGTTCCCAAAAAGGTTTCCCACGGGCCTTCCCCAGGCTCCCGTAAGACTACCACACTAGGCCAGCACCTGTCAAGCGAAATCGGCCGGTGGGCCGCTTCAGGGGCTGAAAGCCCCCGAGGCCAAGGCCGCTGGCGAATGTCGGAGCTAAAGCTCCGACCTCCTAAGGAAAGAACCATGCTCATGCCTGGCTCAGCCAGGGCCAATGTCGGAGCTAAAGCTCCGACCTCCTAAAGAGAGAAGCGCGGCCAAGCCCAGGAGGCGTAGGGGGTCGGACCTTCAGGTCCGACAATACCGGCAGGCGAACAACGCGGGCTTCAGCCCCTGAAAAGACCAGGACCCACACGACGCCCATCCAGGGCATTCCATCGGTTTGGGCCAGGCGTCATCCTGACGTCGCCTTTGGGCCAAAGAATCTGCTTTTGGTTCCAATCGCTCACTTGCCCGCTTACCGAGGCTTTTACCCGCCCTCAAAAGCGGCCATACTTCCGATAGGCGTCCACAGGATGAACGCCTTCCAGGATTGCCTTGCGAACGTGGTTTTCGGTGTTCACCACTTCCTCCGACTTTTCGAGAACATCGAGCGTGATCTCCCTGGGGATCACGACCACGCCGTCCTTGTCGCCCACTATAAAATCGCCGCGCCGGACAGCCACCTGCCCTATCCTGATTTCCTGGCCGTAGGAGACCAGTTTCCAGCGCCCCATCACATCGGCCGGGGTCCGATAGCGGCAGAAAACCGGGAATCCCAGCTTGAGAATGTAATCGATATCGCGCGCGCCTCCGTCGATGACGGCGCCTCTGGCGCCGCGAAATTTAGCTGTCTCAGCAGAAAGCTCGCCGATGTGCGCGCTGACGTTGTCATGGGGCTGGGAAACGATCACGTCACCGTTGCGCAGATCGCCCAGCATTTTGAGAATGGGCAGATAGACAACCTCGGGATCCGTACTGGTGGTGGATTCACCTTCAACCGGCATGGCGAGGCCGGCCACGCGCTGGTCGATGGAAAGCGCCTGAATCGCGGATGGAAGCACTTGATGGTGATGGCCCATTTCGTCCAGCACATCGGAAATGGCCCCCGTATAGATCACTGAAAAGCGCCGGCAGACATCATTGATATTGAAATCGGCCATTAAATCATCCCCACAGGTTGTTCTCGTTTGGTTTTCTACCGGCTGCCACCCGCGCCGAACGCGCAGTCATAAATGATCCATTGTGCGGAACAGTTTTCAACTTCCCACGGCGGCTGCCGGCGGCTCCTTGCCTGAAGTACGGACAAGCGAGGTAAGCAGCGCGCCCAAAATGAAGCCAATGCCCAAAGTAGCAAAACCATACTCAAATTTGCCGGTCCGCTTCTGCAGATACCCGACGATGACGGGACCAAAATAGCCGCCCAGGTTGCCCAGGGCGTTGATCAGGCCCATCGCAGAGCCGCTGACCGACTGCGGCAGCGTTTCAGAAGGAATCGCCCAGAAGGCGCCGAGCGCCCCGAACGATCCCGCTCCCACCACCGTAATGGCGATGAAAGAGAGCGCGAATGAATGGGGGCTCAGCAAAACACTGGCCAGCATGAACAGGCCGCCCCAGGCCAGCGCCCGGGATACGTGCCGCTTCCTCTCCCGTGTTTTGTCGGAATGCCGCGAAACCCATACCATTCCAATGCCGGTAACGAAGAAGGGTATGGCGAAAAGGATGCCGACCGTCAGATCACTCAGCCGCTTCTCACTGTGAAGGACGCTGGGCAGCCAGAAGAGGTAGCCATAATTGCCGCTGTTCAGGGTGAAATAGATTAGCACCAGCAGCAGCACCTGCGGGCGAAGCAGCACCTTGAGAAACGGTTCCGGCTTTTCAGGGTTCAGCTCCGCTATTTCTGCTTTCAGCGTGGTTTCCAGGAACTCGCGCTCCTCACCCGAAATCCATTCGGCCTGGCGCGGCAGATCGGAGATAAATATGAGCCAGATAATCAGCCACAAAAAAGGCAGGGCGCCTTCGGAAATCAGCATGGCGCGCCAGCCCCAGCGGCCGAGAATCCAGCCGGAAATGGGAGATGAAATCACCACGGCCGTCGGCAGGCAGAGCATCCAGTAAGCGTTTGCGCGGGCGCGCTCCGTGCGGGGAAACCAGTGCGCCAGCAACACCAACGTGGCCGGCCATACACCGCCCTCAGCAATGCCGAGCACAAAACGCATCATCCAGAAACCTTCCCAGGTGTGCACCAGCCCGCAGAGCACCGCAGCCACGCCCCAGCAAACCAGCAGGATGCTGATGAATTTTTTGGCGCTCCAATGCTCGGCCAGGTAGCCGCCCGGTATCTGCAGCAGGAGGTAGCCCCAGAAAAAAATGCCGGCCGCGCTGCCCGCCTGGGCCGCATTCATGTGAAGTTCACGGCTGATGTCGGGCAAGGCGAGGGAGATGTTCGTCCGGTCCACGAACGCAATCGTGTACATGATGAAGGCGACCGGAATGATGTGCTGCCAGCGCTTTTCAGGAATAGCCATGAGCGGCTGGATTATACCAGACTCCCACACCTACTCAATTCACAAATGAGCGGGTTTGAGCAATGGCAAGGAAGAAAAGGCGGGGGGATTTTTGGCCTGCACCCCGCGCAGCCGCAAAGCTGCAATGCCTGCAGGTCACGGCCTTGCGTGCTGCTTCTCATAACTTTCCATGCAGTTCTTGGAACAGAAGTGGAGCGTCTGACCCTTTTCCACCAGGCGATGCGACACCTCAGTGGAAACGAACATCCCGCATACGGGGTCGCGGGCTGTCCGGCCCTGGGATGGGTCAGGCGCCTTCTTTTGCGCGCCGGGACGCTGGCCCGCGCCATTCCTTTGCCCCCCGCCCAGAATACCGCGGATAGTTTTGGAAATGGCGAACACCATCCCGATCATAACGATCAGGTCCATGATGGCTTCAAGTAAACGTGCCACGTTAGATATGACGGCGCGCGGCCAGGGGAGGATGCCTCTGATCGGCTAGGGCCTCATGGCGGAACTGACCCCTGCGTCGGCCGTGTCCAGCTTTCCCTTGATTTCCTTCAAGCCAGGATAATTTGGATTTTGCTGGTTGAGCTTGTTCCAATACTTCCTGGCGGCCTGCAAATCGTGGGTCCCCTCAAGGTTCACGACAATCATATTGAACATCGTGGGTTGATGGCCGGGGTTCAACGCAAGGGCCTTCTTATATTCAGTGAGGGCCTGCTGGGGCTGGCCGGAATAGAAATAACAAGTGCCCAGGTCTGTCGTCGCGTTGACATCTTTGGAATCGAGGCTGAGCGAACGCTGATACCACGGAATGGCGAGGTTGTAATAGTGCTTGTCATAAAGGTAATTGGCCAACTGCAGCGGGACCTGAGAATCCTGAGGATTCTGCCTGGCGCGTTGCTCGAGGGTCTCGATCATCTGCGCAACTTCCATCGGCGGGTGCCCTTTGGGAAGGCCGGTTGCAGGGTCAACGTCGGCCGCGCCGCCCGCCCCCATCGCTCCGGCTGATGGTGCACTGCTGCTGGCGGCAGCAGCAGCCACTGCAGGCACGCTGGTCTTACCCTGCGATTTATAAATGAAACCTGCCAGAAAACCCACGCTGAAAAAAATGACCGCCGTTACAATCGTTTCGATTTTCACTTTGTACCAATGCCTCAATTCTCAAACTTCCATCTGGAGAACTTTATAGTACGATATAAGGCTGGCCAATGGTAGCGGGAACGGGCCGTCCTTCTCTTTGCAAAGCCTTTGGAGGACGCGAGGGGCGACCTTTGGCCTACGCGTCGGAAGGAAAGTTGGGCCGGCCGGTTGCGCCTGAACATGCGGCACATGGCGCGGTGCTCGTTGCATATCAAAACAGCGCGCTGCGTGCAAAAGAAGTCAGGCTCATCAATCGGAAGCGGGGCCGATCGTTTAACGAAATTTCAAGTTTTCATACCAGGTGATCGTCACATTGGGAGGTCCTATGCCAGAAGTTTATCGAAACCTTATCGCCGGCGAGTGGGTTGAATGCAAATCAAGAAAGACGTTCCCCAACATCAATCCGGCCAATACCGATGAAGTGCTGGGGGAATTTCAGGCGTCCGGCGCTGAAGAAATACAAATCGCCTGCGCCGAAGCCTCGAAGGCGCAGCCCGCCTGGGCGGCCCTCCCTGCCCCGCGCCGCGGTGAATATCTGTTCAAAGCCGCAGAGTTGCTGGAATCGCGCCTCGACAAGGTTGCCGAAGACATGACCCGCGAGGAAGGCAAGACGCTGCCCGAGGCCAAAGGCGAGGTGAAGCGCGCCATCAACATTTTCCGTTATTTTGGCGGCGAGGGCGCGCGCTCGTTCAGCTACCAGATTCCCTCCGAACGCCCCAACGTTTTCTGTTATATGATGCGCAAGCCGCTCGGCGTGGTGGGGCTCATCACGCCCTGGAATTTTCCCAGCGCCATTCCGGCCTGGAAGATGGCGCCGGCGCTGGTGGCGGGCAATACCATCGTGATCAAGCCGGCATCGCTGGCGCCGCTCAGTCCCTATCGGCTGGTGGAAGCGCTGGTCGAGGCCGGCGTCCCGGCGGGCGTGGTAAATTTCGTTACTGGAAGCGGCAGCGGGGCCGGCAATGCGCTGGTGGAACATCCGGCCATCCGCGCCATCTCTTTTACGGGTTCGTGCGACGTGGGCAACCGTCTCCACGAGAAGCTGGCCGGCCGCAAGGTCCGCGTGCAACTCGAAATGGGCGGGAAGAATCCGACGATTGTTTTGAAGGATAGCGACCTCGATTACGCAGCCGATATTCTGATCAACGGCGCGTTCTTCTCAACCGGGCAGAAATGTACCGCCTGCAGTCGCGCCATCATCGAAAAAGAAATTTACAAGCCGCTGGTGGAAAAGCTTGTGGCCAAAACCAAAGCTTTGAAGGTGGGCAACGGCGTCGAGCCGGGAATCCAGATTGGCCCCGCGGTGGATGAGAAGCAGCTCGAAACCGACCTGAAGTATATTGAAATCGCCAAAAAGGAAGGCGCCAAACTGTTGTGCGGAGGCAACCGTCTGACCGGAGGCATCTATGACAAAGGCTTCTTTGTCCAGCCGACGATTTTCGACGAGGTGAAGCCGGAGATGCGCATCGCCCAGGAAGAAGTCTTCGGGCCGGTGCTCGCGCTGATGGCGGCCGACAACTTTGAAGACGCCATGAAACTGGCCAACGGAGTGCCGTTCGGTCTTTCCGCATCCATCGTCTCGCGCGATCTTACCCGCGTCCACCAGTTCATCAACAGCATCGAGGCGGGCCTGATCACCATCAACCTGCCCACGGCCGGGGTTGAATACCAGCTCCCGTTTGGAGGCACCAAGGAATCCAGCTTCGGCATGCGCGAGCAGGGCCCGCTGGCGCTCGATTTTTACACGGAGTCGCGCACGGTTTATATGAAATACACGCAATAAACAGCATTTGAGACGCCGCCAGGAGAATGCCATGAAGAAGACACAACAGTTTCTTGCCAAACTCAAGCTACCTTATGAAGACAATCATGCGCTGAAGCCTACTTCCCTCAGGTTCAAGGACGGCGGGCAATATCGCTTTGAGATTCCGAGCGTCGAAGGCCCGCGCGTTTTCCGCGAAGTGCTGGACGCGGCCAAGGACCTGAATGTTCCCATCCATCGCGTCAGCCAGGGCAGCGGCGTCATGCTGCTGACGAAGGCTGAAATTTCAGAGATGGCCCACATCGGCCACGACCAGCGCATCGAGGTCTGCCTTTTCGTCGGACCGCGCGCCACCTTCGAGACGGGCGCGCAGACGGCCTCCGCCGCCGGAAAAGTAATAGGATTGCAGCATCGCGGCGCCGACCAGCTCGTCTATGCCATTGAAGATGTCAAACGCGCCTGCGACCTGGGCATCCGGAGCATCCTTCCCGCCGACCTTGGCCTCATCTGGGTGATCAATGAGATGAAGAAGAAAGGTGAGTTGCCCAAAAACCTAATCGTCAAGAGTTCGGTCACGCTGCCGGCTGCCAATCCTGCAACGGCCCGGCTATTCGAGCAGGCAGGCGTTTCCACGCTTAACATTCCGACTGACCTGGCTCCTGCGCAGATCGGCGCCATCCGCCAGGCGGTTGATATTCCCATCGACTTATACATCGAGGTCCCCGATAATTTTGGCGGATTTATCCGGTATTACGAGATGCCGCAGATTATCCAGGTGGCGGCGCCCAATTACTTCAAGTTCGGACTGCGCAACGCCCCGGACATCTATCCTTCCGGCGGCCACATTGAAGATTTGGCGGCGAAGATGGGCCGGGAGCGCGTCCGCCGCGCCCGCATCGCGCTCGACATGCTGGAGCAGTATGCTCCGCAGGCAAAAATGTCTCCTCTCGGATCAAAGGACCTGGGCATCCCTGAGGTTTAACCAGTTGCCCTGCGCCGAGGGACCACAATTGTGGTAAACTTCAGTCATGAAATACCTGCTTGCCATCGCGGTATTTCTGGCGGGCACACTGCTTCCGCTCGCGTTGCGGGGACAGTCTGTCATTCTGACTTCCGGGCCAGCCGCTTCCGGCGCCTGGGTGCAGCCGGCGCCCTTTCTCAACGGGCCGTCCGGGTTCCGCGACTTCGATGGTTTTCGCCCGGTAGCGTTTCCGCCCTTCTTTGGCTATCCATCGAGCTATCCGTTCACTTATTTCTATCCCAGCCTGTGGCCTCCGCTCGATGTGCAATACGAGCAGGCTTCGCGCATTGCGCACGGTGACGTAGAAGGCGAGGTCGCCGCCCAGCAAAAAGAGTATCTTTCCAGTCAGGTCAAGGCGCTGGCGGATGAAGTACAATCCCTTCGCCAGCAGCAGGCCCTGCCGAATTACGCGCCGGAGTCCATTGAACCATCTCGCAATGAGGGCCCCCAGCAGCTTGGTCGGGCGCCTCATCCCACCGCCCGGCAGGAATTCCCGGCCACCGTTTTCGTCTTCCGCGATGGCCATGAAATGGAAGTGCGCGATTACGCCGTCCTGGGCGATACGCTGTGGGTTTTCAGCGAACAGGCAGCCCGCAAATTCCCGATGTCCGATTTCAATATTGCCGCCAGCCGCCAGGTGAATGAAGAACACGGGGTTGAATTCCCGGTTTCCCGCCCCCAGCAACAGTGATTTCCCTCCCTCATTGCGCAGCCAGGCAGACCCGCTTTACAATCCGTGCTTGCGTTCCGGGCCGGTTAAAAGCATAATCTTGCCTTTCCCGATTAATGGCCGCCCACAGTTAAAGGAGGATTTATATGTCATCAGACGACCGGCAATTGCAGCACAACCTTTTGTCCAAACCATCCCGACGGAACTTCCTGAAAAGCGCCGCGGCTTTAGCCATGGCCGGGCCCGCCCTCGCGTGCGGCCCCCAGCCCGCGGAGAAGCCAGCCGAGCAGGCAAAACCCTCCGGCAAACCCCGGCTGGTCTGCGTGGGAACTTACAGCTCGCCCGAGGGCCCCGAAGGACACAGTGGCCACGGCCAGGGCATCTACCTTTTTGAAATGGATCCCGCTACCGGCAAACTTACCCGGAAAGGTCTGACGGATAATCCGCGGAACCCCTCATGGCTTGCTCTTGATCCTGCCGGGACGCATCTATACTCCTGTGATGAAGCCCACCAGTTTCAGGGGAAAAAAGCCGGCGCGGTAAGTGCCTACTCGGTTGACCGTTCCACCGGACACCTCACCTTCCTCAACACCGTAAGTTCCGAGGGCGACGGGCCCGCGCACATCAGTGTCCACCCGTCCGGCCGTTACGTTTTTGTCGCCAACTACGGAGGAGGAAGTATCGCCGTCCTGCCCATCCAATCCGACGGCAAACTCGGGTCCGCCACCGACTTCCACCAGGATAAAGGGCCGCTCGGTCCCAAGCAGCCCACCAGCGCGCCCCCGGGAAGCTTTGCCTTCAGCGGCCATGACGCTCCCCACGCGCACATGATTGAATCCGACCCCAGTGGCAAGCGCGTCATCTCCACAGACCTGGGCATGGACAAAATTCTGGTCTGGAATCTGGACCTTGAGAAAGGCAAGCTAACGCCTAACAATCCACCTTCGGCCTCAACGCCTCCCGGCGACGGCCCGCGCCATTTTGTCTTTCATCCCAACGCCCGCTGGTTCTATTGCATTCAGGAGGAAGGTTCCATTGTGGTGGTATATGACTACGATGCTTCCAACGGCAGCCTGGCGCAGAAGCAGACCATCTCAACCCTGCCCAAAGGCTGTGTCGGCACCAACTTTACTTCCGAGATACGCATTTCCCCCGACTCCAGATTCATTTACGGCGCCAACCGCCTGCACGACTCCATCGTCTGGTATTCCATTGGCGACGATGGCCAGTTGACCTATGGCGGGGAGGAATGGACGCACGGCGATTACCCGCGCAGCTTTACCATCGATCCCGCGGGAAATTTCCTCTATTGCTGTAACCAGCAAGCCGACTGTATCACCACTTTCCGCGTCAATAAGCAAACGGGCACGCTCACTTTTACCGGCGAGTACGTTCCCGTGGGAACACCCGCCAACGTCGTTTTCCTGACGTAGAATTGCAGCCTCTTGGCAGGTGGCAGGGCCCCCATCGCGGCCCTGCGCCTGTCTTCATGCTCCCTGGCGGCCTGCTGGTTGCGGGTATCCCTGGCGCGGGCCCATCAAGCGAGCAGCCTTTTCCCAGCAAACAATTTACTTTTTGGCCTTCTTGGGGCGGAAGAGCTGGATGAACAGTCCCCCCATCACGATCATGATGGCGCCCCACCAAACCGGCGCATGAAGACTGGCCAGAACGGTGTTGGCCGGATGTGACCAATCCGCAAGTCCGCTCGCAAAAATCAGGATGCCGTAAATAAAAATCAATATGCCCGCAAAGAACCAGACAGGGATCATGCGGCGTTCTTCGCTCATACTATTGCTCCCCAGTTCTCAGTTTCATTATGATTGCAGCCTTCCACATCAATTCCGGCCCACAGCTAACGGAAAATCCATTGCAAAATAAGAAACACGACGAAGCAGACTCCCGCCCAGAAGACCGGGCGCTTGACGAGCGGCAGGTGGCCTTCGCTGGGGATATCGGTGAGGCCCATCACCAGTCCCCGCAATTCTGCATCCGGCCTTGGCTTCGTCACCAGCGTCACCAATCCGGACACAACCACAACGGCAATAAAAGCCCAAACCGCCTGCCACATCTGCTGGGCCAAAGACTTGGCGCCGGCATAAAAGCAGAACCAGGCGACACGCTCCGGATGGCCCCGCATCAGCGCGAAAGTGGTGATCGCAGTGGTGATGCCTGCCAGAAGGCCCCAGAACCCCGCCTTCTTGGTAGCGCGCTTCCATAGCATGCCGATAATGACCGTGCCGAAGAGCGGAGCGATGAAAAAGCTGAACAGGGCCTGCACGTAATCCATCAGGCTTCCGAAGTGGGTCACAATGTAAGCAGCACCGATACTGATGAGCAGCCCGATGATGGTGCACCACCGGCCCATGGCAACATAGTGGCGATCGGTCGCGTTTTTCTTGATGAAAGGCCGGTAAAGATCGTAAGTCCACACCGTGGCAAACGCGCTGATGTTGCCCGCCATGCCGGACATGAAACCTGCAATCAGCGCTGTAACGCCCAGACCCAGCAGCCCCGGCCCCAGATAGCGCGCCATCATCAGCGGCAGCACCTGGTCATAAGTGTGCTGCCCGGCCGTTGCCACATTGGCGGGAAAGAGATGAAACGGCAGCACGGCCAGACCCAGCAGTCCAGGCAGGATAACGATGAACGGCACCGCCATCTTGAAGAAGGCGCCGATGACGGGCGCAGTTTTAGCGGAGCGAATGTCTTTGGCGGCAATAACGCGCTGCACCACCAGAAAGTCAGTGGTCCAGTAACCCATTGAAAGGACCGCGCCGAGGCCGAACACGATGGCAACCCACTGCACGCCCATAGGGTTTTGCGAAGGGTGGGCCATCGGCCCCCACATATGCGTAAAATCCCTTCCCGGGAAATTCTGGTGGATGCGCGCAACCATGCCTGACCAGCCGCCGGCTTCTACGAGTCCCAGGATAGGAATCAGCAACGCGCCCAGCCAGATCAGGAAAAACTGGATCACTTCATTGAAGATCGCGGAAAAAAGGCCACCCAAAGCCACATAGATGCCCACGGTCAAGGAGGAAACCCAGATGCTGAAATGAATGTTCCAGCCCAGAATCACCTGCATCACAACCGCCATTGCATACATGTTGACGCCTGACATCAGAATGGTCATGACGGCGAAGGTAATGGCGCTGAGCCCGCTGGTAGCGTGGCCGTAACGCAACTGGAGATATCCCGGGACGGAATGCGTTTTGCAAATGTAATAAAAAGGCATCATGATGAGCGCGAGAAACAACATGGCGGGAATCGCACCCACCCAATACCAGTGCGCCGCCAGGATGCCATACTGGTATGCGTTGCCGGCCCATCCGAGCAGCTCGAGCGATCCGAGGTTCGCAGAAATGAAAGCCAGCCCGGCCACCCAGGCCGTCATTTCGCGCCCGGCGACAAAAAAATCCTCGCCGCGCTTGGCGTAGTTCTTAAGGTAGAAACCAATGCCAAGCACCGCCGCAAAATAAATGATGATGATGGCCAGATCCACCGGACTGAGGGTGACCATCCTGCCCGTTGCGGCAGCGGGGGCCAGCATCAAACCATGAAGCAAAACTCCACAATGAATCATCTGTCACCCTTGATCTGCAGATCTATGAACGGGATGGCCTGCAATTAATCCGGCCCTCCGCACCACATGCCTTCCTTTTGGAGTACGGGCGCGCTGTCCCGATGCCTCCTTAGGAACACTCATTAAGCCTGCCCGAACACTCCTCACTGGAAAAAAGCAAGATGTCACGTTCCTGCCTGATGTTCAAGGGAAATGTGCAATGGTTCATTCTTTGCTCTGCCATTCCAGAGGGCTGTCCGGTTCAGGCGCGGCGGCGGAATTCCCTTTGCGTCCGGTGCAGGCCTTCTGTATTATCAGGCGGTGTAATCACCGCCATGCAGAAGGTCGCCTTGAAGAGCGCATGGATTTCACTGCTGCCGGCGGCAGGTTCACCTGTGAATGCATTTTCAACTTTCGAGGGGAGTTCCGATGGATCGTCGCACCTTTAATCGAATTTTGACCGCAGCAGGTCTGGGCAGCGTGGCCGCGCCTTCTGCTCTGCAGGCCGCCGCGCCCGCTGCAGCCCCCGCCGCCCCGGCGCCCTACAAGATCTCCATCATGCTTTGGACGGTCTTCAGAAATATGCCATTCGAGCAACGGCTGGAGAAGGTTTCCGAGGCTGGATATCACAATGTGGAACTTGTGAATGAATTCGAGTCGTGGTCGGGCTCCGACTACGCGCGCGTCAACCGCAAGAAGCACCAGCTCGGCATCACCTTTGACACCACAGCCGGAATGCATCACGGCGTTGGTGATCCGGCAGAGCGCGAGGCCATGCTCAATGACCTTGAAAACATGATTGCAGTTTGCCACAAACTGGAATGCCCCCGCCTGATCGTGATGTCGGGCAACGTCGTGCCGGGATTGACACACGCCGATCAGCACGCCAGCTGCATCGAGGGATTGAAGCGCGCAGCGGAAAAGGTGGAAGGGAAAAACGTGGAGATCCTGGTCGAAAATATCGATCCGGAAGAAAATCCAAAGTACTTCCTCACCTCGGTGGCAGAAGGCTTTGATATCATCCGGGCCGTCAATCACCCGCAGGTCAGGTTTCTCTACGACTTCTACCACGAACAGATCGCCGAAGGAAACCTGATCGAGAAGATGGAGAAGAACATCGACCTCGTCGGGCTTTTCCACATCGCCGACGTGCCCCATCGCCACCAGCCCGGCACCGGCGAAATCAATTACACCAACATCTACAAAAAAATGGGGGAGCTGAAGTACGACCGCTACATCGCTATGGAATTTATGCCGGCGGGAGAACCGATCCACATTCTTCGTGCTGCGCGCGAACAGGCGGAGCATGTGGCAGCGGCGTAGTTTGCTGTGATGGATGAATGAGGAAAGAATTTCTGCTTCGCGTCTCGACGGCCAATGCGTGCGCCGCGCTTTGCGGGCCGGCGCTTCGGCCTTCGAGGGTCTTGTTACCGCACCCGCTTACTGATAGAGGATAAAGCTCGGGCGCGGAGACAGGTTCAGCACTTGCGCGGGTGTCATGAGCGCCCCACCGATTTTCACGTCATTTTTATAAAACAGCTTGAATCCCGTAAACTGCACAGGCTGCCTTGCGATGTAGGACTTGTAGGTGGAGGTCTTCAAGGTCGGCGATCCAAACCCGTCCATATCCATCACGATCTGAACTTCCGGCAACGGCTTGATGGCATGGAAGTCCGTCACCATACGCTCGGTGAAGCGGTGTACGACGAGAATTTTGGGAGGCAGATGGTTTTCCCGCACAAGCTTCGCCAGATAGCGCGCGGCAAAGTTGATCTCAGCGGCATTCATCGTGCCGACCCGTGTCCCGGGACGCTTGCCTTCGACCAGAGCAAACTCCGGATCGAGAGCAAGTTCTACGTTCGGCATTTTGAGGTATGGAGCCAGGAGCGGGACTTCCGCCTCTACAGTGCTCCATCCCGTCTGCACGTCCAGAAACACCAGCCCGTTGATGCGGTCCCCCATGCTCATGGCTTTATCAATCTGTTTCGACGGCATGCGAAACCGGTACTTCCCGTCCTTCCAGGGCACGTTCTGAGCGGCGACCGCGATGTAATCCACGGCAGGCACCACCGGAGTCGACGGGTCTGCTGCTGCCCACGCTTTCACCGTCGAGTCGAGCATGGAAAGCACTTTGTCCGGTGAATACTCACCCAGAACTCCCATGCGCTTCGAGTAAAAATTTCCATAGTAGGCGACGATGCGCTTAAAAGGCAGCACGGATCCGGCATCGGGATAGGGCGCGCGCACGGGCCACAGCGGCGGCGGACAAGGGTGAAACACCGCCTCCTTCGTAACGACCCGCCTCGACCTGGATACCGCCACGGCCGGGTAAATCCTGGTACCCTCCGGCCTCGAGGAAGCGTCGGGGGCTTGCGAACAACCGGGTCGGGCGGAAAGGTTCGCCAGCGCGCGCAGCTTTTCGTTATACAATTCCCGATTCAGAGGTTGAGACGGGGGATCGTGTGGCGCCCGGTAGTGCAACGCCAGTGCCCGGACATGCACGGCATTTCTCTTTGGTTGAGGATGACCGCGCTGAAGAAGAAGAACAGCACCTATGGCGGCGAGTCCAACAGCGCACAAGACGACGGTCACTTCTTTCCATTTAGCACGAAAAGTGTACACAGCTTCTTTAAAACTCCGGCGCCTTTTCCACTGGCAAAACAGTGTCTACCGTTGGCTAGCTCACTAGCACGGCCTTATATACTACCACAAAGGGCCA
>DASSJE010000313.1:0-13287 GCA_035691365.1 Terriglobia bacterium
GTTCGGGTCGTGCTTCTCCAGCGCTTCGTAAATCGTAACAGGACCGTAAAAGTCCTCCTGGTCCCACCAGCCCGCCACGTTCAGATTGGGAACCGTCAGCTTCAGCTTCGCAACGTAAGGCGTCACGGCCTGCTTCTGCCAGAAAGCGTCGTAATTGGGATGCGCCACATAATCGTTCCAGGTGGGGATGGTTCCGTGCAGGAATTCTGCGTTGGCATTCGAGAGCGGCCCCAGGTTCAGCAGGTACCATTCATAGACATCATGCCGGTCAAAATGGAAATGGAAGTTGGTCTTGCCGGTTTCCATCATCGTGGCATAAAAAAAACCGTAACTCAGGCGGAAGGCGCCATTGTGATGGAAGTCGTCGCCCAGGAACATGTCGGCGGGCGAGGCCTGTTCTGACGCGGCCTTCAGCGCCGGGTGAGGGTCCAGCAACGCCATAGTGGTGAGCCATCCGCCGTAGGATATGCCCAGGAGCCCCACCCGGCCGTTGTTCCCCGGAACGTGCTTCAGCAGCCAGTCGATGGTGTCATAGGTGTCTGTGCCTTCGTCAATCGCTTTTGGGTCCGTCGGGTTGCGCGGCGGCCGCATCATTACAAACTTTCCCTCGGACTTGTAACGCCCGCGAATGTCCTGAAACACAAAAATGTAGCCCTCGTGGATGAGTTCCTTATAGCCGCGAAGTTTCCGGCTGTAGCCCTGGGGGTCGTCATTCAGGCCGTAGGGTGTGCGCTCAAAGATGAAAGGCAACGGGCCGGCAGCGTTCCGCGGAGAGTAGATTTCCGTGTGCAGCCGGACGCCGTCGCGCATGGGAATCATTACGTCCATCTTCCTGAAAGTTTGCGGCAGGTCCGGCTCGTCCGAGTCTGCCAGGGTAGAAGATTTGGGCAGTGCGATCAGGAGAACGATGGCGGCTGCGAGCAGGCAGATCGCTTCCCGGAAAGGTTTTGCGGTCATAAGATTTCCCTCTCTCCGATCCTGGGCACAGGACGGGCCAGCCTTTTGCTTGTGTCGATCGGTTGGCGTCGGACGCCGCGGAAGCCCGCATTGTACCGCCTGCAATTCCACAAAGCGAGAATTTATCATGTCTGGGTGGATGAGAAATGAGGGCTCACGGCCTGTTCCTTGCGTCTCCACAGCCGCAGCCATACCAGCAGGCCCAGCAGCACCACCAGAAGCGGAATAGCCACCGCAACCACAGCTCCAGGAGTAAACCGCATCGTAGCTCTTGCGCCCAGAACTGTGATGTGGCGCAATGAATCGAACATTTCCGCGATTTCAAACGTGCAGGCAAAGAGAAGAGCATACAGATACGCGGGATACTGATCCAGGAAGTTCAGGGCAGTTCGCGCTATTTTTCTAAGGCTCGAGGTCTTGCACAAGAAGGCCATTCCGACGCCCAGGACCAGGCCCGCGGCCACATCCGTAGAGTAATGAGCTCCGGAATATACTCGAGCGAGATTGATCACAAGGCCGTAGGCGGCGGCCACCATGCCCAATCGCCTGGAAACCATCCAGAGGCCGGCCACAACGCAAAAAGTCAGCACAGCATGGTCGCTCGGAAATGAACTCCAGTGGATCAACTTCTCAGGGTTCGAAGTATAGGGGACTTGAAAGTGCAGCAACGGGTTGCTGAACGGCCTATCGCCATAGGGAAGACTCAAGGCCAGCAGTCTTGCCACAATCACCGCAAAGGCCGTGACAAAAAGATTGACCGTGAGAATCTCTCTCTTTTCAGGGTTCTCCTTTCCGTGCCCAATCCAAGCCCACCAGAACAGGGCCATCAGGATGCCACCGTCGATGAAATCATTGTTGGCGATCTGCACGATGATGGCGTCAGTAGTCCACCAATGGTGTGAGAAAGAATTGATGAGGTGGATGGTCCACAGGTCAAACCAGTTCATTAGCTCCTTACCCCTTGCTGATTCATTATTTAATTATCGACTTTTTGACAGGCAGATAAGCCCCCCTGCGTGCGCGGCGCCGATTGCCACGCGGTCAATCCATCCCGTATACAACAGAAACGATAAAAATTGAAGAAAAAAATGAGGAAGGGAAGTCATCGTGCCACAGCCAGGTTCTTCTGGAAGGCCGTGCCGGCCAGTGTTTGGCCGGAAAGGCCGGCTGCATTTGTCTCACTCGATTGCGTCCTTCTTTCAGACGCAACGAGTTTCTTTGCCGTAACCGGAGCGCCCGCGGCTTTGCGGTTCTCCAGGCAAGACAAAGCCGCCACGGAGCCTTCAGGGCAACCCGCGGGGAACAGTTGCGGGAAAAGGCTTGACACAGAGTACTCTATGATATAGAGTTCTCTCAATACGCAAAAGGAGGCTGTTATGTCTATGACGAATTCCAATGCGGCACGGTCCCTCGATGAAATCCAGCGGGCCCAGCGCCGCAGCGCCGCTGCTTACAGCTATCAGAAAGCTTCACCCCACCTCATCGTCTGGGGCGTCATCTGGGTGGCCGGATATTCCACAACGTACTTTCGTCCGCAGGCGAACGCGGCAGTGTGGCTGATCCTGGTCTTGCTGGGCGTCACTGCAGATTTCTGGATTGGCCTGCGCGCGGCCACTGAGAATTCGCACGCCCATGGCCGGCGTTTTGCTGCCAGCCTGCTGGCTGCATTTCTGTTTTTCGTGGCGCTCTTCACCATCATGCCGCCGCGGTCGGGCTCGCAGGTGGGCGCAATAATTCCCATTTTCTTTGGTCTTTGCTATGCGATCGCTGGCATCTGGAAGCAAGGCCTTCGGTTTGTTCTGCTCGGGCTGGCGGTTGGGGTGCTCACCGTGGCGGGATATTTCTGGTTGGCTCAGTTTTTCCTTTTGTGGATGGCTGCCGTCGGCGGTGGCGCATTGATTCTGGGCGGCCTCTGGCTGAGGAGGGTCTGACCGATGGAACAGCCCAACCCAACCATTCACCAGCCGATCCGGCTGAAAATCATGGCGGCCCTGAAGGCGCTCCCTCCCCGCGAGTGGTTGGAATTCACGCGCCTGAAAGCTATCCTCGGCGCCACCGATGGCAATCTCGGCGCACACCTCGGCACACTGGAGGAATCAGGATATGTTGAAGCCCAGAAGGATTTCGTGCGGAAAAAGCCTCGCACACGCGTGCGCCTCACAAGGGCCGGCCGGCGGGCCTTCGAGGAATACGTTGCCTACCTGCGCGAAATCGTCGAGCAGACGGAACAATCCGGATAGCGATTGCTGTTTGGCAGCATCTTCACGTCATGCGCGGAGGTCCCGCGGAATGCCCGGCGATAAACTGGTCCAGCTCTTCCTTCGAATTGTTTCCTTCCATCGGCCCGCGCTTCAGCACCGCCATGGCTCCCGCGGCGTTGGCGCGCAAGACCGCCTGCTCGACGGGCAGGCCGCGGACCAGGCAGGCGAGAAACGTTCCGCAGAAACAATCGCCTGCGCCGGTTGGGTCAATTTCTGTCACTTCGAATGCCGGCTTGTCGATTCGCCGATTGCGATCAACATAGATGCTTCCAGCGCTTCCGCGCTTAAGGACCACGGCTTCCAGCGACGGCCGCTCGAGAAATTTCCTGATCGCACCGCTGGGAGCAAGGGCAGGATAAAAAAATTGCAGGTCGGCTTCGCTGGGCAGGAAGAGATGGCAACTCTTCAGAGTTTCCCACAGCGCCTGCTGCACGTGGGCCGAGCCTGTCAGCTCCGGGCGGATGTTGGGATCAAAGCTGATTCTGCACCCGTGCTGCCGAGCCAGTTCAATTGCCGATCGCGCCGCGGCAATCGCGCCCTGGTTGTAAAGCGATGACCCCATCACGTGCAGCCAGCGGCAGCCATCGAACAACTCAGGAGTGATGCCGTCAGCGTTCAGCAAGCCTGCGGCGCTTTGGGCGATGTTGAAAACAAATTGGCGATTGCCATCAGCGCGGTAGGCCACAAAGGCCGTGCCGGTGGGCCGGTCCTTGCTGCGCGCAATGCTTGTGATGGAAACGCCATCATCCTCCAGACGCTGCAGGACGGCATCGCCGAATGCATCCTGGCCAACACAGCCGGCAATGGCTACCCGTACTCCCTGCCGGGCAGCCTGGTCGGCAAATATGGCCGGCGCGCCGCTTGCAAACGGACCTTCAAACGTTCCCGGCGAATCGAAGGTCTGCCCCACTCGCGTAGCGACAAATTCCACCAGCAGCTCTCCGAATGTCACGATTTCCGCCATTTCAATTGCCCCTGAAAATCGCCGATCGTCGACCGCCCTAACCGGCGCCTGCTGCCGGGCGCACAGTGTGGAGCTTGACGGGCAGCACCCTCGCGTAGGTTCTGAAATCGGGATCAGTCGTAAAGATGCTCCACTGCCGCGCCATGGCACTTTCGCAGATCAAAACGTCCACAACCGAACAGACGATTCCTTTTGCGCGGCAGGCGTTGCTGGCTCTCGCGGCCCCTTCGTAATCCGAGGTGGTAATGGACTCATCCGGGAAAGCTCGCAGGGCGGCCCGCAGCTTCTCGTACTGTGCTGCCGTTTTGATGCCGGACAACAGTTCCTGGCGGACGATGCCGATGATGCGCACCCGCCCTTCCCGTGTGAGGGCAGTCAATTCGTCCACCACAGCCCGCTCGGCGGCGGCCAGGTGCCTGCGCCTTCGGCGCAACGCCAGAGACCACACGGAAGTGTCCACCAGAACACTCATGCCCTTTTGCGGCGCTCCCGCTTGTGATCATAGGATGCGTCGTACTCGATGGCGCCGAAAAGCTTGAGGACCTGCTGCTGCTTTCTGCGCTGCACATATTCGTCCAGCGCCGCGTTCACCGTTTCTCTCTTGGTGCGGTGGTGCCCCAGCCTTTGGGCTTCGGTAATCAGACGATCATCAATAGCAAGATTAGTAGGCATAAAGCTCTTCTCCACACGTTATTCTACACAATGTTGTGTGTAATTTCCAACACAATAATTCGCGGGCTGTTTATGCCTTTGAATTGACGCTGGCGTCTGTTTCCGGATCAGAACCGAAGGCGCTAGATGCTTCGCAACAGCCACTGCACGGCGCGCTTCTGAAGCCTTAAGTATTGTGGCGCCCACATGGCGTGAATCGTATGCCCAACTGCGGTAAAGACCACGCGCCCTTTTCCGTACTCGTGCGCCCACCCCGAAATGGATTTTGTTCCATGGCCTTCGTAGTCGAGCCCGTCAATGTTTTCACCCTGGAGAAGGATGTTCTTTGGGTCCTTGTCGTAGGTGACGTAGTGCTGCTCATCATTCACCATAAAATCCTCAATCCCCTGAGTGATGGGATGGCTGCGGTTCACCACGCGGACTTTGAAGGGGCGCAGGGCCGGATGGCCGATATAAGCTCCGCCCATCACCTCCCGGTAAGTTGGTGAGGAGAGCGAAATGTGGCTGCTGTTGTGCAGGCAATAGAGGCCGTTGCCCGCCGCAACGAAGTCACGGACTGCTTCCGCCTGCTCCTGTGTGATCCATTTCTCTGGTTCTGCCTTGGGGAAATCGTCGGGATTTTCAAGCTCGCGCTCATAGTTATAGGCATCAGGCCCGAGATAGCCTCCCGGCCAGATCATCCCGTCCCGAAAGCAGACCAGGATGCGGTAGCCGCGAAGGAGGTCCCGCGAAAGCTTGTCATAACGGAAGGTGTAGTCAATCGGCATGCCAAGCTCAGAAAACAGGCGGTCCAGGCTCACGCGAATGTAATCCGGATTATGATAGCGATCGCCTACGAGCGCTATCACGCGTGGACTGGCCGAAGGCGACCCGGCAGCCTTGGCGTTGGCAGCTTTCAGCAAACTGCTTCCGGCGCCCAGCGCGGCTGCGCTTGCCAGCAGGCTCCTTCTTGAAATTGTTTTCTGCCGATGCGGCGCCGCGGGACCGCCTTCTTCCCCGGACTTCCCGGCCGACTTCTGCTCCCTTTTCATTGCCTCCCCTCCTCATTACAAATAAGTTGGAAAACACTCTGTGCCTGGCCACGGAACCGCCCGCCACCGGTGCCCATATTGCTTCTTGTGGAAATTCCAGCCTGCACTAACGGTCTGGTTCCGCGTCGCCGGCAAATCCCAGGAGCTGCTGCCCGCGCGTGCCGCCAGCCACACGTTTTACGGCGTTTCCCGGCATTGCGGCCTGATCCTGCGGCCAGAGACTGCGGAACACCTCAATCGTGTCGGGAGCGTACCCGCCATAATGGTTGTTGGCGTAGGCGAACATAATGTCCACCTGCCGGGCCACACTGCCCATCACTTTGATCCATTCCCGCAATTCCGCAGTGCGGTCGATGAGCGTCTGGTTCCACACTTTTGTCTGCTCCTCGATTCCTCTGCGGTCGCCAATCCAGCGGACGTAAGTGAAGCCGGCGGTGATGGGGTTGCCGGTTTCAAGCAGCTCTGCGGGGCGCGGCATCCAGGCGTGATCCACCAGCGCCAGCGCCACGCCGTGCTTTCGAAGGACCGCGTAGAGCTTTTCACAGAGCCAGTTCCGGTTCCGCACCTCCACTACCCACTGGTGGTCCTTCGCAAGCCCTGCCAGCAGAGGTTCCAGCCTTTCCAGAAAGAATCCCAGACTTCGAAATTTCTCTTTGTTGAAGTACGGAAACTGGAATAGCAACGGTCCCAGCTTGCCGCCCAGCAAGTCCATCACGCGGAGAAATTCTGCAAGGTCCTTTTCAACGTCCACGAGCATCTTCTCGTGCGTGATAGTCTGGGGCACCTTTGCCGCGAAGATAAAGCCCTCAGGCGTGCGCTCGCGCCACTGCTCGACAGTCCGGGCGGCGGGAATGCGGTAGAACGTGCTGTCGATTTCCACCGTATCAAAGCGCTCGGCATAGAGCGGAAGAAAATCCTGCGGCTTGCTCCCGGCGGGATAGAAACTGCCCACCCATCCGTCGCCGGTCCAGCTTGAAGTTCCCAGGCGGATTCGCGCCGAAGTCATAGCCGCTAGTTTAACACCGCGGCCGCTGGTTACTGGAAATCCGTCAGCCCTTTTACCGTCGTCGTATCCAGCTTTCTGAGCACGTCGGCCAGCAGCTTCACGGCATTGTCGAAATCGGACCGGTCAATGATGCCGGTGTTGGCATGGGTGTACCGGGCGGGAACCACAAAGTTGATGACGGGCACGCCGCGGCCGGTTTTCTGCATGCTTGACGCATCTTCGCCATAGCGCACTACCATGTCGGTCTGTAAGGGGATGTGGTTCGTCTCGGCCAGGGTGCGGAACAGGCGGAGCAGTTTTCGATTGGGCAGCGTTGAATTGTCATAGGAGAAGACTCCGGGACCAGCGCCCAGTTTCTCCTCGGCCTGGTCCGGATTGGTGCCGGGTGAGTCTGCTGCAATACCCACCTCGATGGCGATTCCCACGTCGGGCTTCACCACCTGCGCTGCCGTCATCGCGCCGCGCATGCCCACTTCTTCCTGCGCCGTGCCGGTAAAGAAAACCTGGTTGGGAGTTTTCACACCTTCGCGCTGCAGCAGCTTCAGTGCTTCAAGCTGCACCAGCAGCCCTATGCGGTCGTCCCAGGCTTTTGCTGCGTAGCGATGGTTGGCCAGTTCAAGAAAAGTGCTGGCCGGCGCAATGGGATCGCCGATGCGAATGCCCAGCCGTTCCGCGTCGGCCTGGCTGGTCGCGCCCACGTCGAGATAAACGTTGAGCGGATCCACGGACCACTTCTCCAGGTCCGGCGTGGCGATGTGGGCGTCCTGCGTTCCACTCACCGCCGGTATGGGACCTTTTTCAGTCATGATCGTCCAACGCTGGTCCACCATGTTGGCGCCGAGCCAGCCGCCCAGCCGCTGCACCTTGATAAAACCCTGCGGCGTGATGGCGCGCACCATCAGGCCCACTTCGTCCAGGTGCGCGTCCACCATGATTTGCGGCCCGGCTGAACCTTCTGGCGCTTTCGCAATCACCGAACCCAGGCCGTCGGTGGAAATTTCCGCGCCCGCTTTGCGCATCTCGCTTTCGTAAAGTTTGCGCACTGCTCCCTCGGCGCCGGACGGACCGTCGGCTTCGGTGAATTCCTTCATCAGCGTGATGACAGGATCGTTTTCCTGCGCGGCAAATGCCAGGGTTGTAGAAATGAGCAATACGGCCAATAGAATTATCTTCATCTTCATAAACATATCTCCTTGGACGGTGGAGAACCCCGAACGATCAGAGTGTGTGGGTGCACGCCGGCCTGCGGCCGGGCCCTAACTATATACCGCAAAAGATCTTCAAAAGAAAGCGGCCCGTGATGAATGACAGAAACTCGCAATGACGAGGGTCTGATTACAGCAGGATTTTCTCAGGCGTGCGCGCAACGCAGATGTGCGGGAGCCGTCCGGATAAGGACGCGCTTATGGCAAGAACCGGGCAAGGCCGCTGGCCTCCAGGAATTCCACGGGAGCGGAAATTTGTTCCTGACGGTAAAAATCAACCGTCGCACCACGAGCCAACTAACCTCCTCAATATTCAATGGCTTAAGAATTTTGGAGAACGGAACCGGATTTGCTCATAGTCATTGCATAGGGGCAACTTATGTTTTGCGGTGTCACGGACAAGCGCCGACCAGGAGATTTCCGTTCAGGAGTTGCCGATCGTGAAAAACGCAACTCCCGCGCCGAAGTGCTGCAGGGCGGACGCGTGGGCTGGAACGGGCCGCACGAGGCGGCATGGTGGAAAAGGCTTCAAAGAGAAGCCACGGCCAGAGTTCGAATGCGATCGGAAGGCACGCTCGTGGCGCGGCACAAGTCCCCGGCGGCGGGCGAACGCAGCGTGAAGCTTTTGCCTCAAGGGATCGATCAGTGGATAAGCTCGATAGCTGTTTTGTGCCTGTTGCTCGTCGCTGCAGGCGCTCCACTTTCTGCCGCGCCCAGCGGCGGACCGGCGGGCGTTAGCGCCCTCGAACTCGTGAAAAATGTTGTGCGCAATGAGACAAGGGCCCGGGAACATCCTCAGAACTATTACAAGTTCGTTCAGAAGGAGACAACTCCCCAGGGTTCAAAGACCAGCATCCGGATTGAAACTCCTCATGGTGAAATTGGCGTGCCGGTCACTGTTAACGGTAAACCGCCTTCGCAGAGGCAATGCAGTAAAGACGTCGATTCCCTGAAGAAGCTTGCCGCCGACTCGCAGACCCAGCAGCGGCAAGCGCAGGAACAAAAAGAACAAAACGATCGAATTGATAAGTTGATGGAGGCGATCCCGCAGGCCTTTGTATTTCGCTATAAGGAAAATCCGCAAGACGGCGCGTTGAAGGAAATCACGTTCCGGCCCAATCCGCGGTTTCAACCGCAATCGCGCGAAACTGCCTTGCTGAAAGGCATGCAAGGCACTCTCTGGGCAGATCCCGAAAGCCAGCGTCTGGTCAAAATCGAAGGCACCCTGATCAACAGCGTAAACTTCGGATGGGGATTTCTGGCCAGCGTTCATGCGGGAGGGCATTTTGCCTTGCAACAATCAAGAATTGCCGGTGGAAGCTGGAAAGCAACGTACCTCAAGGTAGATCTTGATGGGAGCAAACTGATATTTGGACAACTCCACGTGCATTTCAACGACAGCTCGCGATCCTATGTCCCGCTCCCAAAGCCACCCTCAATCGCAGAAGCCGTAGACATGCTCGAGCACTCCACAACGGCGTGCCGCGAAGGCAAAAGCCAGAGCACCACTGCGCAAGCTCAAATGTAATGACGGCCACGGCTGAAGAAACGCCATGGACTCCAGCTTTCCCCCCGTATCGGCCCGTACCGCCGCTTGAAGCGAGGTTGCGGGTGGCATCTGAGCTCGAACACGCAGACAGGCTGGAAGGGTCCAAGAATGCACTATGTTAAAGAGTCCGGTACATCAAGACGGGCTTCCAGATTGTGGCTCCTGGTCTTTGCATTGTCAATCGGCCTGATAAAGCCAGCGTTCTTGTTCGCAGCTCAAATGGACCCGAAACCCGCAGGTGAGACTGCTCCAATCGGAACTATCATTCCGCTTCAACTCAAAAATACAATCAATTCAAGAACCGCCTTCGGGGGCCAGAATGTTTACTGTGAGACAATTTTCCCGGTGGCTGTGAACAATCACATTCTCATCCCTGCGCATAGCTTTGTCAGAGGGCATGTGACAGAGGTTGACCGCCCGGGTCGTATTATCGGCAAGGCTCAATTGGGCATCAGGATGGACAGCCTGATCCTGCCTGACGGGAAAACGTGGCCCATTCGCTCCGCCGTTTATTCCCTGGCAGGTGCGCGCTTGTCTGCCGATGAGGCAAAAAAAGAAAATGGTGACGTTGGAGAAGTTGGAAAAGTCAAACCTTCCTCATCAGCTGAAGGTTTGATCGACGCCAGCGGTCTGGCGGATGCCAGCTCCATCAGCAGCGCCTCCGAGGGCGTTGGCGGCCTCATCCTGCTGCTCGTCACGCGTGGAAAGCGCATTGTGCTTCAGCCCGGCACTACGCTGGAAATCCGCCTCAAGGCCCCGCTGGATTTTGGTGACCCGCCGCCGGCAACGCCTGACCTTCCGCATCTCAAGTCACGGCCTTCCTGCAACTCGCTGCAGCCTCTGGCTAATCGCAATTAAAATCCGGATGCTGAAAAGCGCTGTGCTTCCCGTGGGAGGAGCCTGCGCCCCCTGACTGCGATCATCGCGTGACTTGCACGGTGTACGTTCTCGTCGAACCGTCGTTCCCGGTAACCGTAACTTCGATCCTATTTTCGCCGGGATTGAGTTTGACGATGTGCGTAGCACGGGACTTCATCCCGGTGCCGTTCACAGTCAACTTTTTATAATTCGGCCAATACGCGGCCGGAGTCACCTCCAGAGTGTCGGTCTGTTCAGGCATCTTGGCGGTGTAACGGGTCACAGAGGATGAAAACCACGGCCTCCACTCGAGCACTTTGCCCGCCGGTGTCTTCAGGTCCAGATCATCCAGCGCGGCCGGCGCCGTGCGCAGGTTCTTCGGGTTATACCATAACCCGGCCAGTCCCACATTCAACTCGCGCAATTCGAGCTTATCACTGCCAAAGGTCGAGAAGACCTGCCGGCCCTGCAGTTGGCCGATGAGAACCTTTTCCACCGCGGCGATCATGTCTGAAACGTACTCCTCTGCCGCGGCGCCCGTCAGGGGCACCTTTTCCTGGTAGGCATGGCCCACCAGCAGGGTCATATGATCGAGGCCTTTCAACTTTTTCTGAAGATGCTGCAACTCCCTCAGATACTGGTCGAGTGCAGTGCAGCTCGGCATGAAAAGGTAGACCATCATGCCCGAGCCGACTGCATCACCGGTAACGGCGATATTATCTTTGCGGTCCAGATAGACCATTGATCCCAGTGTGTGCCCGGGCACATGGATCGCCTCAAATTGCCGGCCCCCGCCGAGGTCGATCACGTCACCGTTCTTGATCCATTTGAATTTGGGCGTGATGTAGCCGGGTGGCAGGTGGGAGGCGTCCTTTTCGGATATGTACACGGTGCTGTTTTTAAATTCGTTGACCTGCAGGAAATGGTCGCCATGGCCGTGCGTGATGGCGACGGCGACAGGCAGCGAGGTCAGCGTGCGGAGGTATGCGGGCAGGTCGCCCTTGCCCATGCCGGTATCCAGCAGCAGGGCGCGGTTCTTCCCCGCCACCAGGTAGAAGCTTTCGTTCCCGCGAATTCCACCGAAATCGAAGATACGCCAGATGCCTTTGCCGAGCTTCTCGGATGTGTAGGTCTTCGAAAAATCTTTCCGGTAGACGGTCAGGTGATAGCGCGCAAAGGGCGCCTGGGGAGTAGAGAGGGTGATGACAAACCGGTTGGCGCCTTCCTCCAGGTCCACCTCACACGGTTCGCCGGATTTCACCGTGACTCCATTGATCTTCAATTGAGCGCCAGTATTGGCCGGCGTGCTGGCCGTGATGAAGACCTTAGCGGTGTGCACCTTCCCCACGGTCGCTGTATAGTCGAATCGCGAAGCAGAGAGCGGCTGGTCGAGCGGAAATCTCAGGTACTCGATGTTGGTCTTGTACGATCCGATCTCAAGATTTGTCAGAACTCCGGCCGACTGTGCGTAAAGCAAAGGGCTGATCGCACTGGTTATGAAAATGAGCGCGGCGATAATGCCAAAAGCAGGGACTCCTCTGCGTCGTGTCATTCGATGCTCCCTTTCCGGAACGCGAACGAGTATACAACCGCGCCATCAGCGGAGCAATTTGCGGGTCGCGCATCGCGAGTTTAGCTGACCGTCTCGGCGCTGTAGCGCGCGATGAGGCCGGTGCGCACTGCATGATGATAGACGCGCAGGAAGGCGCCGCAGGCCATGAGCAATGCCAGGGTGGTGAGAGCGGCGCAAATCAGCATGGGTGAGAATTGGGCGCCGTGGCCTTCCACCACGCCCCGCATGCCCTCAAAAACGTAGGTCGGCGGCACCAGGCGCGCCACCCACTGCAGCCAGTGGGGAAGCGTTGACAGCGGATAAAACACGCAGGCCAGCGGCGACAGCAGGGCAGGGAGGGGCCAGATGAGCCACTCTGCGGCTGGCCCCCAGCGCAGAACGATTGCCGCGCCGAAGATTCCCAGGGCGACTCCAAAGAGAAAAAGCAGAAGGAGGAATGGGAACAGCATCGCCCCAATCGTGAAAAAGTGGAGCCCGAACACCGCTGTTGCCAGGATGACCATCACCGCCAACACCACCAGACTGGTTGCAATGCTGAATAGCACCAGGCCGATGAGATATTCCGAGATGGCGATTGGCGCGGCAAAGATGTTCAGAAAGTTGCGCGACCACACGTCTTCCATGAAAGCGACGATCACTCCGTGCAGCGCGCGCACGAGAAAATCCCACAGAATGATGGCTCCAAGCAGTGCGGGAATAAAATTAAACCGGGCGGTGGAAACCGTGTTCAGGTAGCGGCTGATGAACCCCCACAGCACAATGTCCACCGCCTGCCAGGCGAAAAGCGGCACCACCCGCGCGGAGCTGCCCCGCAGCAGGTAGAACAATCGAAGCAGAATGGCGGCAACCCGGCGCAGGCGGGCGGACATCGTTGTCAATCCTCCAGGCTCAGCGGTTCGCGGGCCACGGTTACGAACAGGTCTTCCAGTGACTCTTTCCCATAATCGGCGGGCAAAGTTTTGGGATCGCCTTCCAGCAGAATCTTGCCGTGCGAAAGAAACAGCACGCGGCTGCAGACTTCCGTAACCTCGTACATGTTGTGTGACGTCCAAAGCACGCCCGCTTCGCTGGTTGCGGCAAAGTCACGAATGCGGGAACGGATTTCACGGGCGCTTGCGGGGTCGAGCGATGCCGTGGGCTCATCCAGCAGCAACAACCGCGGCTGGTTGAGCATGGCCTTTGCCAGCGAGACGCGAGTTTGCTCGCCTGAT
>DASSJE010000314.1:0-3465 GCA_035691365.1 Terriglobia bacterium
TAACATTCCTGTAATACGGCCACCATGGGATCAATCTCCCGCCGTTTACGCTCGTCCAGGATGCGGCGGAACATTTCCCATGGTTCCTTGATTGCTTCGTAGTACTGCCTCCGGTCCCCACGAATATGAACTGGCCGAACCAGCCCCCAGCCCTCCAGTTCCCGAAGGCAGGTGCTGATGTTGGATTTGGCGAAGGCGAGAGTTGCAGCGATGTCATCTGCGCTGAGTGGGTTGGGCGACAAATAGAATATTGCGTGGGCCTGCGCAACTGTCCGGTTCACTCCCCACTTGATTCCCATTTCGCCCCAGCATTCCACGAATTTTTCCATTACCGGCGTCAGTTGCATCATGTTCAAATGAGTAGTTCTGTTCGATTCAATCATTCCATAAGAACCGATTGTTTCGAACGATTTGAATTATTAATCTGAGGAGGAGGCATGCGCTGTGATATCCATCACGGCTCGTAGTGATACAGATCACATTCTGGCCGAAAATCATCTCTGGATTTCTCCAGATTCCGAATCACGTCTGGGCGCATTCTTATGATTTTAGGGTGCTTGCAAATCGCAGAAGACACCTGATTCCTAACGGCTTTGGCGCGCTTTCGAATGGGACGAGCCGTCGGACCATAGCGTCGACAACTTATGTTGGCTAACTGTCTGACCTTCCCCGGCATTATCAAGTATTCTGCGGGAGTGCAGATGACGCCGCGGCCTCTTTAAAAGTCCGGCAGAATGCCTTGCACGGTCCCAGCGCCTGTGAGATGAGATCAAATTAAGGGAGCAGGCACCAGCTGGGCTTCCAGCTGGCAGTGCGGGTGAAGAGCCGATGAACGCTGCACACTGCGAGTCATTGAATTGTCTGGTAGCGGGGGGGAGGATCGAACTCCCGACCTAGGGATTATGAGACCCTCGCTCTACCACTGAGCTACCCCGCCACGGTCTTGAAACCTTCAAACACCTTGTTTACAGGTTGCTCAGCCAAGTTTAGGGGATAATCGCGCTGGCGGTCAAGAAACTGATGGGCGCCGCTTACACGTCAAGGATTCGCCTCTTCGACACCTTCCGCCACTGATGGAGCGAGCTTGTAGAACGTCAGTTGCGTGTCGCCATGGCGGATGCTCCGCGTCCGTTCCAACCGGCTGTATTTCTCTTCCAAAAAAAAGTGGCGCGAGTGCTCGGCGACGACCAGCGTTGCGGGCGTGAGCAAATGGGAGCGGCCAAGCTGCCGAAGCACGTGATGATATTCGCGCGCTTCGCCGTAAGGCGGGTCAAGAAAAATAAAATCGAACGAACTGCCTTCTTCATCGAGCCTTTCGATGGCGGTCAGTACCTTCGTGTTCATCAGGTAAAAACCATCTTCTATCTTCAGGGCAGCCAGATTCCTGCGGATCAGATCACTCGCGGCTCGATGGGATTCCACAAAAACCACTTCCTTAGCGCCGCGGCTCAGGGCTTCCAGACCCACTGCGCCGGTGCCGGCGTAGGCATCCAGAAAAGTTGAGTCGAGCACGCCCGATCCCAGGACATCGAAAAGCGTTTCGCGCATCTGGTCTGAAGTGGGGCGCAGTTGCGCGCCCTTCAGTGTCTGAATCCGGTGTCCTCGATTCTGGCCTGAGATAATTCGCATGCGCGCCCTTGCATCGGTAAGAGTCAGAAATGCAACCCTACATTAGACCACATCTTCACTTTCGGTATGACCCTCAGGCTACTCCGGCCAGGCCGTATCGCCGCGACCACTCATTCCGCAGGAAGCGGACGTAAGCGTCAAATTCCTCACTCGATTCCGGGTGCTCAACAAAAGCCTTTGCCTCGCGCCTGGCCCACTCCAGGATTTCCTTGTCCCGCAGCAGGTTGGCAATGCGGAAGGCGGGAATTCCCCACTGGCGCGTTCCAAAGAACTCTCCGGGCCCGCGAAGCTTGAGGTCGATTTCGGCAATTTTGAACCCGTCTGTGGTTTCGGTCATGGTTCGCAGTCGCTCGTCGGCCTCCGGGGTTCGCGGATCTGTGGCCAGCAGCAGGCAGTATGACTTTTTCCTTCCGCGCCCGATGCGCCCACGCAATTGATGGAGCTGCGAAAGGCCGAACCGCTCGGCGTGTTCTATCAGCATGACGGTTGCATTGGGCACGTCCACGCCCACCTCAACTACTGTGGTCGAGACGAGGATACGGGTATCGCCTTCCTTAAAGCGTTCCATCACTTCATCCTTTTCGGTGCTGGAAAGCCTTCCATGCAACAGCCCCACCCGGAACTCCGGAAAGACGTTGGCCGAAAGATGGCTAAACATTTTCAGCGCAGGCCGCAAATCCAACTTGGCCGATTCCTCGATTACGGGATAGACCACATAGGCCTGATCGCCGGCGCGCACCTTGTTGCGGACAAAGTCAAACGCCTGCTCGCGGCCATTTTCGTCCACCAGCCGCGTCACAATCGGCGAACGGTGAGGTGGAAGTTCGTCGATGACCGAAAAGTCGAGATCGCCGTAGAGCGTCAGCGCAAGGGTCCGCGGTATCGGTGTTGCGGTCATCACCAGCACGTCCGCCACCTGCCCTTTGCGGATCAACCGGTAGCGCTGCAGGACGCCGAAGCGGTGCTGCTCATCAACGATCACCAACCCCAATCTGGCAAATTCCACGTCACGCTCAATCAGGGCATGGGTTCCCACAACAATGTGGGTCTCACCCCCGGCAAGCTCGGCCTTCAGTTCCGATTTTGCGCGCGTGTTGCGGCCGCTGGTCAGCAGATCAACTTTGTAGGGCAAGGGCCCCAACAACTTGCGGATGGATAGATAATGCTGGGTGGCCAGAATCTCCGTAGGCGCCATCAAGGCCACCTGGTAGCCATTTGACAAAGCCAGCAGGGCCGCCTGAACGGCCACTATGGTCTTGCCCGAACCCACATCGCCCTGTAACAGGCGGTTCATCGGGCGGGATGAGCACATGTCATCAGCGATTTCCTTCAGGACCCGCTTCTGAGCGGCTGTGGGATGAAAGGGAAGGATAGTCTTGATGTTCCGGCGAAGGTCGTCCGTCACGCGGAATTGGATGCCCGGAGCTGATTTGGCCTTGCGATGCTTCAAGGCAAGCCCGGCGCTGACGTTGAACAGCTCTTCGAAGATCAGCCGAATCTGGGGCGGCGTCCGAAAACGAGCCAGCTCATCGAAAGTGTGTGCACTGTCCGGGAAATGGGTGAGGCGAAAGGCTGAGGCACGGCTCACCAGTTTGTTCTTCTTCCGCACCGATGCGGGCAGCAGTTCCGGAAACTGATCGCCGACGGATTCCAAAGCCGACCGGACCAGCCGGCGCAGGACGCGAGGTCCGAGCTGGCCCACCGATTCATAAATGGGTACCACGCGCCCCACTTCCAATGACCCGCTTTCGGCGGTCTCACTTTCAGGGATGATCTCAAACTGCGGCTGGACAATCTGCAGGTTGCTGGTCCCGTAGAAGTCGGGCTCAGCTTTGC
>DASSJE010000315.1:0-3609 GCA_035691365.1 Terriglobia bacterium
TGTTCCCTCTTCTCCCAGGTGTCGTAGTGGTCCGAGAGATATTTCTGTCCCAGGCTGATATCGATGCGTCCCTTCCACTCTTTCATCAACTGCTCCGCGCGAATGCGCCGCGCGTTGGGCGATGAAGAGAGGTCATGGGGGTCAAACGTGGTTTCATCCGCGATCAGTTTTGGATCGCTTGCGAAATTGGAACCCACATAATGGCCGTCTTTGGTCCGCCACACGCGATGGTCCTTGAGTCCCAGTTCAAACCGGGCGATTTCCCCCGTTTTCCGGTCGCCCAGCAGCCAGTCGTTGGCGTAACCTCCGTTGTCTCCATCGAGCATGATGCGGACATAGTCGTCAATCGACGAAGCATACTGCATCGCCTTGCGCGCGCGGACAAACTCGGGAATGCCGTCCGGATTCCATCCGTGGAATTGTGTGATGGTGGTTTCCGTAATCATGATGCCCGCGGAATTGATGCCAAAGTCATCGTCGCTGGTAATCACGCCCGGGAATCCGTCCATCAGAATGCGGTGGCCTTGCTTGGGAACGATATCGAAAATAATGTTCCAGCGTTCACCGTGCAGGTAACTGGTCCACAGGCTGTGGGCCATCACGATCTGCCCGCCTTTCGTGTAACTCGACGTTGCCACAAAAGCGCTGCAGTTGCCAGGGCTCACCGGACGCTTGTTCGTGGCGGTCTTGTGCCTCGCGTCATACCATGGCACGTAATAGTCGGAGAGTTCTTCCATGGCGTTCAGCCAGATCACGTCGTCAAGATCCATTTTGGCCCCGCGAGCCTGCAAGCCGCGGTAGATGCCTTCCACTTCAGCCTGGTATTCGGCATCAACCCTGGGCCACAACATCTCACGCGACGCGCGGCGGAAAAAGTCGCGAGATTTTCCCGTGCCGCGCAGGTTGGTAAGCACGACGGACTTGAAGGCGTCTTCAATTTCAGGACCCAGCAGATACCCATGCTGAAAACCAATCTCCGCCGGCGTGCCTTCAAGATGCACGTAAATCCAGCGCCCGCGCGAGAAGCGATAAGCACCCTTCAGCCTCAGGTCGCCGCTCTCAGCGGCGCTGAGCGCCCTCCTGCCCGCACCCAGCCACGCCGCCAATCCCCCGGCGCCCGCAAGTTTCAGTGCCTGCAAATTGAAATCACGCCTGTTCATAGGATTCCCCCAGTTTGTCAGATCCCCACGCTCCGGACCCGGCTGCCTCCTCGCCCCACGCGGAGTTAACTGCCACAGTTTATCACCCACACTCCCTCGTCGCACGTTTGCCAGCAAAGGGTCAGTCCTGCGCTGCGCACGCAATACGGAATGTCGGTCACAAGCGAGGGTTCCAGGCGTCACAGACGCGCCTCAACGGCTTCATTTATGGTTGAGCTTGGAAGACAACGATGAGCGGTATTACTTACACTCTTCTCGAATACCTGGCCTGGGTCAGCCTGGGCCTTGCTCTCATAGTCGTGATTTTCGCATGCGTTTCGATCGCTCTCAGCATCTCTTCAGCTGCTCATCTTCTAATCATGAAATGGAACATCTTCAGGAACACAAGGCATCCACGGGCGGCCCGGCGGGCCGTCTAGAACCAGCCCGGCACACACACCCACGCTTGGAGCACTATGAAGCAGGATCTATGTGAGTAGAGGCAGGACCTGATGTCAACCACGCTCAGCCCGGGATTTTTCCCGTTCAGGCCGGTCTTTGCTTTGGAACACAAGTAGTGATGATAGAGCGGGGCCAAGAGAGGATAGAGGAGCGGAATTGCCTTCAGTTTTTGTTTCCTGGCGGCCGACTCCAGATCCGGCCTTGATGCTGTGGGCAAGGAATTTCCCCATTCAAAGACATAATCGCTCTGCTGAACCGACGAATGCGAAAAGTCCGCTCTCTGCAGCACCGTCCGCGCCAGCACGTTCAGCCGCGTCAGCGAATAGACAACCACGCGCCTCCCGCCCTTCGGTTCTTTCACTTTGTACCATTTTGTTGCATCCGATAAGTCTGCGATCAGGACTTCCGTATCGCGGTAGCCGTTCTTGGCCGAATACAAGGAAAAAAACAGTTCGGGCGAAAGCTGCCAGAATCCGTGCCCGCAGAAATTGTTTGCCGGAGAAAAATGCAGGATCTGGCCGCCCGGTTTGCAAAGGTGGGAGCAGTTCTTTAACGCCTGGGGTACGTTGTAAACGTGCTCGAGGCTCCCGCCGTCAATCACGGTGTCATATTTTTGATAAAGCCTTTCCGGCAGCGGCCCATTCATATCGTGAACGTGAGTCGCGTTTTCAAAAGATGAGTTGTCGAGTGAATCCACTTTGGTTGCGCCGAAATATTCCCTCAGCAAATCTTCACAGTAGGGTTGGTTCTTGTAGGACGGCCCCGCGCCGACGACTTTCTTCACCGTGGCCTCAACAACGTCCAGCCGTTGACGCCCGATAGTGATCACGTCGCCTAACGGTTGCTTGCTTTTGACACACCGTAAAAAGTAAAGTGCGTGTGTATCGATGCCCATTGCTGCGCCCTCGCATGGCTACTCTCTAATTTATCACCGTGCTGCCTTCCACAGTAGAGCAAGGGCGAAGATATACTACGGATGCACCACCCTTCAGCGCATGTGCAATGTCCGTGATGCACACCCACCCCTTCTCTGCCCTGCCTGCGATCCGCACGCCCAAACAATATCTTTACCCTGTCTCGCTTGTGATAAGATGCGGCGTTGCGTTGGATGGTACAACTTCAACACTGGTCTCAAACCCTGAGGACCACGTTACAGTCTGCACCGCGAGATTGGCGCCAGTTGCCCACCGCACAAAAACCGGCGCCGCCGCTGCCAGCCGCCACGCAGCAAATTTTGAGGGCGATAGAAAGGCCAGAAAAGGGAGGAAGCAATGAGCGATTCCAAACCGACATGGAGCCGGCGTACATTTTTATCCGCGCTTGCCGTCACAAGCGGCGGAGCGCTGGTGCCGGGGGAAATGTCTTTTGCAAAAAAGTCCAATTCGCCGGTCGATGGCAAACCGGTTGTGCCCATCAAGAGCGGGCTGGGGTCCACCGGCGACGTCTGGGGCGAACTCGGCGTAACGCCGCTGATCAACATCAACGGCACGCTCACTGTGATTGGCGGGTCCATCATTCCCTCCGAATCCATGGAGCTCTTCCGGCAAGGCAATGAGCACTGCGTCAGCATTAATGATCTCGAGGTGGCGGCCGGCAAATGGATGGCGAAGCTCTGCAACTGGCCGGAGGGCTACACCGGCCTCGTCACCTGCGGGGCGGCGGCCGGCATTCTGGTTGCCTACGCCGGCATGATGACGGAAGACCTGGCGCCGCGCATCAAGGCCTGCCCCGACGTCACGGAGTTCCCCAAAACCGAGGTGATCATTCAGAGGGCCCATCGCAATCCGTTTGATCACCAAATCCGACAGACGGGCGCAAGGTTGGTTGAAGTGGAAACCAAAGAAGAGATGATCAATGCCATCAATCCCAAAACCTTGGCTATCCACTTCCTGCACATCAATGAAGACCGCGGAAAAGTTTCGGGCAAGGAGATTGTGGAGATTGCCCGCTCGCACGGCGTTTACGCGTTCAACGACGCTGCCGCCGACGTGCCGCCGATCGAGCGGCT
>DASSJE010000316.1:0-2963 GCA_035691365.1 Terriglobia bacterium
AATAAATTGGAGCGCCAATAATTTGGACCGCCAGCCGCGGCTCAACCCGCGCCGAAGCATACAGCCATACCCCGGAAGGTAACTAAGTAAATCCTCGCAGGACCCATCAATGGCCGGGTGCGATTCAAGCTTTACGCCAGCCCTTTTCCTCTTCGATCACAATGAACTGGTTAGCGTCGACGTTGCGCACGGCCTCCACGTGGCCGCTGGGCCAGCGTACTTCTATCGATTCGGCTTTGCGGGCAGCACCCAGGCCCACATGCTGCCGCAAGTCGCTCTGCGAGATGTAACTCGAGCCGCTCAGAACCTCCCTCACCTGCCGGCGATCGCCCGCCGCGATTATGATTCGGGCGCCGATGGCCGAGCGGTTTGACCGCGTGCCGATCAACTTCACATTTAACCAATGATGCCCGCTGCGATTGTCATTGCGCAGAAGAGAGGGCGGCTCGCTCATGTTCAGCACCAGGACGTCTATGTTACCGTCATTGTTGAAGTCGCCGAACGCGCAGCCCCGGCTGGAGTGTGGCTCGAGCAGGGCCGGGCCGCTGATCTCAGTCACCTCCTCAAACGAGCCGTTGCCAAGATTGCGGTAGGCCACGCGCGGGGTTTTGAATTTGTAGTCAGGAAAAACTTTCTCCACTTCCGGATAGACGGTGCCCGTAACATTAAAGATGTCCAGCCAGCCGTCGTTATCAAAGTCGGCGAAATCAACTCCCCAGCAAACATACCTGGTATTGACGGCAAGGCCGGCGGCGTTGGTTGAGTCGTCAAAAAACTCACCCTTCTGATTGTGGTAGAGGATTGGCGTGTCGTCGCTGAAGTGAGGAAGAAACATGTCCATGAATCCGTCGCCGTCATAGTCACCCACGGCCACGCCCATGTTAGCCTGCTCCTGCCCGTCGCCACTCACCGCACAGCCCGATTCCATGCCCACTTCGGTGAACGTTCCGTTGTGGTTGTTGTGGTAGAGCAGGTTGGGGCTGGAGTCGCAGGCCACGAACAAATCCGGCCATCTGTCATTGTCATAGTCGAATGCCACGGCAGTGAGGCCGTAACGCGTACCCGGTTTCAGGATTCCGGCCTTTGCGGAAACGTCGGTGAAAGTCCCGTCACCGTTGTTGTGATAAAGCGTGCAAACCTCCTGCTGAAGACCAAGCGGACCGCAATTCACCGGCACGTCCATGTATTTGCAATACCGGCTGGCGCCGCCTACCGGCGTTTTGGCCAAATCGAGATCGATGTACCGGCTGACAAACAGATCCAGGTGGCCGTCGCGGTCGTAGTCCACAAACGTACAGCCCGTTCCATAACGCACTCGCGATTCCAGCAGACCCGCTTTCCCGGTGACGTCGGTGAAAGTCCCGTCACCGTTGTTGTGGTAAAGAATGTTTTTGCCGTAGTAGGTCAGGAATAAATCATCATGGCCATCGTTGTCATAATCGCCCACGCAGACGCCATAACACCAACCTGTGCGGGTGAGCCCGGCCTTTTGAGTGACGTCGGTAAACGTGCCGTCGCGATTGTTGTGATAAAGATGATTGGAAGGCTCCTGGCCTGATGGAAAGCCTTCCAGCCGCGTGCCGCTGGGCACAAAGACGTCCGGCCAGCCATCTTGATCGTAGTCAAAAAAAGCGATGCCGGGGCCATTGGCCTCAATAATATATTTTTTCTTATACTCTTCTCCGTAAACCGAAGGAAAATTGAGTCCGGCCTGAGAGGCGACATTGGTGAAGGTCACCGGCCAGGGCTTTCCGGAAAACTTGGGCCGGGCTGAAGCCTTCACGTGTCGCGAAGACATGCCCTGCCCCCGGAGCAGAGTGGCCCCGGGGAAAAATAAGCCGGCCGCGCCACCAGCCTGGAGAAATGTCCTGCGTGAAAAACGCATTCTGTTTTCCTGCGCCTCGTTATTCGGGGGGAGTTTCGGTTTGCGGCTGCGCGATATTACCCAGCATTCCCGTTCGGATGCGCAGCCGGGAGCTCTGCAGCTTGTCGTGGCTCGCTTTGTAAGCCGCCAGCTCGCGGGCCGCGTCCTGCTCGCGCCCCAGCCGGCGGTAGGCAAACGACAATTGATAGTGAGCGTTTGCATTCTCGGGCTGGAGGCGAACCGCCCGCTCCAGCGGTTCCACAGCATCTTGCGGCCGTCCCGCGGATACCAGCGATTTCCCCAGGCCGATGAGCGCCTCGGCGAAACCCGGATCGATGCTCGCCGCCCGCTTGAAATGTTCAATGGCCCCGTCCCACTGGCGCGCCTGGCGCGAAATTTCGCCCAATTCGTATTCGGCGTCCGAGTTGCGCGGGTCGATCTTCAATTCTTCCTCGAATTCCTGCCGCGCCTGGTCCAGGGAGTTGCCGCTGGGCGCTCCGGCCAAAATCAACTCACCCAGATGATAATGAATTCCCGCCAGACCGGGCCGCAGCGACAAAACCTTCCGATATTCATCAGCTGCCTCGGCGGGTTTTCCCTGAATTTCCAGAACTTCCGCGTTGAGCTGGTGGGCCTGGTATGAGCCGGGTGCAGTGGCAAGCAGCCGCTCTGAAGCCTGAGTGGCGAGGTCGGAATAGACATGGCTGCTGAGGTAAAGCAGATCGGGATCGCTGGGGAAGTCGCGATTGAGCGAGCGCAAAAGGTCAACGGCTCTGTCCGTCTGGTTCAAGGACAAATGGCAGCGTAAAGCATCGGTCCCAAGCGTGCGCTTCATATCGGGTGACGGCGCGCGCGGATAGTCTTTCTCCAGATATGGCACTGCTTCTTCGCATCGCCCGCCTTCGGCCAGGCTAAGCCCGAGAAAAAAATGGGCATTGATCAAAGATGGCTTTAGCTTCAGCGCCTCCTGATCCTGCCGGGCAGCATCTTCGTAACGTCCCACGGAATAATAGGCAGTCCCTAGGTTGGCGTGGATCTCAGCAATTCCTGGAGCGTCTTTGGCCAGTTTTTCGAGGGCCGGAATTGCTCTCAGAAAATC
>DASSJE010000317.1:0-4798 GCA_035691365.1 Terriglobia bacterium
GGTCTGCACGCAAAGTGTCAACCGAAATCAAAATGACGGAAGCCGGGCGATGTTTCTCAGGCGGGATGGCGGACAAAGGCGCCGACTCAATGCCAACCGCAACCAGAGTGAGGGCAATTGCGGCAAGGATATTTGAAAAAGAGAATCTCAGTTGCTGATCGTGCATCATTTCTTCTTTGATTTGAGGCACAGCCCCGGCGCCATTAACTGATGGTATGGTTGCGCGAGCTTTTAGCGCTTGCGCGGCCCTCTCAATGCCAAGTCACCCAATAGCTCTACCTCACGCTGAGCGATTCCATCCATCAGGGCTCCGGGCCGCCTGAGGGGATTCCGCAATCATCAAATACTGTGTTGAAAATGTTGATGTGATAAGCAAAATCGCCGGGCAGGAATTTCATTGTATAGTGCCGATCCCGATCGATGAGAAATTCTACGCCATCGCCAAGCCACAGGTTGTCTCCGCCTCGCATATTGACCACCGCCTGAAGCCTGGCGGAAGAAATGTCAAAGCAGAAATACAGGTTCCGGTTATCCCCGGGTGTGTGGATAATAGCATGCCGAGGACGGCTCCCCTTCGTGTTTCAAAGGACGAGAACGCAGCGAACTGTTTTCCTCTTGCAATTGGCCAAATGACCTGTCTAATCTTAAGCATCAGGATATCAAGGCCCCATCCCTTTTTACAACTTGTTCGATAGCGAGTTCTGAAAGGAGCCGAGACGACGATATGGACAGACGGGAATTTATAACGAGTGCTGTCTCCGCCGCAATATCCAGTCGAGCCTATGGCTGGACTTCACCTCCGGAATCGAGCGCAATTCCTTCCGGCGATCCCGTTGTGGGGGATGTCGGGGCCCAGGACATCCTGATCATATACAACTCAAAGTCATCGCCCGAAACCGCTGCCGCCCGGGAGTTGCACAAGTTCTTAAGCCGCATGACAGGTGGCAATCCAGGCATTTTGAAAGACGAACTTCCTGAAACCGTCAGCGGCGCAAAAACCCCTTTCCTGGTCGGCAGGACTCCAGCCATGGTGAAGCGTATCGCTTCGGGCTTGATGAAGGATCCCGGCCATGAGGCATCCGAAGCTTATGCTGTTCGTTCACTTGCCGGACAGCACGGAACTGAGGTTTTGTTTTTGGGGGGGACTGGAATTGCCACGCTTTACGCTGTCTATCATTACCTTGAGAAGTACTGCCATGTCGGTTTTTTTCAGGACGGCGATCATGTCCCCAGGCGTGACCGGGTCCCTGCGCAGGGCGCTGACATCGTGGCCGTGCCTCGCTTTAGTGAACGTATGGAGATGAATCTGACTCTGTACTGGTATAGCGCGCCATGGTGGGACATTCCCGACTGGGAGTCCTACATCGATTGGACGCTTAAGAATCGCTTTAATATTCTGACCCTCTGGGATACTCCCGGTGAGGACGTGATCTGGAAAAAAGTCTGGAAGAAACATGGCGTGGATATTCCCGACGATTCGTTCTCCGGGTCTCCGTATGAAATCTTTGCCCCAGTCAAATACGGGGTCCGGCCACCTCTTTCCGCAGGATGGCGGGAGGAACAGAGCAAGCTGAACCAGCAGGTTATCCGGTATGCGCGTTCCCGCGGCATGCGCACACTCGGGCCGGCTGTACCAGGGATTGTTCCTCCAGAATTCGTGCACGTCCATCCGGACGCGAAGACATTTGAAATTTCCTGGGCAGGGCTGCCCAAACAACATTACCTGCACCCTGCAGGTACTACGTACCATCAGGTCGGGCGAGATTTTCTTGAGGAATACAATTCGCTTTATGGAACTGATCACCTGTACTGGCTGGAAAATTATCTGGAGTGCGAGATTTATGGAACTCCTGAAGAAGTGAGGGATGTCTGCCGAACCGTCGGAAAGTCTAATTTCCGGATCGTCAATGAAGTGGACCCCCGCGGTGTCGGCTTCCTGTCAGCATGGAGCTACCTGTTTCATCCGGACCGCTGGACACCAGAATTGATCCAGGAGCATCTGGACGGAATACCTGAAGACCGAGTGCGGATTCTTGATCAGTGGGCGGAAATGGTTCCCTATTACAAGAAGACCAGCTACTTTTTCGGGAGGCCGTGGCATCTCGGCATCGTTTATTCTTTTGCCGGTGATACGAACATGCACGGCAATATGGCCTTTATTGAAAAACAGTTTCATGATGTTGTGGATGATCAAGACGCGAACCGCTGCGTTGGCTTCTACCCCAACCCCGAAACGATTCATCACAACTATTTTTATTACGAGTTCCTTGCCAGATTAGGATGGAATCCTGGGGAAGTCAGCTTATCATCATTCACCCATGAATATGCGGTCGAGCGGTACGGGGAGGCCGCAGCGCCCGTAATGCAAGGTGCGCTTCATGAGCTGCTGGCCAGCGTATACGGTTCGGATGATTTGACTCAACCAGCCTACTGGCACCGGCTGGGAGCGCAACCTTATTTCAGGTTCCGCGTTGCAGACCGGACTGCCTTTATTCCCCATCTTCGACGCGCGTTGGAGCAGGCCCTTCGAGCCCAGCAAGCGCTCCGGGACAACCCGCTTTACCTGCACGATTTGAATGACATTGGACGTCAGTACCTCGCGGATCTCTTTAACTACCACTTGTGGCAATTGGACGTTGCATTGGGCGCGCTAGACTCGGAATCCTTCGAGCGGGAAGCCGCACTTCTTGAAAAGATTATGGGCGGAATCGAGACGTTGCTCAGCCACGATGATTATTATTGGTTAAGCCGGTTCATCCGGAAAGCTGAAGCTTTGGATGGCGCGCCACCCGATGTCGCGGAACGTGCCCGGGACATCCTGACTTTGTGGGCGGGGGTGATCCGCGACTACGCGTGCCGGGATTATTATGAATTGGTCCATGGTTACTACTGGCCGAGAGTCCGCGTCTACATTCAGACTCTTCGGGAACTTCTTGGTTTGAGGCAGAGGCAACTCTACCGCAGCGATGAGCTGGACAGGCAATATAACGAGATCGAAGAAAAGTGGGTCAAACAGGGGTTCCCACTCGTGCAAAGAAAACCCGATTCCCAACGGGTCATAAACACCTGCGAGGATATTCTGAATACGATCCCCGCTAATGTGAGTGAAGCATGAAATACCGGATCAGACTGGCGGTTATGGGATTTCTTTTGGCGCCGATCTGTGGATGGAGTGCCCCGCAAAACACCGGCGTGGCCTGGCTGGCTGGGAAGAACTTCCGGGCCGGCATCTCCGAAGCAACCGGCCGGCTAACGTCTCTCGCGTTCAAGAACGGTTCCAATTTCCTCCAGTCTCCGATCGTGGTTTCCGTCCGGGATGAGGTCAGCAAGAAGGTTGAGGTGCTGCAGGGGCCAGTTAAGAACTTTCAGGCAACACCCGCAACGGTTTTTTTCTCGGAAGATTTGCCGGACCTGTCAGTGCAATTCACTTTTTCGGCTGCCAGCGACCTGGCGCTGCAAGTTGGTCTGCGAAACAAGACAAACAAACGCCGCGACCTGAGCGTGCTGTTTGATTTGGGCGGGCTGCCTGCGGACTTCAGAGCATTTCTTCCGGGGGCCGATCCTCATCCCTACCTCCCTGCGCCCCGCAATCTGACCTATGGATACCGTGCGGAGGGAATGCCTCTCGTAATTCCGTCCGCAACTTTCTATAGTCAGTCGGCGAATGCGGGCATCACCCTGCTGAGCCCTCTAACCATTCCCATCCAGGGTTTCCAGGTCACGATTGCAACCTCTGGGGCCGTGCAGGCCGGACGATTGGACTTGAGGCTCGAACCCCGGAGCGAAGTCAGCACGCAACTTTTTCTTGACCTTCACCCATCAGACTGGCGGCCGGGACTGGATTATGTTCGGACCAAATATCCGGACCATTTCTATGTCCACGACGCTGCGGCCATCAGGATCAATGGGCCGTTTCTATGGAGCCCGACAGCGCCGGAGGAGCAAGTGCGCCAATGGCGCCAGCAGGGCGTGCGCTGGGTGGAAGTCCACTTTACGTATCCGTTCCTTGGCAAATATTTTCCCGACCAGCCGGCCTGGACGCCCGCCATGGACGATCATTGGGCGTGGGAAAAGATGAGCGCGCCTCCCGAAGTGCTTTTACCCCACGCTCCTTTTGAGTTGATCAGGAATTATGTGGAAAAGCAGCTGACACCCTGGGAGACCCGTGAAAAAGTTAATAACTTCATCCATCTGCTTCACTGCTATGACATCAAAGCTTTAATGTACTGGCAGCCCAGCGAATGCTGGGACCGTTATGCGGCTGGCCGATTCATGCATGACGAGGTGCGGGACTCTAATGGGGACCTTGTGCCTGCGTGGTATGAGAATACCGTTGTAGACCCCCGGCCAGGAAGCAAATGGGCGGAGTACGTCGAGCAGCAATTCAAGAACCTGCTCGCATATTACCCCGAAGCCGATGGCATCTTCGAGGACCAGTCACATTATGATCTTCTCGATTATGCACACGATGATGGCTTTTCCATCCATGACGGAAAGCCGGCATACCGTATGGGCTATGCTATTTGCCTCCTCGCTTCCAGGCTGATCAAGTACGCGCATTCTCTGGGGAAAGTCGTCTGGTGGAACGGCCCGTATCAGATTGAGCTGGGTTCCATCGGGGATGGCCACCTTTCGGAAGGCTCTGATGAGTACATTCAGTGGCTGGGCATAGGAAATTCACCCATCACCAGCGGTGCCTGGTACCCGGGTCTCTATGATCGAATGCTGCTGATCGGCAGTCAGATCGCTTCGCCCAGCTTGACGCCGATATCTTTTCCCTACCGGTATTCGCACGAGG
>DASSJE010000318.1:0-2532 GCA_035691365.1 Terriglobia bacterium
TGGAAGAGGTGAAAGGCAAAATCGTGGATTACGTCGAGTTCTTTACCTCATCTGAGAGCCACAGCATTGACATCTGCTTCCAGGACAAGACCACACTGCACTTCAACATCGATCCCAGCTTTCTCCTGGAAACCGAATACGCTGACTGGAAGACCGGCAACTGGCGTCCCATCAAACGCTGGCCTCTGATCCACAGCAAATCACACAGAGCCTAGATCGTCATATTTCAGGCAATCCGCTGGGAGGGGGTCTGCCCTGGGCCGGCCCTAATCCCTTAATAAATCTGCGCAACCACAGGCAGGTTTTTCAGAGGGAAACTGCCGGATCAGAACTGCTGGGGCAACCTGCTTTCAGCAGCAGCTATCACATGGCTCAGATGAAATGCCTTCCGTGTGCCTTGGGAGGCCCGGTACCCAGGAGTTTCACATGCCGTATCGTCGTACTGTGGGGTGTTGCTGTCTGGTTCTTCTCTCGTTGCTGCTTTCTGCCTGTGCCGGCCTTGGCGGCGGTTCTGCTCCCACGCCGACTCCAACTCCAACTGCCGGAAGTCTCGCCACTTCGGTGAACCACATCATTCTCTTCATGCAGGAGAACCGTTCCTTCGACCATTATTTCGGTCAATTGAACGCATACCGGGCAAAGCAAACGCCTCCGCTTCCTCAGGACGTGGATACATGGACAACCGGTACCGACAAGACTCCCACAAATGTTTCCACTCCGGGCTATGACCCTGTTACGGGCCAGGCTGGGCCGCCGATCAAAGCATTCCACATGCAGAGCGCATGCTCAGAGAACCTGACACCTTCGTGGAATGAGACCCACCGCATATGGAACCTCTTTCACACGGGGACCGGGGTCTTTACCATGGACGGGTTCGCTTTCATTGAAGGAAAGTTTGCCCATGATGAGTTCGTGAATGGCCAGCCCAATTTCACTGATTTCACCGGCAAACGCGCCATGGGCTTTTATGACGACAGCGATCTGCCGTTTTACTACTTCATGGCCTCAAACTTTGCCACTTCCGATCGCTGGTTTTCTCCTGCTCCAACCCGCACCCATCCCAACCGGTTTTACTGGATGGCGGCTACCTCGCAGGGGTTTGTGGTGCCCCCACCGCAGCAGATCACGGCGAAAACCATCTTTGAGGTGATGGACAACAACCACATCTCCTGGAAAATCTACACCGTTGATGGCCACACCTATTTCTCCTACTTCACTTACTTCAACGCCCATCACGCAAACGTGGTCCCGCTGGCCCAATACTTTACTGACGTCAAAAATGGGACGCTTCCCCAGGTTGCGTATATCGAAACCGGAATCGAAGTGAACGAGGCGAGCAGCAGCGGCGTGGATGAGCACCCAAAAAGCCAGATTCAGTTGGGCGCACAATTTGCGGCCAAACTGATCAATGCGCTCATGAGCAGCCCGTCGTGGAAAGACACTGTCATGATTGAAACGTTCGATGAAGGCGGCGGTCTTTACGATCACGTGGGACCAATCGCTGTCCCCAGTCCTGACGGCATCGCGCCGATCATGCCCTCCACAAACCAGCCGGGCGACTTTACCCTGACCGGTTTCCGCGTCCCATTAATGGTGATCTCGCCGTTTTCGAAGAAGAATTTCGTATCTCATACGCCGATGGACTACACTGCCGCGCTTAAACTGATTGAAACGCGGTTCCATCTGCCTAATCTCACCGCCCGCGACGCCGCCATGCCGGATATGACCGAGTTCTTCGACTTTTCAACCACTACCGGACCGTGGGCTACACCGCCGTCTCCGCCCACTCAGCCGGTGAACCTGCCCTGCACGTTTGGCGTTCCCTCCGGATAGACCGGAGGCGGAATGGTTAAAAGATCACCGCCGATTTACTTGCGTCCCTGCTTCTCCACGCCGACCGCGGAGGGCGCTGCTTCCCTGCCATTCGGCTCGTATTCAACAATGTATCCCGCCACGGCGCTGGCGGCCACCGTGTACGGACTGGCCAGGTACATCAGTCCGGGACCGCTGCGGCCCGGGAAATTGCGATTCTGCGCGCTGATCACCACCTGGTCAGGCCGCGTGGAAACTCCCGGCCCCGCGTTGATGCACGCGCCGCAGCTCGGCTCAATCACAATCGCGCCCACTCGCTTGAAAATGTCGAGATAGCCTTTGCGCACGCAGTACTCGCGCGTTTCCTGTGAGCCAAACTGGATATAAAACTTGCAGCTGTCGGCCACGCGCTTGCCTTGTTGCAACGCATCGGAAAGCACCTGCGCGTACATATCCATGTCAGCGTTCTTGCCCGCCGTGCACGTTCCGCCGTAGGCGATCTCCACGGGCACCGGCGTGTTCAGGTCGCGAATAAACTTGCCATTGCCCGGATCACCCGGCGTGGCAACCATCGGCGTAATGTCGTCGGCATTCAGTTCGATCACGTGCGCGTACTGCGCGTCCGGATCGCTGTACAGCCCCTGGCAGAATTTTTCCGCTTCGGCCCGCGGCATGCGCCGCCGCTCCATCAGGAACTCGATCGTCTTCTCGTCCGGCGCA
>DASSJE010000319.1:0-16228 GCA_035691365.1 Terriglobia bacterium
GGCTCTGGCCGGAGAAATTCAACAACAAGACCAACGGCATAACACCGCGGAGGTGGTTGCTGAAAGCTAACCCGGACCTTTCCAGACTGGTGACCACCACTGTCGGGGACGGTTGGGTTCGTGATCTATCCCAACTTCGAAAGCTTGAGGGCCACGTCGCCAATCCGGACTTTCGGGCCGAATTTCGGAGAGCCAAGGCCGCCAACAAGATGGAACTCACCCGGATCATTCACGACACCCTGCGCGTCAAGGTGGATCCTGCCTCCATGTTTGACGTTCAGGTCAAGCGCATTCACTCCTACAAGCGGCAACTGCTGAATGTTTTGCACGTCGTCGATGAATATCTCTCGCTGATCGAGGACGGCCGCCGGCCGGCTGTGCCAAGGACGCACATCTTTGCCGGCAAAGCTGCCCCAGGCTATTGGAAAGCCAAGCAGATCATTAAACTGATTCACGATGTGGGACGGGTGATCAACAGTGATCCGAAAGCGCAGGAATGGATCAAGGTGACGTTCCTGCCCGACTATCGTGTTTCCCTGGCGGAGAGGATTTTCCCCGCTGTGGATCTTGGCGAGCAAATTTCAACTGCTGGAATGGAAGCTTCCGGAACCAGCAACATGAAGATGACGCTGAACGGCGCCATCACCATCGGCACGCTCGACGGCGCAAATATCGAAATTCGGCAAGAGGTTGGTGAAGAGAATATCTTTATCTTCGGGCACGAGGCGCCAGAACTGCAGGAAATGCGGGAGCAGCATACCTATCAACCTCGGGCCTGCTACGAACGGGATCCGCGGGTCAAGCGCATTGTTGATGCCTTTGCCTCCAGCCTCTTCTGTCCCCGGGAATCGGGGCTGTTTAACTGGATTGTTGACGACCTTCTCGATGAGAACGACCAGTACTTCCATCTGGCGGACCTGCCCTCTTACCTGGAAGCTCAGGAAAAAGTAAGCGCTGCTTACTGCGACACGGAGCGTTGGACGACCATGTCAATCCTCAACGTGGCGAGGGTCGGAAAGTTTTCCAGCGATCGCGTCGTGGCTGAATATGCGCGGGAGATCTGGAAGTTGAATCCTGTCTGATCAGTCTGCTTCCAGAATCACCGCAGAACTGCTGGCAACCAGATAACCTGCTTGATTTCGGAGAAGTATGGCTGCCCTGGGCGTGTAAAAGTTTCGGGGAGTGGGCCTTGTGGTATCTACTGCAAGGCGCCATCTTCCCTGGCGGGGCGCCGGCAGCACGAACCTGATCGCCTTGCTGTCCGCATTGAACATCAGATAAAGATCGGGACTATCCTGTCCATGAATCAGGCAGGCCAGCGCCCTGGCGCGCGGATCGAACCAATCCGGGTCATTCCCTCTGGGATCAAACCAGCGCAGCTCCTGGTGGGTATAGTAGGCTTCCACGCGTAACACCGGATGAGCCTGCCGGAGAGCAAGCACGCCGCGCGCAAATTGAAAGATGTCGCGGTTTCGCTGAAGCAAAGACCAGTCGACCCAGCTGATTTCATTGTCCTGGCAATATGCGTTGTTGTTTCCGAGTTGGGTGCGGCGGAATTCGTCTCCGGAAAGAATCATCGGAACGCCGCGTGAAATGGCGACGGTGAGAAGCATGTTTTTGATCTGCCGGCGACGGACTGCATCAATCGCCGGATCGTCCGTTTCCCCTTCCACGCCGTAATTGCTGCTGTAGTCTGTGTTGGATCCGTCGCGATTACCCTCGCCGTTTGCTTCGTTGTGTTTTTGTGAATAGCTGACGAGATCATTCAGGGTGAAGCCGTCGTGGCAGGTGACAAAGTTGATGCTGCACTCCGGGCCCTTGCCTGATTCGTGGTACAAGTCGTGGCTTCCTGTAATCCGGCTGGCGAAGTAGGGGGCCATCCCTTCGTCGCCCCTCCAGAACTTTCGGATGTCATCACGGAAGCGGCCGTTCCACTCGGCCCAGCGGTGCGGGGAAAAGCCACCCACCTGATAGGCCCCGGCAGCATCCCAGGCTTCGGCAATCAGCTTTGCGTCGCGAAGGATGGGGTCCTCCGCAATACGCTCCAGCAGAGGAGCATCCGAGAGAACTTTGCCGCTCCGGTCCCGGCCCAGCACAGAGGCCAGATCAAAGCGGAATCCGTCCACATGCATCTCGATCACCCAGTAACGCAGAGCATCGAGGATCAGATCGCGCACCACCGGGTGTGTGGCATTGAGGGTCTGCCCTGTACCGGAAAAGTCGCGATAGTAACGCTTCTCTTCTGCCAGCCAGTAGTAAATGGAGTTATCGATACCGCGGAAACAGACGGTGGGCCCGATCTCGTTGCCTTCAACCGTATGGTTGAATACAACGTCCACGATCACCTCGATGCCTGCACGGTGAAAGGCACGCACCATCTCCTTGAATTCCAGCACCTGCGCGCCTTGCTCGTGGACCCTTGCGTATGACGCTTTGGGGGCGAAAAAGTTGACGGGATCATATCCCCAGTAATTTCGCAGGCGTTTGCCAGTCTGCGGATTAATGCGCGGCATGTGATACTCGTTGAACTCCTGGACGGGCATCAGTTCCACCGCCGTCACGCCAAGGTCCTTCAAGTATGGGATTTTTTCGGTCAGTGCGTAATACGTGCCGGGGAACTCTACTTCGGCACTGGGATGGATGGTAAAGCCTCGTACGTGCAGTTCATAAATAACGGTCGATTCCCATGCCAGCCGCAGCGGTTGGTCATCCTGCCAGTCGAAGTCGGGATAGGTCACGATACACTTGGGCGCCGTGGCCGCATTATCTGTAATCGAGTACGAAAGGTCCCGCAGAGGGGATGTCGGATCGTAACCCAGTGCCTTGCGATAGCTTCGGCAGGGAACGGGCGCGATCGCCTTGGCGCACGTGTCGACCACAAGCTTGTCGGGATTAAAACGATGCCCTTCCTGAGGCGCATAGGGCCCGGCAAAGCGATAGCCATATAGCTGCCCCGGACGAATACCTTCCAGCCACACATGCCATACATCGCCAGTTTTATTCCTGGCTGGGTTGAGCAGAATCGTCCTGGTCGGCATGGCGTCCTCAGGACGGTTGAACAGGTCGAGGCGCACGCCCGTGGCGTGACGGCTGAACACCGCAAAGTTGACGCCATTCGCCCGGATGGTAGCTCCGAGCGGGAAGGGAACCCCTGACCGCACAGATTGTACTTCACACAAACTCAGCAGACGGTCGAGCTCCGCAAGCTCTTCAAGGCTGGGGGTGTTCCGGCGGGCCGAAAGCTGTTTTTGAGGGCTTTCAGCAGGCTCCGGAAATTCGGATTCGGATGAGTGGGAATTTCTTGGCACGAAAGACGCTTACCTTGACTCAGGATCGACTTGCGGACTTATAGCAGTATTCATCCAAATACAACAATTGAAATCCCGGTCATTTCTAACGACCAGCCAGCAGTATAACAGTGGGTGTCCACAGTGGCAATTGCAGAACTGCTGTTCACGCCCCGAGCGATCGACGGCATGCTGTGTCCCGTTGTTTATGCATTGGTAGATCCTGTTCCCGACTGCTGGAAAGCCATTCCGCCCACCGGAACAAGCAGTCCGCCTTCCACCATCACAGCCGAGCCGGTCATGAATGAGGCCTGGTCGCTTGCCAGAAACACAATCACGTGCGCCACTTCTTCCGGCTGCCCCATTTTGCCCCTCATGTGCACGGCATCGCAGGCCTCCAGAACTTTTTCAGGATGGCTGTCGAGGTTGGCGGCCCATCGCAACATGGGCGTATCGATAGCGCCTGGAAGGACGCAGTTGGCCCGGATGTTCTGCTTTCCAAAGTCAAGGGCGATGCAACGCGTCAATCCCAGCAGGCCGTGCTTGCTCACCACGTAGTGGACCGAGTTGCGCTGGGCTGCGACCGATTGCACTGAGCCTGTGATCACGATGGACCCGCCACCTCGTTCGATCATATTCGGAATAGCGTATTTTGACATGAGGAAGGCGCCCTTGAGGTTGATGTCCAGCACTTCGTCCCATTCCTCTTCTGAGGTCGTGGTGACGGTGCCGTATCGCTGAATTCCGGCATTGTTCACAAGAATGTCGATGCCGCCAAAAGTCTCAATGACTTGCTGAATCAACTTCTCAACCTGCGTGGCGGAAGAGACGTCCGCCTGGAAGTACTCCGCTCTGCCACCATTTTTCTTCAACTCCGCCGCAGATTCTTTGCCTGCTTTGGCGTCGCGGTCAACCACCACCACAGCAGCATTCTTTTCAACGAATTCCTGTGAGCAGGCTTTCCCGATTCCTGACGCGCCGCCCGTTACGATCGCCACTTTCCCTTTGAAGTCCATGGTTGCCTTCCTCCTTTGGGGATTTTCCGAAGCCACGCCAGGCCAAACCCCCTGCTATTCGCGTATGCTCACAACTTCTGTTTTTCAAATTCAAAAGCATTGGGCATCTGGTACTCGTACTCGTCACCGGTCTCTTTTCGGAGTTCGTCGATGCGGTTGCGGAGATCTGCTGTAAGCTTGGCGTAGCGAGGATCACCGTACAAATTGTGAAGCTCGCCGGGGTCTTCCTGCAGGTCGTAGAGTTCGAATTCTTCCGGCGGCAGGAAATAATGGATCAGTTTATAACGATCACTGCGGACGCCACGCTGCGGCCTGACCATTTCCTCGCCCGGATATTCGTAGTATTCATAGAGCCAGTCCTTGCGCCAATCAGAAGGCGGGGTTCCCTTCATGAAGGGAACGAGGCTCCGTCCCTGCACCCAATCCTTCCAGTTCGGATCCGTGATGCCGGCAAGTTCGAGGATGGTGGGCGGAATGTCAATGTTGAGGGCCATTTCATCGCGTGTTACGCCGTTCTTTAGGAGGCGTGGATAGCGGATGGAAAGAGGCACTCGGATGGAGGGCTCGTGCATAAAACGCTTGTCGTAAAAACGCCATTCCCCGAGGAAGAAGCCGTGGTCGGAGCTGAGAATGAGGGCTGTATCATCCAGCTTGCCGGCCTTATCAAGCTGGCTCATTATCTTGCCGACGTTCTGATCGTTGTTCACCACGCCGGCGAAGTGGTCTTTTACCAATTCTTCAAGTGAGCGCGGATCATCATCTCCCAGGACGGTGGTCCCTATTTTGTTATAGGCATTTTTAAACGCCAGCGGTTTGCCCGGATAGCCTTTCAGGTCTGCGTCAAACGTAGAGGGTTTGGGGATGCGCACGCCGTTGTAGAGGTCGAGCAGGCGGCGGGGGCGATAAAACGGAGCATGCGGCGCGATGAACCAGAAAAACATGCAAAACGGCTTGTCTGTCCTTTCACTCAGCCATTTAAGCGCCCGCTCGGTAATGATGTCATCCACATAGCCGTGGTATTCCTTCCGGGATTTAACCACTCCCTGGTGGCTCTCGATCAGGACCGGACGATAGTAATCCGCCCCGGCCGCCTCGACGCCAAAGAACGTATCCCAATTCTGCTTACTCAGGTTGTGGATGTGCGCCTTGCCGAAAAAGGCCACGTCGTAGCCCGCATCGCGCAGCATGTCGGCAATGGTGGGAACGCCCTCGGGAATCGAGCGCGCGCGGTTGTCGATGGCTCCGGAGCGATGGGGGTAAAGTCCCGTAAGGATGGACGCCCTTGAGGGCAGGCAGAGTGCGTAAGTGACAAAGGCGTTGCGAAAGGTGATGCCTTCAGTAATGATGCGGTCCTGATTCGGGGTCTTGATAATGCCGCTGCCCATTGCGCTCAGGCCGTTCCCGTTCCAGCCTTGCAGCTTGCTGGCGCTGAATTCATCCGGCCGCACTCCTTCAGACAGGAAGAAAACAAAATTGGGTCTCTGAGCGCCTGTGGAAGATTGGCCTGATCCAGCCGCGAATGAATTGCCCGCTACACTGAGCGCCCCAAGCGCTCCCGCGCCCGCCTTTAAAAAGTCTCTCCGGCTCTGTCTGCTGTCATTGTTGTGCTGGTCCATGAGTGTTCTCCCCTGTTAAAGCACTGAAGCAAAGTTGTGCGGCGTGAGCCCCGCCAGTTGATGCCGGAACTACAGTCCATCCTGCTCGATGCAAAAATTATGCCCTAAAGAAAAATATTCTGCTGCGAATCACATGTCAACCGTTAGCTTTGTATTGCGTGAAGTCCGGTGCTCAGCACCAGCCATTCCATTCCCAAAGCTGAATGATTGTTCAGGCTGGCTGTATCATGTTGAGGAGCAGTTGAATGCTTGAATTGGTTGGCGACGTCACGTGTGGAAGGAAATTACATGGCAAAAGTGATGCAAGCGTCCAGAATCGGGCGACCAGTGAAGACACAACGGTCGGAATGCATGCGGGCCGGCGTTGTGGGATTGGGGCTGATGGGGAAGAGCATCGTCGCCTGCCTGTTGAGTTCTGGAGCAACCGTCATTGGGCTGGACGTGGATGCCAAAGCCCGGCGAAGAACCAGGCAGCAGGTGCTGGCGATGCTGAAGGAGATGAAACGCGAAGGACTGCTGAAGGCAAACCCGGCGGAACTGGTCCGCAGGCTGGCGGTCACAACAGATTTCGCGCGGTTCTCGGATTGCGAGGTGGTCATTGAGTCGATCACTGAAGACTCTCGAGCCAAGAGAGAAACATTCGCGAAGATCGAGAACGTTGTTTCCGCCGGGACCCTGCTGGCGAGCAATACCTCGGCGATCCCGATATCGAGTCTGCAGGAAGGCTGCCGCCACCCGGAGCGCGTGATCGGCATGCACTGGGCGGAGCCTTCACACGTGACGCGTTTTATGGAAATCATCTGCGGCGATTCCACGTCGGCGGAGTCAGCAGAACGCGCCGCCAAGATGGCGCAGCAGTGGGGAAAAGAACCTGCGCTGGTGCGGAAAGATGTGCGCGGCTTTATCGCCAACCGCATTTCTTATGCCATGTTTCGCGAGGCTTTCCATCTGGTGGAGAGCGGGGTGGCGACAGTAGAAGATGTCGATCGCTCGCTCAGGAACGATGTGGGGTTCTGGATCACCTTCGCCGGGCCTTTTCGGTATATGGACCTGACGGGAGTTCAGGCTTACAAGCTCGTGATGAAGGATTTGCTGCCCGACCTTGATTGTTCAAAGGCTGTTCCGGATCTCATGCGGAAGGTGGCGGACTCCGGAGGCAATGGCGTTTCCACCCGAAGCGGGTTTTACCGCTACACGCCGCGCCAGGCAAAACGCTGGCAGGAACTCTTCCTGAAATTCAATTATGATATTCGGAAGCTGGCGATGAAGTATCCGGTGGATGCCGGTGACCGGCCTGCCCCAAAGCGGCGCAAAAGAAGCGGGCGCTGAAAAAGTTGCCGGCGTCCGCAACACAGACCTAAAGGAGACTCGCATGATCGTTGTGGACTCGCATCTTGACCTGGCGTGGAACGCCTTGAACTGGAATCGTGATTTGACTCGGACGGTGGCGGAAATCCGGCAAAGCGAGGTTGGAATGGATGAATACCACCGGGGCGCAAATACCGTTTGCTTTCAGGAACTGCACCGGGGCGACGTGGCTATTTGCCTGGCCACTGTTCTGGCACGCTGCACTCCGGTGAAGGAGGCATTGCTGGATTGGAGCAGCCAGGAAATCGCTTCCGCCATGGGCCATGGCCAGCGGACTTACTACCGGATTATGGAAGGGAAGGGACATCTGCGGATGTTGAAAACGCCGGCCGACATCCAATCCCATCTTGAAGCGTGGCGCAAGGGCTCGCGTGATGCCATCGGCTACATTCTGAGCATGGAGGGCGCGGACCCGATCCTTTCGCCGGACGACGCGGCGAAGTGGTGGGAGAAGGGCTTGCGCGTGGTAGGGCTCACCCACTACGGCCCCGGGATTTACGGCCACGGAACAGGTGGCGCCGACGGGCTCACTCCCAAAGGGTTGGAGCTGTTAAAGGCTTTTGAACAACTCGGCATGATCGTGGACGTGACCCATCTGACCGACAAAGGGTTCTGGCAGGTGATGGAATCATTTCATGGCAGGGTGCTCGCCAGCCACAACAACTGCCGGGCGCTGGTTCCGGGCGACCGGCAATTCTCCGATGAGCAACTGAGTGCGCTGATTGACCGGGGCGCCGTGATCGGCGGCGTGCTCGATTGCTGGATGCTGTGGCCCGGCTATGTTCGCGCCCAGACGGACAACAGCCAGATCAAGCTCAGAAGGGTGACGGACCACATGGACCACATCTGCCAACTGGCCGGCAATGCGAGGCACATTGCGATTGGCAGCGACCTCGACGGCGGGTTCGGCAAAGAGCAATCTCCCGGCGACCTCGAAACGATTGCCGATCTCCAGCAGATCGCTGTGGTCCTGAAGCAAAAGGGATACGCTGATAAAGACATCGAGGGAGTGATGCACGGCAACTGGGTGCGCTTTTTCACTGAGGCATGGGGCAGCTTGAAGGACTAATTTGTTTGCCGCTTTGACGTTGAGATTCGCGACGCCGGCTCGGACGAATTACGCCAGCGTTTTTCGGAAGCGTCTCGATGCCAGGCCCAGCGTGGCGGCCCCTATCACCGCCAGGGCCGTGATCTGGGGCCACAAAATGTTCATGCCCACACCCTTCAAGAAAATGTCCCGCAGGATCAGCATGGCGTAGCGCATGGGGTTCAGGTACGTGAGCCACTGCACCGGTACGGGCATGTTGGCGATGGGAAACATGAAACCCGAAAGCAGCACGGCCGGCATAAAAAAGAAGAACGTGCTCATCAAGGCCTGCTGCTGTGTCTGGCTGACGGTTGAAATCAGCAGGCCGATTCCAAGCGTGCTCAACAGGTAGACTGAAGTTGCAAAAACCAGCAGGACAAAGCTGCCGCGCACCGGAATTTCGAACCAGACCACGCCCACGAGAGTCACCAGCACCAGATCGACAAAACTGATCAACGCAAACGGTACCGTCTTGCCCAGAATAAATTCCACCGGCCGGATGGGCGTGACCATAATCTGCTCCATGGTGCCGATTTCCTTCTCCCGAACAACGGCCATGCTGGTGAGGAGCAGGGTCAGCAGGGTGATCATCAGCGCGATCACTCCCGGCACAAAATAGGTGCGGCTTTCGAGATTCTCATTGAACCAGGTGCGTGTCTGCAGGATGATCTGGCCGAGTTGGGAAACGTCACCATTCAGGCGATGAACGCGCTGGGCCAGGATTTCCTGTGAGAAGCAGTGCACGATGGTGTTGCTGTAACCCAGGACAATGCCGGCGGTGTTGGAGTCCGTTCCATCCACGATCATCTGGAATGGCGCCGGGCGCCCAGCCAGGAGGTCGCCCTCAAAGCCACGGTCCATGTGAAGCACCACCTGCACCTTGCCCTTGTCCAGCAGTTGCCGCTCGCGGGCATCGCTGGAAATGTATTCCACCACGTCAAAGTAGCCTGACTTCACAAACCGGCCCGCCAGCTCGCGGCTGCTGACCGTGTTATCAAGATCATAAACGGCGGTGGCGACGTGGCGGACGTCGGTGCTGGCCGCATAGCTGAAGACCAGCAGTTGCATGATGGGGACAAAGAAGATCATCACCTTCATGCGCGGGTCGCGGAAAACCTCGATGAATTCCTTGATGAGCATGTGCTTGATGCGTTCCCACATGGTCACACCAGCTTCTTTCGGAAGATTCCTACCGCCATCAGGATGGCGCCGGCCGCGTAGACGACCAGCAGCAATCCCTCGCCCGCCAGAATATGGATGCCCACGCCCTTCAGGTAAATTCCTTTCAGCAGGGCAATGAAGTAGCGCGCCGGAACCAGCCGGGTGATCCACTGGATCACGGCGGGCATGTTGGCAATGGGGAAGACGAATCCCGAAAGCAGAAAAGAGGGCACAAACGTGACGACCATCGCCAGCTGGTTGGCCATCAGCTGGTTTTTTGCCACCACGCTGATCAGGATGCCGAGCGCCATGGTGCCCACCAGGAAAATCGACGCGGAAACAACCAGCAGCGGCACGCTGCCGCGCAAAGGCACACGGAACAGGAATTCGCCCAGCAGGACCGCCAGCAGCACGTCCAGCAGGCCGATGGAAAAGTAAGGCAGCAGTTTCCCGAGGATCAGTTCGCGGCCTGTGACGGGTGTGGAGATCAGTTGCTCCATGGTGCCGCGTTCCCATTCGCGCGCCACCGTCTGCGAGGTCAGCAGCGCCGCAATCACCATCATGATCACGGCGATGAGCCCGGGGATGATGTAGTTCCGCGATTCCAGTTCCGGATTGAACCAGACACGCGGACGGAAATCGATGGGCGAATTGAGCGCCGAACCGCCAAGCCGCCTGATTTCCTGCAGGCTCAGCGCCTGCGAGTATGCCTGAGTGACAGCGTCAGCATAGCCTGCGGCGAGCGTGGCCGTGTTAGAGTCGCTGCCGTCCACCATCAACTGCACGCCCGCCGGCCGCTCCGCGCGCACCTGGTCAGCAAAATCCCTCGGCACCACCAGGGCGACTAAGGCGTGGCCGGAATCGATCTCGCGCTCGAGTTCGCGATAGTTCCAGCCGTATCCCTTGATTGAAAAATAGCGGGAACCTCCAAAGCGGCTGATGAAGTCGCGGCTGGCGGTGGTCTGGCTCTGGTCCCAGACGATCATCGGAACGTTGTCCACATCCAGCGTCAGCGCGTATCCGTAGAGCAGCAGAAGGAGCATGGGCATGGCGATGGCCATGGCCATGCTGCGGCGGTCGCGAACGACGTGGAGAAATTCCTTGCGGGCGATGGCCCAGGCGCGGCGATGGTTCACTGCTTCACCTCCTGCGCGGGCCCGGCTTCATGGTCATGGGCTTCAATCAGGGAGACGAAGACGTCTTCCATGGAAGGAACGATCTTCTCGATCCGCTGCAACTGGAAACCCTTCCGGGGCAGGGAATCATTCAATGCGCGTGCCATCGCTTCGCCATTCTCCGCAACCACATGGAGGTTCTTGCCGAACAACGCCACCTCTTTGACGCCGGTGACCCGCCGGATTTCTTCCATGGCATCCTGGGGACGCTCGCACGCGACTTCCAGCACGTCCTCGCGCATGAGACGGGTTTTCAGCACCTGCGGTGTGCCTTCGGCTATTAATTGGCCGCGATAAATCAGGGCAACGCGGTCGCAGTATTCGGCCTCGTCCATGTAGTGCGTGGTAACGAAAATCGTGACGCCCTTGCTTGCAAGATCGTAGATCAGGTCCCAGAACTGGCGGCGGCTGTTGGGGTCGACGCCTGAGGTCGGCTCATCAAGAAAAATAATCGAGGGCTCGTGCAGAATCGCGCAACCCAGCGCCAGCCGCTGCTTCCATCCGCCGGAAAGCGTCCCGGTGCGCGCGTTGCGGTGCTCCTCCAGCCCGGCCATGCTGATGGCCCACTCTTTGCGCACCTGTTTCTTTTCCGGAGCGATGCAGTAAATCCCGCTGTAAAAATCGACGTTCTCCTCCACAGTCAGGTCTTCATAGAGCGAAAACTTCTGGCTCATGTAACCGATGTGGCTCTTGATTTCTTCGGATTGGGCGCGAATGTCAAACCCGCCGACTGTGCCGGACCCGCCACTTGGCGCGAGGATGCCGCACAGCATCCGGATGGTGGTGGACTTGCCTGCGCCGTTCGGCCCGAGAAAGCCGAAAATCTCACCCCTTGCAACTTCCAGGCTGATGCGATCGACGGCCGCAAACGCTCCAAATCGCCGCTCGAGTTCTTTCACCACCACGGCTTTTTCCGCTTCAGTGGAGTTCATTCGCTTGCTCTCATTCCTTTCCGGCCAGGACGGAAACAAAAACGTCTTCAAGCGAGGGCTCGATGAGGCGAAGGTCCTCCACGCCCAGGCCAGCCGCGGCCAGAACCTGCTCCACCTGCCGCCGTGCCGAATCCGGGTCTTGCGTAACCACGTGCACGCGGTCGCCAAACAGTCCCACAGATGTTGCGCCCATCTTTTCGCGCAGAACGGCGGTGGCTCGGCGCGGTTGCGAGGCGCGAATCTCCAGGATGCTTCCGCGCATTAATTTCTTCACCTCGTCCGGTGTGCCGACCGCAAGGAGTCTGCCGTGATGCATCAGCGCGATGCGATTGGCGCGCTCGGCCTCATCCAGGTAGGCCGTGGAAACAAAGATCGTCACCCGCTCGTGAAGCAATTGATAGAGGATGCGCCAGAAATCGCGGCGCGAGGATGGATCGACGCCGTTCGTGGGCTCGTCGAGAAAGAGCACCTTCGGCGTGTGGACCAGCGCGCAGGCCAGCCCCAGCTTCTGCTTCATTCCCCCGGAAAGATTGCCCGCCTGCCGCTTTCTAAACTGCGTCAGATTGCTGAAGGCCAGCAGGCGCTCAACCTTTTCCTCGCGGCCCCGGCGCGGCACGCCATAGATGTCGGCACAGAAATGGATGTTTTCAGCAACGGTCAGATCCGGATAGAGGCCGAAACGCTGGCTCATGTAACCGATATCGTTGCTCACCGCCGTGGCTTCGCGCACCGTGTGGTGGCCGGCCACCCAGGCGTCGCCTGAGGTCGGGTCCATGATAGCAGCCAGCAGGCGCATGGTGGTGGTTTTGCCGGCGCCGTCCGGCCCCACCAGCCCGAAGATTTCTCCCTCTTCCACGCTGAGTGTCAAGCGGTCAACCGCCGCCAAAGCGCCGAAAGTTTTCGTCAGGGATTCGGTCCGGATAGCTTCCATCACCGGCCTCCCGCCATGATCTCTGCATCCGCCGGCATGCCGGGCTTCAACTCCATCTGCGGGTTCTGGATGTCAATCTTGATGCGATAAACCAGCTTCACCCGCACTTTCTCCGTCTGCACGCTCTTGGGGGTAAATTCCGCCTGTGACGAGATGAAAGATACGCGGCCCGCGTACGCTTTGCCGGGGTAGGTGTCGGTGGTAACGCGAACCCGCTGTCCGAGCTTGACGCGGCCCAGGTCTATTTCATTCACGTAGGCGCGCAGCCAGATGTTTTCAAGATCAGCCACCGTCACAATGGGAGTTCCAGCGGAAACGTATTCGCCCGGCTCGATACTTTTCGAGAGCACCACGCCGGACATCGGGGAAAGCAGCGTGGCATAGCCGAGCCGCGTTTCAGCCAGCGCCAGCGACTGTCTCGCCTGGTCCAGACGCGCCCGCGCCTGCTGAATGTCTTCCTGCCGCGGACCGATCTTCACCAGCGTGTACCGCTGTTGGGCCTGGGCGTAGGCTTCACGGGCCTGCGCGATCTCTTCCTTGCGCGGACCTTCCTTCAGCAGGTCGAGCTGCTCTTTGGCCTGGCGCTCTCGCGCGTCGGCCATGTCCGATGCTGTCCGGGCGGCCTCATACTGCTGCGTGGAAACCAGATCTTTCTTGTAGAGGCCGGAGTAGCGGTCAAAATCATCAGACAGACGTTTTGCATCTGCGCGGGCGCTTTGAAAAGCCGCCTCAGCGGCTGAGATTTCCTGCGGGCGCGAGCCTGCTTCCATCTCTTCGAATCGCGCCCTGGCCTGGCCTGCCGCGGCCTGCGCTTCCGCGATCTCCTCGGGCCGTGACCCGGCCTCGAGTTCCGCCAGCGCGGCCCGCGCGGCTTCCACCTCCGCCTTGCTGCGGCCCGCCTCATGCGTGAGCTCCCTGCGGTCTAGCAGCGCCACCGTCTGGCCCTTCGTCACGGTCTGGCCTTCATCCACCAGCCGGGCGTCCACGCGGCCGGGAACCTTAAAGCTCAATTCGGCGTCGGTGACTTCAATGTTGCCTGAGACGCGAATCGGCGCGTCGCCGCCTCTTGAGCGTCCGTAGAGCCACATAAAGGCCATAACGCTCGCCAGCGCAATAATGGCCAGGAGGAGCAATTGCTTCCTGTGTCGTCCAGGCCCTGCGGCTTTTTGCCAGATGGGTTCAACTGCCATTGCAACTCCTCCAATGTGAATCTTAATTCACACGGCCGGCAAAAAATTACCTTACCCGAATTTCCTCCCGGAAAAGCTCCCAGGATTTTTGCGCGTGCTTCGTTACGTCGAATTCTCCGTCGCTCATGTGCCAGAGAATCACGGCCGGCGGAATCATCCCCCAGAATATGACGGCCAGAGATTTGGCATCCAGGTCCGCGCGGATCTCGCCGCGCTCCTGCCCGTCACGAATAATGCCCTCGATCTGCCCCAGAATGCCTTGCAGCATTTGGTAGACCTGCCGCTTCTCTTCGGGGTGGTCGGTGGACATTCCTTCGGAAAAGATAATGCGCGGCATCGCCTGCAGTTCCCGGACCATTTTGATAATTCCCGTCAGCAGAAATTGCAGGCGCTGGAGGGAATTCGGCGTCTGGCTGCGGACGGCCTTCAGGCTATCTTGCGCCTTCCGCCCGATCATCTGCGCGGCCGCCTGAAGGATCTCCTGTTTGCTTTCGAAATGACGATACAGCGCCGAGGGAACCAGGCCAACGCGCCGCGCCAGCGCGGCCATGCTGAGACGCCGGACACCCTTTGTTGCAATCAGGCCCAGGGCCGCTTCCAGTATCTGTTCTCTGCGAATTCCGGTATCAAGTTTTTCCAGAGCCATCGGCCTCTCCGATGTGAATAGCTATTCACATTCTAGAGCCAGCGGCTATTTTGTCAAGACAAAAAGGGAATACGGTTCGAAAATTTATAATCCTTTTATGGTCTGTTATATATGGTCGAAAACCCGTCCCTAGTCTAAAGCCCATCGCCCCGGCTATCGAGAATTTTACCAAGAAAATTCGATTCACAAAGCCGGGGAACTGGATTGCATACTCCGGGGCTTCGGAATTGAAGTGGGGAGCGCCGGGGGGCAATTACACTTTGGCAGCGACAGGGTGCAATGGAAGATAGACTCTCAGGAGCGGGCTAACTCAGCGGAATTCCCAGAAGGATTTCGATGGGAATCGGCTTGCCGCTTTTGACGGCGGGCTGAAACTTCCACTTCTCGAAGGCTGCTGCGGCCGCCTGGTTGGCGACGTTATCGACCCCTCGATAAACCGTGAGCTGTTCCACGGAGCCATCTGCGCCGATGAAGCCGTGCAGGATAATCATCTGTTTCTTTTGCTCCGCGGTCAGGAAAGGATGGTGGAAGTCAAAGCGTTTTTCCACGGCCGGAGGCACCACGCCAAAATCGATCTGAAGAGTGACACCGTTCCCCTGAGGTTTCGTCTGGGCGATGGGGTCCTTGACCATGGAATACTGCAGGATCCAGTTTTTCTCCGGCATGGGAAGAAATATCGTATAGACTTTTCCGCCCTTGAGGACTCCGAAGACGTGAAGCCCGCCGCCTCCCTGCGGCCCTGCCGTCACCACCATGGCAAACCGGTTTTTCGGCGGCGTACGGAGGATGGGATAAACCATTTTGGCCAGCATACCAGCGGAAAGACGTCCAGCGCCGGCAGTGCCCGCGGCGCCCGGGTTGCCGCTTGTGGAAACTCCCAGCCCGTTGACGGTTGCGCCGCCACCGCCGCCGCCTTTTAAGCCTGGTCCTTCGCCTGTGCTGGAGTCGCCTCCACTTCCGGGTCCGCCCGTGCCGCCGTTTGTGCTCCCACCGTTATTGCCGTAAGGTGAGCCGGGATGGTTGCCGGCGGGCGAGATACTAAATGCCCCGTAACGGTTTCCTTCCGGGATGCTGATTTTATCGGTTGGCGGGCCGGGAGTCAGGCTGAGCGATAACAGGCTTGTGACCGAGCCGTTTGAGGTGGCTTGCATCCCCTGCGTTGCTACTGCAGTAATGTCGAGGTTTTTGGGGGCAGCCTTCGCCTTCTGTAACGGCGGCAACGGCGGCGGCGGAACCGGAATAGCCGGCATGTTGGGCATGTCAGATGCCGGCAGCGTCAGGTCCGGCGCCCTGGTCGCAATCACTGTCGTCTTGGGAATCGTCAGCGATTTCAGCGTGGTTGGAACCGAGAGCTTCATCGGAGGCGGCGGAGGCACGGCCGGAGGGCCCGGAAGCGGCTGTGAAGCGCTGAGCACGATGTTTGGTAACCGGAGCTTGAGCTTGATGTCCAGCCGTTTGGCAGGATTGACGTGGGGCTGAATAATCGTCTGGAAATCATTATCCGGGTTAGGCGGATTGGAGACGACGGTCGCGCTGTGATGGAAGGCGCTGCTGCCTTTCGCCGGGGCCTTCTCCGGCTGGGTCCCTCGTCCCGGCTGTCCGCCTTCTCCCGGCGGCTTCACGGACGGGAGGTCCTTGGGCAGCTCAATTTCATGAAACTCATACACAATCTGCGGCAGGTGGATGTTGTCAGCAGGGCGCGGCAGCAGAAACATGAACGGGACTGAAAGCAGGAAGAATACGAGAGAGAAATGCATCAGGCACGAGGTAAAAAAGGCCGTAAATTTCGGGCCGCCTCTCGCTCCCACCTCCTGCCGGC
>DASSJE010000320.1:0-8381 GCA_035691365.1 Terriglobia bacterium
CTTTTGAAACAGCACGGGCGTTCCTCCCTGGTCGTGAAGGTGTCGGGCCGATTGAATTCTGCAGCCATTGTATCAGGCGGTGGCAGGTCGCTGAGCGGGCAATTCCGGGGGCGCTGCGGGGACTTCAGGGGCGGCCGAAAACGGGTCCCAGGTAAGGCGGAATGTTCTCGGGTTCTTTTTTTTCGAGGTCTGATTCTAAAGGACTTCTCGGCTTCGTTTTCGGGTTCGTTTTTTCCACAGGTGCGAATCTAAAGGACTTCCCGGGTTCGTTTTCGGGTTCGTTTCGGCTAACATATGTATCCTTCCCCTTTGTTTTCAACGACTTCTCGGCTTCGTTTTCCAAAATAAGATATCTTTTTTTATTTTTCGGCCCCAAAGCGGCCAAAATCGACCTCCTCATATCGCGTTTTTTTCTCGTCCCCGCCGCCGGTTCCGCATGGCGGTCACCCCTGGGCCAAAGCGCCCCTTCGCCCCGCCCCGACAGGACCGCCCCGGCGAGTCAATATGGAGACTAGCACGGTAGCGTAGATTTGTCAAGCGAATTCCGCCGGTGTGCCGCTACAAAGTGAGAAGTCCCGGTGTGAGCAAAGTAGAAAGCTCCGGTGGGAGTGGTAGAAACTTGGGGATGAGAAAAGAGGAACTGAGGTTGAGTGGGATTGAGATCGATTAATGGTGTCGGAAGAAATCGAGCGGGGCCGTTGGGGCCAGCAGGAAGGGGCGTTGCAGTTGGGAATAAGGACTTGGTGCGTTCGGAAGCTGCTCGGTACGGGCCATAGCCGACCCCGCGATCGCGACCGCCCGGGAGGGATCTCCGTAACAGATTGCGAGGAAGCTAACCCACAGGCTACTGGGCCGCAGCGCGCACGATCTGAAGCTGGCTGTTCTCGTCTCCCGCCAGGAACCAGAACGTGTCGTTCTTGTAGCAAGCGAGTGAGGCGCCAATTTTCCAGGACGAGTGGTGGTAGAGCGCCTGCTGCTCGCCCGTCTGCGAGTTGATCAAGGAGATGAAGACGTCCGAAATCGCGTGTTGTGTGTTCCCCAACTTCATCCTGACAAACTCTGCTGCGATCGTGTTTCCGTTCACTGCCACACTGCTCAGGTGACTGCCGGACGGAACAGAGGGGTGGATGGTCTTCATTGCGAAACCATCCGGGGAAATAATGTAAATGGGCCCCAGCGATTGGAGGCGCGCTAAAACGAAGCTACCGTCCGAGGAGAATTGGACTGACGAGAGCTCTAGCGCCTCGCGCGTCCCCTGCTCCACTCCCCCGGGCGCGACGTTGGCCGTGGAAGGACGCCCATCGGCGGGCGCTGTGTCGCCACCAAAAGTAACGTCGCGCACCAACTCTCCCGCGGCGTCGAACAACCCGAGAAAAGGCCCGGCCTTTTCCTCCCCCTCAGTGGGCGCCCCAAGGCGCATTCCCGAGACCAGAGCCGTCCTGTCGGGCGAAAGGGCGATCCGCATGGGCTCGAATTCATTGGGAAGCCTGAACCTGGATTTGAACTGCCCGTCCTTGCCATATTTCTCAACGTAATAACGGGTCCCGTTCTGGTCGCCGTAGACCGTGAGGAGCGCGAGCCCACCGCCCCCGCGAGGAGCAAAGTCGAGAATCTGTCCCTTCTTGTTGTCGATAGCCGGCAGAGCAAAGGTCGTCACTTTGCCGTCCGGGGAGAGCTTTCTGACCGGCGTGCGACCGTTTTCGTCGCCGGGTTCATCGATCTGCGCGTAAATGTCGTTATCAGAGTCGCATTTTATGGGCAGCGAGATGCTATTGCTCGACAGGTTCGGCACTTTGACGACCTTGACGGGCTTCAACTCGAGCGTGGTTTGGGCCTGGCAAGCCGCCCCTGCTAATAGAGTACAGCATAATAAAATCAGACCGTTTCTAACGCGCATGGTTATCTCCCCCTGTCCTTCCGACACGGAACCGCTGAACCTCCTGGCCTGGGATGCATCCAAGGCGGTCACCTGTTGTCTTGCGGGGTTCCAAAACATCACATTCCCCCAGCCTTGGAGGCCGGAGCAGGAGCCACTGAACCTCCCTTGCCGGGAGCGGCCGAGACAACTGCTATGCGGCGGGGCTGGTTTTTGGCCACCGGTGGCAAATAGACCAGCCGGGCCACAGTGCCCTTGGAGGCTTTCCCACAGGCTCCCCCCTGAAGGCAGCTGAAATCATTTTCAGCAAAGTTATAGTTATGGTCGCAGCAAGGAGCATAGAATAGTCTGCACTGCTGCAGGTTGTCTTCCGGCAAGCCGCAATAGCCCGACTCATATTGCCCAAAACACCCGTTCGAGCCGGTGCAGTTCTTTGTCGTATTGATCGGTGTTTTGCACGTCTGTGCGGCAAGAGGAACTTCCAAGGCCAACAGCATCGCCATGGACAGGGTGGCCATGCCGAGGGCCAAATGTGGTTTTGACCATAAAGTACGCATGTGACATTCCCCCTTTTTTTGCAAATTTAACGTTCTGCTTGCCCACTAACAAGGGATACTCTGGGTGCCTTATACAACGGACATCGCCCGATGTCAAGTACTTTTGTTAACTTTTTTTCTACTTCCCTTTTCAGTAAAATCTCGCCGGGGAACTCCGCTTGAGAGGTCCACCTTTCATCAATGCGGGGCCATCGGTTGCAACAGCCAAAGTTCGTACACTACCGCTGGAAAGGGCGCTTCCGTTAGAATCATCGGATGGCACAAACAGCCAAGCCGCGCATAGTTTCGCTGGCGCCGAGTGCGACACGGACTTTATGGGAGCTGGGCGCGACGGGGCATCTGGCTGGCGTGACGCGCTGGTGCAAGGACGTTGTGCCGGCTGAAGCGATTGCAGGCTTGCCCGTGGTGGGCGACTGTTGGGACCTGGACGCCCAGGCGGTAGCGAAATTGAAGCCGGACCTGGTGATCGGCTCGGTGCCTTACCGCGCTGAAGCCGTGGAGAATATTCTGAAACAGGGGCTGCGCTTCCTCGCCAAATCACCGAGAACGCTTGCTGACATTTACGGCGACATTCGTCTGCTGGCAGCAACAGTAGGCAAACGGGAAGCAGGCGAGAAGCTCGCCGGAAGAATGCAATCGCAAATCGCCGCCGTGCGCGAGCGGACTGCCGCGATTGAAAAGCGCCCGCGGGTTTATTGCGAAGTGTGGCCAAACCCGCTGCGCAGCGCCGAGCGTTGGGTGGAAGAAATGGTGGAAGCCGCGGGAGGCGAGTTCGTTCCCTGCCCTGCCGGCCGCCAGGTGAGCGCGGAGGAAGTAATCGGCGGCGATCCTGAAATTATCGTGCTGGCCTGGGCGGCCACGGGCAGCCGTGCGCGCGCGGACGTGGTGCGCAGGCGGCCGGGCTGGGAGCAAGTCAGCGCGGTTCGAAACCACCGCATCCACGTATTCCACGATGAAATCCTGAACACACCCGCGCCCATTCTGCTGGAGGGCTTGCAGGCCCTGGCAGCGGCCATCCACCCCGGGAGCTTTTCTTAGATTCGTTTCACCTTTCGCCCTCGCCCGCCCCGCCGGGATGTGAAATTTCGCCTAAATAGCAGTAAAACTTACCTCAAAGGAATCTAACCTGAGGCGCAAGTAGGTTGACTTTTCAATAGCTTCCACTAAATCCGGAAAAATGGCTAGACACGTGCTTTTCTGCTGAAAGCTACCCTGACTCTAAAGGAGAAAAACTGTGAATCGTCTAACCAAAAACGTTCAAGTCCTGTTTATAGGCTTGTCTCTGGCAGCCCCCCTGTTTCTGGCCGGGAACCTGCAGGCCAGAAACAAGGTGCTGGGGACAATCAAGCTCGAACCGGCCAACAAGGTCGCCAAAGACTGCGGGATTTGGGTTGACGACCAGTACGTCGGTTACCTGAAAGAGTTGAAAGGGTCGAGGAAGATCATGCTTCTGCCCGGCCTGCACAAAATCGCTGCCCGGGAGGCCGGATACGATGAGTTCACACAGACGGTGCGGGTAGAACCGGGACAAAAAGAAGTGGTAACCGTCCTGATCAAGAAGAACCCCTACGTCCGCTACGGCAACGAAACCGCGCAGTTGAAAATCTCGGGAGGTCCTCTACGCGCCGCGGTGTTTGTGGACAAGCAGTATGTGGGGCACGTTGACCAGTTCGACAGCATCGGGCAGGGATTGTTGCTGACGCCTGGAACACATCACATCAGCGTTTCGATGCCCGGGTACCAGTCGTTCGAGACTGAAATTACTCTGCGCCCCCGCCAGAAACTGAAGATCAAAACCAATCTGGTGCAGGACGCCAAGGGATAGCCGGAAGCACGCCCGTCATTCGCGCCGCTCAAACTGCAATAAGAAGGCCGCGCGCCCGATTCCCGTCTCCCGCAGCTTCCATTCGCGATAAACTGAAAAGAGACGGGAGACGGAATGAAGGCGTGCGTGCTGAAGTCGACGGGAAAGATTGAAAGCCATCCGCTGGCGCTGAGCGAGGCGCCTGTGCCGGAGCCCGGGCCGGGCGACCTGCTGGTGCAGGTTTCCGCCTGCGGGGTTTGCCGGACCGACCTGCACGTGATTGAAGGCGAACTGCCGCAACGGAAGATGCCCGTCATACCCGGCCACCAGGTGGTGGGCGTGGTGAAGAAGGCCGGCCGCGGGGTTGAGCGGTTCAAGCAGGGTGACCGCGTTGGCATCGCCTGGCTGCACCGGACCGATGGGACATGCGAGTATTGCCGCGCCGGCAAGGAAAATCTTTGCGACCACGCTGACTTTACCGGCTACACCGTGGATGGCGGCTATGCCGAGTACGCGCTGGCGGCCGAGCAGTTCACTTACTCCATTCCGAAGGGCTTTCCCGATGAGCAGGCTGCGCCGCTGCTGTGCGCGGGCATCATCGGCTTTCGCTCGCTGCGGCTATCCGGCATCGAGCGCGGAGGCCGGCTGGGATTTTACGGATTCGGATCGGCGGCCCACGTGGCCATCCAGGTGGCGCGCCACTGGGGCGTCAAGGCTTACGCATCAACGCGCGATGAGCGGCACCAGAAGCTGGCGTTGGAGCTGGGCGCCGAATGGGCGGGCGGGACATTGGCCGAGCCTCCCGAGAAGCTGGACGCAGCCATTGTTTTCGCTCCCGCTGGAGAAATTATTCCTGCCGCGCTGAAAGCTTTGAAAAAGGGCGGAACTCTGACGCTGGCCGGCATTCACATGAGCCCCACGCCGCCGCTGGATTACAATCTGCTCTACCACGAGCGGGTGGTCCGCAGCGTGGCCAACAATACGCGGCAGGACGGCGAAGACTTCTTGCGCATCGCTGCCGAAATTCCGATCAGAACTTTGGTGGAAGTTTTTCCCCTGAGCGACGCGAATCGCGCCCTTGACCATCTGAAAAACGACGCGATCCGCGGCTCAGCGGTACTGCGTGTAAACCCGGCGCAGGGGTAAAGAAGTGGTGCAATCCATGTGGAACATCGTCGTGGGAAATGCTGGATGCTTCAAGCGGGCGCGTTATTCCAATTCCTCGATGGCAACCAGGAACCAGCGGAGCAGGTCATCACGATACGGAGTTACGTGGTAAGTCAATCGGCAAAGAACGTCCCTGTTCCGTTCACGGCGATAGACCCTGGCATCAACAATCTCTGTCTTTGGGTTCATAACAACCCCCGATTTCCGGGTTTCGGGGAGCGAGCTGCTGGTCAGGCAGTAGAACTTCAGGACCGATCCCAAAGTGCTCGCCCCCCGAATTCAGGGTCCGTCATACCTTTAGCAATCCTCGCGCCAAAGTCCCGTTGGCTAGCATATCTATCAGAATACACTTGAGATGGCTCGAAATATGGCAGGTTACTACATAGTAATATGCCGGGGCAAATAGTCGCCAAAAGCTGACACTTGCAAACCGCCAAATGCACAATTGGAGTCAGTCGGCCATTCTTGAACGGTCGGAAGAGGCAGGACCGTCCCTGCACGGCCATGCAGAATGATTCATGCTGGATGGGAAATTTGTGCTGGCGGTGAACGGTCCCGGCGCGAGGGGAGGAAGCAACGGCTGGTTTATTGCAGCATTTTCTGACATTGCTTAGGTTTGCAGGGCCAGCCTCAATTACTCGAGTTCCTCGATGCCGACCAGGAACCAGCGCATCAGGCCATCCCGAAAGGGTGTCACTTCGTACGTCAGCCTGCAACGAACGTCTCTCTTCTTTTCGAGGCGGTAGACCTTCATTTCAATGATTTCGGTTCGGGGACACATAACAGCCTCCTTACCCTGCAGCCACTTCGGAACGGGCCGCAGGCGTGGTGGTTCGCACAGTACTAAAAGCAAGGGCGCGCCCCAGGGATTCCGCAGACGGGCTGTTACGGAGCAACCGGCCTGCCAAAGCTGGACGGACCAATGCAACTGCCGGTAAGTATTAAGGAAATTGCCCGAATCGAAGGCGACTCCCATCCGTTTTTCGCTCACTGTCGCACGCGGACTGAGAGTTGTTACCCGCAGAAAAGGTAATTTTGAGCGTACGAACAAAAGCGGTTTTTTGAGCCTGCTTTCCGCTTTTGGGTGAAGCAGGCTGGCTGGTGACGCTTGCGTGGTGCGTCAAACACTTTGTGACTTCGGGCAAAGCCCTTGGAGTGCGGCAGCAGAGCTGCCGCACTGGAAGAAAGAAAAGGCGGCAGGCAGCCCTGCAGCAGTCCAGGGCGGTAGCTGGCGCTGCCGCACTCCAAGGGCGCTGTGGAAGGTGATGAGGCTTGTGGCGCATCACGCTAGCGCTCGATCTTGAACCCAACCTTAACGGTAACCTGAAATTCTTCGATCTTGCCTTCCCGGACGCGAGCGTTCTGGCCGACGACTTCCAGCCAGTCGAGGTGCCGTATGGTTTTAGCAGCTTCGGCAACAGCGGCTTTCGCGGCTTCAGAAAAACTGACGGGTGAGGTGCCCACCAGCTCGGTGATTTTATAAACGCCTGACATGTTGCAGGATCTCCTTTCCGCAGGGGAGTGTGGCCATAGCCGGAATTTGCATGCAGGATCTCGTCCCGCACAGAAGTATACACCCGGGATCTCCTACCATTCGAGAGACGGCGCCGGGTAGCGCCCTTTACGCATCTCAGTCTATGATGGTTCGATTGCGGCGACGAAGTTCCCGGACAGAATAATGGGACTGCTATTATGAGCCGATCCAAACCCATTCTGGTAACGGCAGGAATCATCGTACAAGGCGAAGAAGTCCTGATTTGCCAGCGGCACCGCTCCGACCCTTACGGGATGCAGTGGGAATTTCCGGGCGGAAAGGTGCAGGACCACGAAGAACTGGAGGCATGCCTGCGGCGGGAACTGCGCGAGGAACTGGCCATTGAAGCCGCTGTCGGCGAAGAAGTATACCGCCTGCGCCACCGCTATCCGGACCGCTATGTTGAGGTGATCTTCTTCCGCGTTGATTCATACCGGGGCGAAGTCACCAACCGCGTCTTCGAGTCCATAGCCTGGACGCCGCGAAGGCAACTGGCAGAATACAATTTTCTCGAGGCTGACCAGGAACTGGTGGAACGGATTGCCGAAGGAGGCATCATTTGAACCCCCTGCAGAGGTCCAGAAGTGGAAGCTGGACCTGCATGATGGGCGCGCTGGCGATGGCAGCCCTTCTCTGCCACGCATCGGCGCTGAACGCCGGGGCGCGCAGCCGCCAGGTTGAAATGGCGCCGTCATCCCAGCAGAACTACGTCTGGGTAAACGTTGCAAACGTGGAAGGGCATCTGGCAACCAACGCCTCGCCGGAAGGCGCCTTTTCACCCGACAGTTCCGCCCTCGCCCTGGTCAGCAGTGAAAAGATTGTGGTGGAAAGCCTGTCGGGCGGAAAACTCAGCATCGAAAAAGTGCTTCATCCCGGCATCAAGGACCTTAGAGACCTGGACATTCAAGCCGTAAATTTCCTGGACCCCAACACGCTTTTTCTGCTGGGCACGGGGATTGTCCACGAGAAGAAGGGGCCGGACCGGCCTACGCCTCTGCTGGGATTCCGCTGGAACATCCAGCAGGATGCGCTGGACGGGACCGTTGCCATGTTCGGATCCAGCGGCGGGTTTGGGCGCCCCCGCTATTTCCCCCAAATCAAATATCTGGGGATGTACAAGGAGAGCAATTTCATCCTCTGGAGCCCGATCACTCGCAAGGCGCTGGAGATCAAAGTCCCGGAACTGACCCGGGTGCCGCACCTCTACAGCTTTTCGCCCGATGGACACTGGCTGCTGCTGGCGCAGATTGCCGGCGGCGGCTCGCCGAATCCTATTGTGGTCCGGTTGAGCGAGCACAAGTTTGTCGACGTGCTGTCTGGCTTCGAGGAAACGGTGATGAGCATGGGCTTTTCAGGAGACAGCACAAAGCTGGTGACGGCAAGCGAAGACGGGCAAGTGAGGATATGGTCCGTCCCCGAATGGAAACTTCTTGAGACGCTTTC
>DASSJE010000321.1:0-18065 GCA_035691365.1 Terriglobia bacterium
GAGGCCAGAATTCGATTGTAAGGGTTACGGCCGGGCTGTTCAATCCCGATCGAGGCCACCAGCTTTTTGCCGGCCTCTGTCTCGAGAAATGTCAGGAACTCCTGCGTGGAGCCGACCTTCTCGATGAGCTTTGAGTGGACCTCAGCCTGGGCCCTCGCCACTTTTAGCCTTCGAATGGTGCTGAAGACTACCCAAAAAACCGCCACCGTCCCACCAAACACCATGATAATCGCGACAATTGGAACCAAGTCTGCCATAGATTCCTCCCGTTTATGGTGACCGTTAGGCGTGACTCCCTTGTCCTTCGCTGAAACACCCTGCCCGCTGGTCACCGCCTGGCTTTAACCAGGCTCAATCCCTTTCCACCAGTGATACGCAAAAGGGAGGTTGATTGTTAACAGGAAATTTGAATGAAAGTCGCCCCCCTCGGGAGGCGTCGGCGGTGAATTAACGTAAACCGGGCAGAGATATCACGCGAAGGCGCAAAGCGGCAAAGGAAGGGAAGGGGCGAGTTTCAAATTTACACTTCTTGCGCCTTAGCCCGTTTGCCAGAGCCTGTTTTTGATGATTTTCGCTGAAACAGAGCGCCTCAGCACTCGAGCAGGTTGCGGCTGATTGTAGAGTCCTGGCGGGGTCCCAGCACGGTGACGGCGATCCGGTCAGACTCGAAAAGTTCTCGAGCAACTTCCACAACGTCCTCGTGCGTCACAGCATCGATTTGGGCTGCAATTTCATCCAGCGTGATGGACCGGCCGTAATACAATTCCTGCCGGGCGATATTGGCCATTCGGCTGGTGGTGGATTCAAGCCCCAGCAGGAGATTACCCTTCAGATAATCTTTGGCGCGCTGCAGTTCCTCAGGTGGAATGGAGTCTTTCTTCAGGGTCTGAAATTCCCTGATGATCAGGTTGACAACCTTTCGGGCGTTAGCCGGAGCCGTCCCGGCGTAAACACTCAGAACGCCGGTGTCCTGATAGGCGCTGAGCCCCGAGAAGACGGCGTACACCAGCCCATACTTCTCCCGGATATTCTGGAACAGCCGCGAACTCATTCCTCCGCCAAGAATTGTGTTGAGAACGTAGCTGGCGAATCGCTTTGTGTGAGCGTAAGGATACGCAGGCGTACCCAGACAGATATGAGTTTGCTCGAGCTCTTTCTTGCGCCTGTAAAGCACGTGGGGATTGGCTACGGGCGCCGGTCCCTTGACCCGCGCAGGGCCTGCCGCGAGCTGTCCGAAATGTTTTCCTACCAGATCCAACACCTTGCCGTGCGTCAGGTTTCCGGCTGCGCTGAAAAGCATGTTTCCGGGGACATAATGACGCCTGAAGAATTCGCGCAGCCGCGGCCGGTTGAACGCCCCCACCGTCGCGCGGGTTCCCAGGATCGGGCGTCCCAGCGAGTGGTGGGGCCAGTAAGTCTGGCTGAAAATTTCGTGGACCAGGTCGTCCGGGGTATCCTCAACCATCCGGATCTCTTCCTGGATGACCTTGGACTCCTTGGCAATATCAATGGAGCGGAGCAGAGGGTTTTTCACCAGGTCCGCCACGATGTCGAGCGCGCGAGGCAGGTGCTCATCTACGACCTTGATAGAGAAACAAGTAAATTCTTTTGACGTAAAGGCGTCCAGATGTCCCCCAATGGCGTCAGCGGCCCGGGCAATTTCCTCTCCCGAGCGGTTCCGGGTGCCTTTAAAAACCATGTGCTCAAGGAAATGGACAATCCCGTTCTGGTTTTCGCGCTCATGCCGCGAACCAGTCCGCAGCCAGATGCCCATCGAGACTGAGCGGACGGTCGGCATCGATTCCGTGACAACCTTCAGCCCGTTCGCTAGAGTGGTCTTCTTCACATTTGGTTTTGTCGTTTTCATTATAGAGTTCTGTCGTGCTTTTGATTTGCTGCCGCTGAAGCCTGTTCAACCTGACTTCAATTTAACCACATGCTGCTGAAAAACGCGACCCAAGGAATTTCCCCACTGCCTTACCTAGTTGGATGCGCCGGCGGAACAATTGGCTGTTGGAAAATTTGCCGTACTTTGAAACCCATCTTCTGCTTGCCAGAAACTGCCGGCATTGCCTATACTGATAAAACCTCGTTGCAGAAGACGAATTACGGCAAAGCCTGAATCGTCGCCGACGGCAGCAAGGGCCTGTAGCTCAGGTGGCTAGAGCGCACCCCTGATAAGGGTGAGGTCGGTAGTTCAACTCTACCCAGGCCCACCAATCAATTCAATGATTTAGCGAGATCGCGATTTTCAACGTCAGGAGCTTGGTGTGGAATCTGGTGCGATCGTGTCCCCAACGTGGCCGGATTGGGAGCCTGGCGATCGCGTCAGGTTTGGGTTGATAGGCGCTGGCGGCCGAGGTCAAGCCATTTTCAAAGCTGCCATCAAGGTCCCCAACACCCAGGCGGTTGCGGTGGCCGATGTTTACACGCGGCGCCTGGACCAGGCAAAAGCGATCGCCCCGGGCGTGAAGACCTATTCAGATTTTCGACGTCTGCTGGACGACAAGAGCGTCGACGCAGTGCTGATCGCCACTCCGCAACACCAGCATGCGCTCAATTTCGTACCGGCCATCCAGGCCGGCAAGGACGTTTATCAGGAAAAAACGATGGCCTTTACCCCCGATCACGCCCGGCGCATGCGGAAGGCGTTTGAAAGTTCAAACCGGGTCGTGCAGATTGGCATCCAGTCTCTTAGCGGAATCGGCTATACCCGGGTCCGAGGGCTTGCCACGCCGGAACGCATGGGGGCGATTACCGCTCTCCACACGCACGCCTTTCGAAATGCGCCCTATGGTGGATGGAAACGGGAAATCCCTGATGATTGCGACACGGCACACGTGGACTGGAAGGCTTTCGAAGGGGAGGCTGAGCCACGCCCGTTTGACTCCAACCGTTACATGAACTGGCGCTTTTACTGGGATTATTCTGGCGGAAATGTTTATGAAAACTTTGTTCATCAGGTGGGGTTCTGGCACAAGGTATTGGGTCTCGATATTCCGCCCAGTGTGACGATGGCCGGCAATAACTACCGCAATCCCGAGATGGACCTGCCCGACACCATGGACGTGACCATGGACTACGAAAAGAAGATCCTCTTCACCTGGAATTCCATGTTTGGCAACCGTCATTATGGGGAGCAGTTCGATCTCCTCCTGGGCACGAATGGAACCATCCTAAGGGACGAAGACGAAAACATTCGATACGTTCCGGAAGGTCGAAAGCATGAGCCGGAATCCATGCAGGCCGGGACGGGAAAAGGAAGCGCCCCCGACATCGTGGACGCTGGCGATGCAACGCAGGATCATATGCAGAACTTCTTCGATTGCGTGCGCAGCCGGAAAGAACCCAACGCGCCCTTTGAAATCGGCTACAAGTCAGCGATCGCTTGTCAGATGTGCAACATGTCCTACCGATTGAAAAGGACGGTCCGCTGGGATCCGCAACTGATGGACATTGTGTGAGCGGCAGAGCAGGAAGAGCTGGCAGGGCGTAGCCGGATGAAAGTAAGGCGCCGTCTGCCGGCTTCGGCAGATATCAGACAGACTGATGCATGCTAAATCTTTCAAGAGAGAAGAAAAGATATGACAGACAAAATAGCACGAAGAAGATTTCTAAAGACGGGCGGGCTGGCCGTGGCCGGCGCGCTTTCAGTTGGTTGCGGGTCTCAGACGGAGAACAAGCCGGCCTCGGGTGGTGCGGCCCAACCGGTGTCCGCGGAATTTTCCTCACACGAACCGCGGCTTCTGCCCGGTTGCTGTGCTTACTCCTTCAGCAACTACCTTTCCAAGGGGAAAATGACCTATGAGGAGTTTTTCGACGAGCTGATGAAAATGGGCTGCCTGGGTGCGGACATGACAGTGTATTGGCTCAAGTCCACCGAACCCGCGCATCTTGACGATCTCCGGCATCTTGCATTCAAGAAGGGCATTCCATTTTCAGGTGTGGCCTGTGGTTCGAGCATGGTCCAGGGTGCCGCCGCCGAGCGCCGCAAAGCGCTGGAAGATATCAAGAAGTGGGTGGATGTGACGGACCGGCTGGGAGCTTCCCATCTGCGAGTGTTCGGTGGGCCGCTGCCCAAGGGTGCTGCGGTGAAGCAGGGAACCGACTGGGTGGTGGAAGTGATGAAGCCCGCCTGTGAATATTCCGGCAAGAAAGGAATCACCCTGGGCGTTGAAGATCACGAGGGTGTGACGCAGGTCTCCGATGTCTGCCTTGAAATTATGAAGCGGGTGGATTCACCCTATGCGGGGATTAATCTCGACATCACGAACTTTAAGACTACGCCTTCACAGGACGCGTATTCTCAGATCAAGGCATGCATCCCCTATGCCACTCACGTCCACGTTCGCGAACACTTCGAGGAGAATGGTGCGCGTGTCGATCTGGAAAGGGTCTGGCAAATGTTTGCCGAAGCGGGCTATAAGGGCTTTATGTCCGCGGAGTGGGAGGACACTTACGAGTCCGACAAAGACGCAAAGACCGGCGTCCCGAAGCTGATGGACAAAATCAAGACGCTCTGCCGGAAATATTCCACGGTGTGACCGCCGCTTTTGCCAGGACCTATCATCGATCATGGGATTCGCCGCCGCCCTTGCGAATGCCGCCGCCGTGGAGGCGTGCCGGTGTTCCACCGCAGCCGTGAATACCAAAAATTCCAGTTAATCGAGACAAGGAGTCGTCATGGCCAAACAGGAAGGGACCGGGTCTTCAAATTCGCAGATGGGGCGGCGAAAGTTTCTCCAAGCCGGTGCAGGGCTGGCTGCGCTGGGGACGGCCGGCGTGGCTGGTGATGCAAAGAGAATTTTGGGCGCAAACGACCGCGTGCGAGTGGCCGTTTGTGGAATTCGCCAGCGTGGTTACAATCACATCCAATGCTTTTCCACGAACCCACATTCCGAAGTGGCGGCAGTCTGTGACATTGATGAAAATGTGACGCGAAAGAGCCTTTCTGATATGGAAAAGGCCGGCTACCCCAAGCCAAAGACTTACGTGGACGTGCGGCGTGTGCTTGCAGACAAATCTATCGACGCAATATCAGTCGCCACGCCCAACCACTGGCACAGCCTGATGGGTATCTGGGCCTGCCAGGCGGGCAAGGATGTTTATATCGAGAAGCCCTGCTGTCATAACTGGTGGGAAGGCCGCCAGTTGGTTCGAGCCACCAACCGTTACGGCCGCATCGTCCAGCACGGGACAGAAGGCCGCTCGAGCCTGGCCGTGCTGGAAGGTATCAGGAAGATCCGCGAAGGATTGATCGGCGACGTCTATATGGCGCGCGGTCTGTGCTACAAGTGGCGCGACACCATCGGCAACGCGCCCGAGCAACCGGTTCCTTCCGGCGTCCATTATGATTTATGGACGGGTCCGGCGCCGGTTCACGCTTTCACGCGCAACCGTTTCCACTACAACTGGCACTGGTTCTGGTACTACGGCAATGGCGACATCGGCAATCAGGGCATTCACCAGGTTGACATCGCGCGATGGGGATTGGGAGCAGGCTTTCCGAACCGGGTTTCGGCGGTGGGCGGCCACTTCATGTTCGACGATGATCAGGAGACTCCGAACACGCTCAATTGCGCCTTCGAGTATGACCTGCCCAATGGCAAGCGCAAGATGCTGGAGTTTGAAGTCCGCCACTGGATGAGCAACCATGAAGCAACGATTGGCGCCTGGCAGGACAAGAAAGCCCATGAGGAAGCTGGGAATTCAAGCAAGCGCGGGGTGGAGGCGCTGGCAGGGACCAGGAACACCGTAGGCGAAATTTTCTACGGATCCAAAGGTTACCTGGCGATGGATGAAGATAACGACACATACAGCGTCTGGCTGGGCAAGGCGGCCGAGCCGGGGCCCGGCAACGACGCGGGCGGCAATTTTGAAAAGGCCAACCAGTCGCATTTTGACAACTTTGTCGAGTGCGTCCGCAGCCGCCGCAAGCAGGACCTGCGCGCGCCCATCGAGGAGGGTTTTATTTCATGCACGCTGGTGCACCTGGCGAATGCGTCGTACCGTCTGCGACGGCCGGTCAACTTCGATCCTGAGAGCCAGACGGTCATCAACGATCCCGAAGCTGACCTCATCATGCGCGATGGAGACCGCGGATACCGAGCACCGTTCGTTGTTCCGGAAGAGGTCTGAGCAGCCTGGAAGGCGCTCCGAAATTACTCGGAGAATGTTCGGTTGTGGCCGCTGCAGTATTCATCTGGCGGCGGAGGTGATAGTAATAGGCCTCGCTTCCTGGCAGGGATTCCGTGGTGCGAACAATCAACGTAGATGGCAACACGGCGCGTGGCCGATTTGTCGCACCATTTCCGGGATGCACATTCGATGATTTAATCGGGCATCATTCGAATCTTCATAACGAATGCCTGCTGGCAAGGTTTGTTGGCGGCCGCTTCCGGCGGAATTTCAATCGCCACTGAGCTGCCTTGCTGCTGCCAGCGCAACGGCTTCTCGACTCCAAGCATCAAGACGGGGCTTCCAGGGACCGCACGGACCGAATCCACCACAAATCTGTTTCCCGGCCACTTCAAACTGATGGCAAAAAGATTCCGGCTGTCTTTGCTTCGAGTGAATCGCACGTCCTCGCCTTGTTTATAGACTTTCCACGATCGCGTCGCGTAGATCGCTTCGCCGTTGACGTTCAGCCAATCGCCAACGTAGGACAAGCGCTCCACCGTATCCTGCGGCCATGTGCCGTTGGGCATGGGGCCGTAACCGACCTGGAAATTTCCACCTTTCGCCACAATATCGATGAGGCTTTCGAGCACCCATTCTTTGGGCCTGTAAACATCATTGGGCAGATACGAAAAAGCCTGCCCGCCGGGATAAATCACCATCCAGTTTCCTTGGGAAAAATCGGCAGGGATTTCGCGCTCCGGCGTGTAGTAGTCGCCATAGGGGCCAATCCCGCGGCGCCTCATCAAAACATTTGGCTGCAGTCTCCGAAGCATCATCGCAAGGTCGGCGATGTCCTTTGACGCTGCCGCCGGCCAGGCGATATCGAGCGACAGAAGATCAATGGGTCCATACCAGGTCATTAATTCCGTCAATTGTTTTCGTTCCTGATCAATAAACTTCTGCCAGCGTTTGGGATCGGATTGCGGCGTGTAGTTCGGATCGTAATAGAAGTTGTAGGGGTCCCACGCAAAGGCCGGATCGTGCCAGTCCACGTGCGAAAAATACAAACCTACTCCCACTCCGCGTTTTCGCGCCGATTTGATGAGCGGGCCCACAATGTCCTTCTTGTAAGGAGTGTCCATCACGCTGTAATGGATGAGGCAATCCTGAAAGTTCGGCTGATGGTGGGGTGAAAAAGAGAGGCCTTGGGGCGAGCGCCTGATGGACTTCACCACCGTCTCGGTAGGCCACATGCAAAACCCCTCGTGGTGCTTGGTGGTGATGGTAAAGAACCTTGCGCCGGCGCGCTGAAAAAGGTCCATCCAGGAGTCCGGATCAAAATCGGTGGGGTTAAAAAACTCGTAGAGCGTGTTGTAGATGTTTTGGAACTCGCGGGAAGAATAGGGCAAACACCAGGAGGCATCGCTTCCCATCAGGCAGTAGAGCCCCCAATGGACGCGGATGCCGAATTTCTGGTCTTTCCAGGCTTCGAGCGCCTCCTGCGGAGCGTGGCGGTATTCCGGGTTGACGGTTTTTGGGAATCCCCGTTTAGTGTTATGCCAGTCAAAGACCGGCTTTTTGGTTGGCTTGTTGTCTGTTTGGGTTTCACCCTGCAGGCCAGGGTCTGCGAACGCCACGCTCTTGCCCAGCCCGAACAGGCCTCCGGATGCTGCTATTGATTTGTTCAGAAACTGTCGGCGTTGCATTTTCTCTCCTCGGCATGAACTGAAGAACCAGGCAGGAGCGTGGGCCTCATACAAAACGGGTGCGCCACGGAGAAGCGTCACCTGGCCCTGCCCAGGGGTTGGTGGATGCCCGCGACTTTGCAAACGGCCTTTTCTTCACCACGCTCACGGCCAACAGAATGAGGGCGTTGTCAGGAATCGTCTTTCCCTCGGAGTTTTTGAATCCCGAAATTCCCTCCAGCCGGACTTCCTTGATTTGCATGCCAAAGCGCGGGTTGACCCATTCGAAAGCAAAAAGCGTGACTCGCTCTTCCGGTGACCTCCCGCAATCAACCAGATCAGCCTCCCAGGCGACATTGCGCGGCTCATGTTTTTTGCCCCAGCCTGCTTCCAGAATGTTCACGCCGTAGCGGACGGGGGCCGTTTCCACCAGCCCGTCTTCATAGACGAACCGATAAAAGCCCAGCAAATCTGCGGTGTCGGCGTTGTTCCAGGTTTCTTCAAATGCCAACTCATTTCGCCCGGGCAGGGAACAGGCGTGAAGGAAAATCACGCTGCTGGCATCCTCGCCGAGCGGAATGGAAACTGTTCCTGATTTGGTCCGCTGCTCTCCCGTGTGAGCCGCGATGGCATTCCTGCCGGCGTTCTCGCCAGCATTCACCAGGTTGAACACCAGATTGCCCGCGCGAACCGCGCCGCTCCTCAACGGCGCCAGATCCACACCTTTCAAGGCGCTGTTGCCGGCTGGCGCATTCAAATGGGCGCTGATGTCAACTGGCGTTACGGGATCGTCGTCGCTGGGCCAGAGTTGCATCGAGACCCGCCGCCGGAAATCCGGCATCGCCCTCTGCGCCTTCTCTGAAAGGTCATGGGGCGCCGGTGCCGAGCGCGACCACGTGAGGTTGGCGCAGCCCACAATGTCATACATCATGTCTTTGCCAAAATTGAATTCGGTTGTATCGGCCCAACTGGACGGCGCTCCTCCCACGACGCCTTCCCGCTGGCTGCGCCGTTCATAGTTCTGGATCTCCGGCGTCATGTTGCCATACACCTGGTGGAAGCCCAATTCCGACAATTCGATGTCATTCTTTTCGCCGCCTTCTCCTTCACTGTCGTTCCAGAACCAGTTGAAGATCAGGATGTCTTTCGGCATCAACTCGCGCACCTGCTGCGGAGAGAGCGCCCCGGGCGTCTGGTAACGATATCCCACGGGGCTGTGCGCTTGCTGGAACACCCTTCCGCGCACTCGCTCAATAAGGTGGTCGCCCCACATCGCAACCTCTACGTTCTGCCGCTTCAGATGCGAATAGATTTTGTTCACGTCCTGCGCAAACAGTACGGTGGGGTCCTTGCCCTTGCACCGGGGGCAAATTCCCCAGGGCATTCGCCACTCGTCGTGGCCAATGTGGACCATGCGGGGCTTCATCACCTCGATATACTCGTCCATCACGTCATAGGCCAGCCTGTAAGTGGCCGGATTGCTGGGGCAGTAGGTGTCGGGCCATTCGGCAGAGGTGATCTCAGCCAGCTCGCGATGCCGGGTCAGCAGATAATAGCTGTGGGTCAGCGTCGAGATCTCTGGAATCACGTCCACATAGTGCTGCCGCGCGTACCGCACCATTTCCGCAACTTCTTCCTTCTCCAGCACACCGCCGTCGGTGAAAACCATGTTGCCGGAATCTTGAAACTGTTCATGCGGTCCGGTGGAGCGGCCCCGGCGCGTGTATTTCATGTCTTTGGTAAAGTCAATCCATCCCGCATTCAGTTCCGGGTGACGGTCGAATTGCATCCCGGCGTCCATTTCAACTATCACTTTGTTCAGCTTCAGGGGCGCCATCACTTCGCGAACGAACCGCTTGAAATATGCAAGGTGCCGCCGGCCAGGCACAAAGATGTAAACGCCACGAAAAGGTTTGTCCGGCCAATCAACAATCCGCTGCGCAGGGACGTAAAGGCCGTCGCCGGATTTTTCGAGGATCTGCCGGAGCGTTTGCAGGCCGTAAAACGCGCCTGCCGGGTCGCGCCCCAGAACGGCAACGCCCTGGCTGGTTGCATCCAGCATATAGCCCTCAGCATGCTGGCGGTCGTCAGGCGCCTGAACGCCGCGCGTCCTGCGATATTGTTGCACCAGCGGGTTCGCCTCGTCACCGATCAGAATAAATCGCTGCGCTTTTGGAATCGAAGCCGAGTGGCGAATCCGGAGCGGTATTCCATGCTGGTCGGCCAGTTCAGCCGAGAGCAACGACGCATGAAACAGATCGGAGCTTGAGGCAAGTTCCGGCACCAGAATCACAACGGCCGGGTCCACCTTCAGGCGACCGTTTTGTTTTGTCACTTCACGTGCGAGAGGGAAGATCATTGGCGTCCTCGGATTCGATTGGGCGGGCACGCCGGGGCAGAGAAGCCGACTGGCTGCCGCGCACCTTCTGTCTTATTGCCGCAGGTTGTCTTTCACGGCGCGTTCCGTCACCCAGTCGGTCCACAAAGCGGTCCGGCCGCTGGAAAGCAGCGGCTTGCCATCGAGCACCGACTCCACAAAATTTTCCACGCAGGGGAAGTGGATGTTTTTGTGCGCGGGAACCTCTTCGCGGCCCTGCGGAGAAACGAGCGTGGGGCCGTTCAGCGGGCTCAATTCCAGCTCGCCACTGGTGCCGATGATGCGGAACTCGTCGCGGTCCACGCGCGAGTGCCAGCGCACGTCGACGATGGCGCGCACGTTGTTCAGATATTCGATCAGCACGGTGGCCGAATCCTCCACCGGAGTTTTGTTGACGGCATTGGACAGTTGCGCCCGCACGCGCGCCGGTTGCCCAAAAATGAAATTGCAAAGGTCGATTCGGTGCGAAGCGACGTCATAGATCGGGCCGCCGCCGGCCTTGTCGGGATCCAGCAGCCAGGCGCGGAAGTCATTCTCGGCCGTGAAGCACGAGTGGCTCGACGCATACGCCAGCACCGGCTGCCCGATGACGCCTTCCCGCATCAGGGCCATGGCCCGGTGCACTTTGGGATACGTCCGCCGGTAATAGGCCACGCCCAGCGTCCGCCCGGCGGCCTCTGCTGTCTGCACCATCATTTCGGCCTCGGGATAATTCATGGCCATGGGTTTTTCGCAGAGGACGTGGCACCCTTCGCGGAGTGAAATCATCGTCTGCGGCGCGTGCATAAAAACCGGCGAGGCCACGTAAACGGCGCCGGGCCTGGTGGCGACAATCGCCTCCTTCAGGTCCTTGAAACCCGGCACGCCGTAAGGCTCCGCCTTCGCCGGGTTGCGGGTGACGATTCCCACCAGCTTGCTCTGCTCCTCTTCCTCGATCGCCGGCAGCACCCGCCGGGTGGTGATGTCGCCAACTCCAATCACAAGCCATTTCATTATCCGGCTATTCTACGCTAATTTTTCCCGATTCCCACAGGCGCTTTTACCGCATCATTCGCGATCGGGGAATTGCGATTTGCGATTGCAGAGCCAGGCAGCGCAGAATGGGCTCGGCCCATACGCCCTGCCCAGGTACTCCCAGCCCTGGCCCTCGGGTCTGGCGCGCCAGCGGCCGGATGAGGGCGAACCGCCGGGTTCGACAGGAACCCTGTGTCCGCCGTGCCCCGCAAACTGCAAGCCAGAATCTGCTCCGCGGCCCTGTGGCCTCCGTGTTAAATCTTTTGCATCTGGTTTTCATGTTGACAATCTACAGAGAAGGCGCTACGCTCCTTCCTGTTGAATACCTAAAGGAGCGATTTGCGCATGACTCGTGAAAAAGCTGAGGTTTTGCAGGGAACGCTGGACCTGATGGTCCTCAAAACGCTGGAAACCATGGGGCCGATGCACGGTTTCGGCATCGCGCGGCGCATCGAGCAGATCTCGGAAAACCTTTTGCAACTGAACCAGGGCACGCTCTACCCGGCGCTCCTGCGCCTCGAGCAGAAGGGCTGGATAAAATCAAAGGAAGGAGTCTCGGAAAACAACCGCCGCGCCCGGTTCTATTCCTTGACGCGCGCCGGCCACCGCCAGCTCAAAAAGGAAGCTGAGAACTGGGAACGCATGACGGCCGTTATGGCGCGCATGCTGGCGGATGAAGGATGACAGCAATTATGAATTGTGAATTATAGAGAGGATTCCGGAGTCCAGGGGGTGGCCACGACTTAAGGCGCAGAACCCAGAATACAGAGCCCATAATTCATAATTCATAACTTCCCCCGTCCCGACGCGCAGAAAAGGAGCATGCGATGGCATCGCTGCGAACCTTACTTTCAAAGCTCAGTGGCCTGTTCCGCAAAGCCAGGCTCGAACAACAGCTTGATGAAGACGTGCGGGCGCATCTGGACATGCTCACCGAAGAAAATATGCGCAAGGGCATGGAGCCCGAAGATGCCCGTTACGCGGCGCTGCGGCAATTCGGCAACGTCAGCAGCATGAAGGAAGAGTGCCGCGAAACCTGGAGCATCCGCTTCATCGAAGAACTCGTTCAGGACGTCCGCTACGGCCTGCGCCAGCTCCGCCGCAATCCGGGTTTCACCCTTGTCGCCGTTCTCACGCTTGCTCTCGGTATCGGCGCGAATACTGCGGTCTTCAGCATCATCAACGGACTGATGCTGCGCACCCTTCCCGTGCGGGACCCGGGCCGGCTCGTAGAATTACTCCATCAATACCCCGGCGAACCTGCCTTCAACGGGTTCTCGTGGGACGCTTACCGGACTCTGCGTGACGGTAACCATGTCTTCTCCCCCCTCTTCGTCGGTTCTCTCAACTGGTTCAAAGTCCGCGGGGATAAGCTGCAACCGCAGATCGTATTCGGCGGAGGAGTAGGAGAGGATTTTTTCCAGGCGCTTGGCGTGCGGGCCGCAGCCGGCCGGTTGATCGGCCCCGGAGATGTTCACATGGGCTATCACTCTCCGGTGGCCGTTGTGAGCTGGTCGTTCTGGAAATCCCGATTCGATCTGGTTCCTGGAATGATCGGCAAGAAAATCGTCGTCGATGACACTCCAGCCACCATTATCGGCGTGACGCAACGCGGCTTCTACGGACTCAGCCCCCAGGCGCCACAGGACATTTGGCTGCCTATATCACTTGGCCCTTCTCCTGGATGGGGAATCGGATTGTTAGGGCGGCTCAAACCTGGTGTTTCCATGGAAAAAGCGCGAGCGCAAATGGCGGTACTGTTCCAAACGGTTGTGGATGAGCCTAACGCGGGGCCATTCGTGAAGAAAATGAAACTGCGCATCCAGCCCGCTACCCACGGGGTATCCACACCGTTGCGCCAGGGGATCTCCACACCGCTGACGATTCTGATGGCTATGGTGGGCCTGCTGCTTCTATTGGCATGCGCCAACGTGGCCGGGCTGCTTCTGGCGCGGGCGGCATCCCGGCAGCAGGAGATGGCGGTACGGGTTTGCCTTGGCGCGGGACGGGCCCGGCTGGTTCGTCAGACGCTCACCGAATCTTTGCTGCTTTCGACGGCGGGCAGCGCGCTTGGGATTTTTCTGGCTTATTTTGGAGCTCGAGGACTGATACGGATTTTCGCCTCAGGACGACAGATCAGGGGTCTTCCGATTGACTTCGCGGCCCTCAGCAATCCGGATGCGCATGTGCTGCTGTTTGCCGGCACAGTTGCGCTGTTGGCTGCGCTGCTGTTCGGAGCGGCGCCTGCAATCCGCGCCTGCCGCCGGGTTCCTGCACAGGCGTTGCAACAGGCGGGGCGGATTGGAGAATCAAAGTCCCAGCGGCTGTTCGGAAAAAGCCTGGTGGTTTCGCAGGTTGCTCTCTCCGTGGTGTTGCTGACTTTCGCGGCGCTGTTCGTGGGTTATCTCTCCCACCTTCGCAGCCTCAACCCCGGATTCCGTCGCGACCATCTCCTGCTGGTCTCTCTGGATACTTCGCAGAGCGGCTACACAGCAGCACAATTCGCCCACCTGTCGGGACAGTTGGTGAACCGGCTGGAGGCGGTGCCGGGCGTGAAATCAGCGACATTAAGCGATATGAGCCCGTTGCAGGGCCCCGGTGCGTCTGCCTCTGCGTTTGCCGAAGGGCATCCTGACAATCGCCACAACGTTTCCATCAACAATGTAGCGCCGGGTTACTTTAAAACTTATGAAACGCCTCTACTCGCCGGCCGCTTCTTTTCCGCTGAAGATCGGGACAAACCACGCGTTGCAATCGTAAATGAGGCGGCGGCCCGCGATTGCTTCGGGAATGAAAACCCCATCGGGAAGTATTTGACGCTGAGACACATCACATTAACAAAGGGCGAGTTCTCGTACCAGATTGTTGGCGTAGTTGCAAACGCGAAATACAACGATATTCAGCAGCCGGCGCCGCCCACCGTTTATCGCGATGCCGCACAGGAAGGCGATATTTCCTCGCAGCTCGCGGTTCGCACCCGCATTGCTCCGAGTGCTGTCACCGGCATGGTGCGCGAGACTGAGTCCCAGTTGCTCAAAACAGTGCCTGTCGCGGGCATCACCACAATGAACGAACAAATTGACGCATCGATCGTCCCCGAGCGCCTCCTGGCCACGCTAAGCGCCTGGTTTGGCGCGCTGGGGGCGCTGCTTGCGGCAATCGGGCTCTATGGGCTGCTAGCTTACACGGTCGCGCGCCGCAGCCACGAGATCGGAGTGCGCATGGCGCTCGGGGCGGTGCGAAGTGATGTGATGCGCATGGTGCTGGGCGATGCGCTGTGGATGGTTTGCGCGGGCCTGGTCCTCGGAGCCACCCTGGCGTTCTGGGCAAAGAGCGTAGCTGCCAGTTTGATCCCCGACTTGCCAGCCCAGAGCCCTCTCTTCATTGTGTTTGGCGGCGCGGTCATGATTGTGGTGGGGTTGCTCGCTGCATACGTCCCCGCCCGTCGCGCGGCCAAAATCGACCCCATGGTGGCGCTACGCTACGAGTAGGGGCGGCTTTACGCCGCCATTATCGATTTGTGATTAGTGAATGGTGATCACAAAAGCAATTAATTGTGAATTATGAATTATGAAGACAGCTATTGAATAATTGGGCGATCGAAAGCAATTACGAATTACCAATTACGAATTACTCGGCCATTTTTGCGAGAGGCGGGAGTTTATTCACGCCAGGCTGACGCCCCCTTTGCGCGAGGGTTTTGACGGTTGCTGAAAAACGTCCACACACGTCATTCTGAGGCCGGCTTCGGGCCGAAGAATCTGCTTCTCTTTTCTGGCGGCGGCAGCAGGTTCCTCGCCGCCTTCGGGCTCCTGGGAATGACGGGCATGAGGGGATTGCAGGCGGGCATGAGTTCACTCGTGGTGGATAAGTGTCCGTTTTAGCGAATGTTTCTGCCTCTGAAGCAGGTCGACGGTTCCAACAAAAAGAGCCCAGCGGCTGAAGCCGCCTCTGGCGGCCTGCTGCTTGTTGTCGGACCTGAAGGTCCGACCCCCTACCCCTGCCGGGCTTGGCCGCGGTTCTGCCATCGTGGCTCTGGCCGCTTCCCTTAGGGGGTCGGAGCTTTAGCTCCGACATTTGCCAGCGGCCTTGGCCCCGCGGGCTTCAGCCCCTGAATCAGCGCCGGCCGAATTTGCTTGACAAATCTACGCTACCATGCTAGTCTCTAGGATGTCGCGACGGGCAGGGCACAACCCAGCAAGAATAGGCAGTCTGGATGGGCTATTTAACACCTGTAAGTTGCTGAAAACACAAGAAGGCGCATTTGGCCGCTAAAACGCGTGGGACAAAAAAATTTTATTTGCAGAAACGAAGCCGAGAAGTTGTTGAAAACAAAGGGAAAGGCTACATATGTTAGCCGAAACGAACCCGAAAACGAACCCAAGAAGTCCTTTAGAATCGCACCTGTGGAAAAAACGAACCCGAAAACGAACTCGAGAAGTCCTTTAGATTCAGACCGTGAAAAAAACGAACCCGAAACGAACCCGAGGATGCGCCGGGCATCGGTGGTCCGCCTCGAAAACGCCAGTTCGAGGGGGCTAGAGGGCCGCTGGCACGGCATCAACGCCTCTGTTTTGTCTCGCCTATGAATTTCCTTGCCGCGCAGGATTCGGTGAGCGACGGGGCGATCAAGAACAATCGCTATCGGCGCGACGGTGCATGGTAACCAATTTCACGAGGCGCCGCGCTGGAAGCAAGCGGCTGTGGCGGGCGTTAATCAAGCACGCTGGAGATCCATCCGCCGCCGGCGATCTCCTCGCCATCGTAAAAGACGGCGGCCTGGCCGGGCGTGATGGCGCGCTGCGGACTGGCGAACTCGACAGCGGCCTCGCCGCCGGCGCGAGCTTCGACGCGGGCGGCGGCAGGGAAGTGCTTGTTGCGGATTTTAACTCGTGCTTCAAAGGTATCGCCCTCGCTGGCCGGACGGACCCAATTGATCTCGCGCACCAGGAGGCGGCGCTTCAGCAGTTCATCGTTTGCGCCCACCACCACGCGGTTGTTCGCGCGGTCAAGCCCGATGACGTAGAGCGGCGTTCCGGTGGCGATGCCCAATCCCTTGCGCTGGCCCACGGTGTAATTTCCCAGGCCCTCGTGCCGGCCCACGACGCGCCCGTCGGTGGTGACCATTTCGCCGGGGGCGTCCTTAATCTTGCGGCCCTGCTCGCTGAGATAGGCGTCAATAAAGCGGCGGTAATTACCCGTGGGAACAAAGCAGATTTCCTGGCTGTCGGGCTTTTCGGCCACGGGAAGATTTCTCTGGCGGGCCATGGCGCGGACTTCTTCCTTGGTGAACTCGCCCAGCGGAAACAGCGTGCGCGCAAGCTGCTGCTGGGTGAGCCCGAACAGGAAATACGACTGGTCCTTGGAAGCGTCGCGGCCTGCGAACAGGCGGTAGCGGCCGGTGTCCGGGTCGCGCTCGACGCGCGCGTAATGGCCGGTGGCGATGGTGTCCGCGCCCACCTTGCGCGCCGTGTCAATGAACTCCGCAAACTTGATTTCCGTGTTGCAAAGGCTGCAGGGGATGGGCGTTTCGCCCGCCAGGTAGCTCTCCACGAAGGGGCGAACGACGCCCTGCTCGAAGCGGTCTTCCAGGTTGACCACGTAGTAGGGAAGCCCCAGAAAGCCGGCCACGCGGCGCGCGTCATACACATCATCCAGCGAACAGCAGCGGCCGCCGGCACGTCCCGGAGCGCCTTCTTCGGCGCCCAGCAGTGCGGGCAGGCGGCGCTGGTTCCAGAGCTGCATGGTCATGCCGACCACGGCCGGCGGGCCGTTGGAATCAGCGGCCGGAATGTTTTCAGCCAGCAGCGCCGCGGCCACGGAACTGTCCACGCCGCCGCTCATGGCTATTGCAATGGTCATGGGAACAAAAACTCTGTGTTCAGATGGTGCCTCCGCTCATTCACCTCAAGCTTAGGCGCTGACGGCATCCTTATTGTAATGCGGAGAAAGCGAGCGAAGTTGTTCCACCACGCGCGGCAGCACTTTGAGGGCGCAATCGATGTCGTCGGAAGTCGTGAAATGCCCCAGGCTGAAACGAATGCTCGAACGCGCCTGCTCATAATTTCGGCCAATGGCGGTGAGCACGTGAGAAGGCTCGATGGAACCCGACGAGCACGCCGCTCCGGTGGAACACGCCACACCTTTCAGGTCCATGGCAATCACAAACCCCTCGCCTTCGATGTAATCGAAGCTGATGTTAGTGGTGGTGGGCAGCCGCCGCAATTTGTCGCCGGAAACCGTCGCCAGAGGAACGCTGGAAAGGATTCCCTCCTCGAGCTGGTCGCGCAGCACGCCCACGCGCTTCATCTCTTCCGCCAGGCGCCCGCCGGCGAGTTCGGCGGCTTTGCCCAGCCCCACGATGCCAGGAACGTTTTCCGTGCCGGGGCGGCGGTCACGCTCATGATGGCCGCCATACATCAGCGCGCGCGCGTTGGTGCCTCTTCGAATGTAAAGCGCGCCTGCGCCCTTGGGGCCGTGCAGCTTGTGCGCGGAGAGCGAAAGCAGATCGACGCCCAATCGTTCAACATCCACGGGAATCTTTCCCACCGACTGCACGGCGTCCGTGTGGAAATAAATATCGTGCTCGCGCGCGATGCGGCCGATTTCTTCGAGCGGCTGGATGGTTCCCAGTTCGTTGTTGGCGTGCATCACGGAGATCAGCACAGTGTCGGGCGCGATGGCCTTTTCCACGTCAGCAGGATCGACCACGCCGCTCGATCCCACGCGAACGTAAGTGACGCGCACGCCGCGCTTTTCCAGTTCCTTCGCAGTGTGCAGTACGGCGGAGTGCTCGATGGTGGTGGTGATGACGTGCTTCGTCTCAGCCTTCGAAGCCATCACGATGCCAAACAGAGAATGATTGTCAG
>DASSJE010000322.1:0-12230 GCA_035691365.1 Terriglobia bacterium
TTGAGGAGTTCCGGAGGATTTAGGAATTAGGGTTGGGGATCATCTTTCCGGCGTCTTCCCACTCACCTTTGCACCCAATTCGCCTCGAGCAAGTCGAATAGAAAGCTCGTCGCCAACTTCCACCTGGCCTGTGTCGCGGACGATCTTGTTTTGTGCGTCGCGTGTAATTGAGTAACCACGGTTCAGCACGGTGAGGGGGCTGCGCTCACCGAGCAGCGATTGATAATGCTCCACGCGGTGCCGGCGTGCGGTGAGGATGCGTCTCATCGTGCCCTGAAGTCCCATCTCGCGCTCGTGAACGGCCGCAAGTCTCAGTTGCAGGTTTCCGTGCAGGTCGTACCGCGTGACGCCGGCGGAAGCGCGCATCCAGGCTTCACGGCCGGCGTGCAAGCGCTCCCCCGCCAGCATGCTCATTTCGGATTGAATTCTGCCGAGCTGTGATTTCCGCTGCTGAATCTGGACCCACCGAACTTCCAGCAAGCGCCTGGGCTCAAAGCGAAGCAGTTGCGCTGTGAGTTCCAGCAGCCGCTGCCGGGCTGTATCAACCCGCCCGCGAAGCGAGCGTTCCATTGCCGCCAGGGACTCGTCGATTCTCTGGCTGCGCTCCATGACACGCGCGGGAAAATGGTGGAACGCGCGGTGCATCCGCAATTCGGTAAGGTTGGCCCGCGCTTCAGAAGTTCTGAGCCGGATGTTCTGCCCAATTTGCCGGATCCGGTTCGTAATCTCAGCAAGGAAGTCTTCCTTGCGACGGACGGCAATTTCAGCCGCCGCGGAGGGTGTGGGCGCGCGCAGGTCGGCGACGAAGTCCGAAATGGTGAAGTCCGTTTCGTGACCGACGGCGGAAATCACAGGAATGCTTGAAGCTGCAATCGCGCGGGCGACGATTTCCTCATTGAAAGGCCAAAGGTCTTCCAGCGAGCCGCCGCCGCGACCTACGATCATTACATCCACAAGTGGATGCTGGTTGAAATATTCAATGCCTTCCACAATTTCCGCGGCCGCGCTGTTGCCCTGGACCGTGGCCGGGTAGAGAAACACGTTCATGTTGGGAAAGCGCCGGTTGATGACTCTCAGGATGTCGCGGATGGCCGCTCCGCTCGACGAAGTCACAACGCCAATGGCGCGGGGAAGGACGGGCAGATGCTTCTTGCGGGCTTCGTCAAAGAGTCCTTCAGAGGCGAGTTTCTTCTTCAACTGCTCGAAGGCTAATTGCAGCGCTCCCACGCCTGCGGGTTCAAGGTACTCGACGTAGAGCTGGTACTCGCCACGGGCTTCGTAAACGCTCAGCCGGCCGCGCGCGATGACAGAAAGCCCATCTTGCGGCTTGAACTTGAGATACCTTGCCTGATTGCGAAAACAGACGGCCCGCAATTGGGCGGAGGCATCCTTAAGCGTAAAGTAGTAGTGGCCTGAAGCGGCAGCCCGTAAGTTTGAAACCTCGCCGTTCACCCAGACATCGGGAAAACTCGTTTCCAGCAGGTCCTTGACGGCCAAGCTCAACTCTGCGACGGTGTAAAGCTTTCGTTCAGGTACAAGGTTTAGTGGAATTTGGCTCATCTCTTTACTCGCGGCCTTCAGTTGGTCCCGTTAGCGCCTCGTAAAATAGGAAATCAGCCACAAAATCAGGGTGACCACTGCGCTGAGAAGGATGCAGGTGGCCAGAGGAAAGTAGAAACTTGTGGTTTTGCCCTTATAACGGAAGTCTCCCGGCAAGTGCCCAAGCCCAAGCCATGAGGACTTTGAACCCAGCAAAAATAGGAGGCCGAGCGCCACCAGCGCACCGCCAAGGACAATCAGCACTTTTCCAATCTCGCCGGGGAAGCCGTGATTCATCAGCAATCCTGCGCTGGTCGGGCTAGTCCTTTTCAGCCGCTTCGCCTTCCTGCAAAAAGAGGCTGGCGGCGCCGAAAATGCCAACATCCTTCTGCAGCTTGGCAGGCAGCAGAGGGGTGTTTTGCGCCTGTCGGTTAATGGTGTAGCGAGGAATCGTCTTGCGGATTTTATCAAAAAGAGGCTTGCCAATCCGGGAGACCCCGCCGCCGATCACTATAGCGTCCGGATCGAGCAGTGTGATCATCGAGGCCAGCCAGACGCCCAGGAAAAAACCCGTCTCGTCAATGATGAACCTGGCCACTTCGTCCCCTTCCGATGCGGTTTCCTCGATCATTTCCGGGGTGATGCGGCTCAGGTGGTTCTGAGTGCGTTCGCGCAGCAGGCTGGGCAAGGTGTGGTGCTGCTCAAGTTTCACCCGGGCCCGGCGGGCCATGGCGGGTCCGGCGGCAAGGGCTTCAATGCAGCCTGGTGTTCCACATCCGCAAATGTACGGGCTGCCGTGGTCAATGGTGACGTGCCCGCCTTCAGCGGCGATACCGTTTTTCCCGTGGTAGATCTTCTTGTTGATGATAATGCCGGTTCCCACTCCCGTGGAAACAGTGACGTAGAAGACATCGTTATGACCAACGGCGGCCCCGAACAGCACCTCCGCCAATCCCGCCGCGTTAGCGTCGTTTTCAAGACGAGCGGGAAGCTGGAATTCCTTTTCCACGCGCTCTGTGAAATTGATGTTCACCCACCCTGGCAGGTTGGGCGGGTTAATCACCTCGCCTGTGCGCGGATTCAGGGGGCCAGGGCAGCAAATCCCGATTCCTTTAACACGGTCGGGGCCGCCTTCCTGGTTGATCAAGCGCTTGATGACAGTCACGACCTGGCCAAAGCTCGTCTCGAACCCCTCGTTGGCCTTTGTCGGAACGGTAACCGTCTTGTCAAGGCAGCCCTTCTTGTCCACCAACCCTCCGGCGACCTTTGTTCCACCCACGTCAATTCCGATAATTTTCTTGTCCATTATGAAAAGGCCCCTGCAAGTCGTGATTCGAGTAAAACGCCCCGCTCTATGCGCCGCTTCATTGTACATCATCCCAATCCGGCGGGGGATAATCCCGCCAGGAAGCTGTTAGTGTTTGCCAAGGGCGGCCCCGGATTCCCGCAGCCTTTGCGGGTTTTGCTTGCCGCTCTGGCTTTGGAATGCCGGCCCTGCTCCTGACCAAAGTAGGTTGCCTGATCGCAAAGCCCGCCAGACCTTATTTTCGCCAATCGACCAAAGTTTTATCTCGACGCCCCGCGTCCGGGGCGCGCCAGTGAAGATACCGACGAGGGGTGCAGGGAGGGCGGATGACACGGCACACCTCAGCTATCGCCAGAGTAGATAATCACGCAGTAAATAGGGAGTTTCACCCATTGTGGAATTTTTCAACCTTGGGTAAGATGCAGGCAATCAGAGGAGCTATTGCATAGGGTTTCCGAAGGAAAACGACTTTCCGTCGGTTGGTACCGACGAGATGATGTCTTGGGCTATGAGAAGGGGGGGACGTCGCCCGAGTCGCTTCTTGCCTTACTCGGCGGCGCGCTTTGTGAATACCGCTGACTATCAAAACAAAGAAATAAGACGGTAAGTATTCCTCGCAGAAGGAATCCACTCGACTTGCAACGGAGGCAATACCGGAATGCTATTCAAACAAATGTCTGAAGCGAATGAAGTTGAGCGCCCTTGGCAGACGGAGATTGACCGATTGCAGCACACCCTTCAGGAAGTCGTGGATGCTGTCTCAAACCTTTCAGGGGTGCCTCTGTCAGAAGACGGGGCCGCTCTTCGCGAATCTTCTGCTCAGGCGCCTTTGGATTGTAAGAGTCTGAAGGACCGCATCCGGAATGATCTCGAGTCGTTTGCGACCATGACCGCTGCGGAAATGGCCCGGCAGGCGGAGAGGCAGACGCGGATAGCCCTAGCTGCGCTCCAGTCCGAAGCGGACGGGCACGCCGAGCAGGTTGCCAGGGAACTCCGGGAGAAATTCAAGCACCAGTTCGACCCAGGACATTATGAGATCGGCATCACCCAGCAGACGCAGGACCGCGTTACTGAATTGGTGCAGCGACGAACGGACGAATTTGCGCGCTGGGTCTGGCTGATGTGTAAAGGGACCGGGACGTCCATCCCCGAGGAGATCGAAAAGCTGCTGGAGCCTTACGTCGAGCAGGCGACGGGAAAGCTTTCAGAATCGTTTCGCCGGCGGTTTGATGATGAGCTGGCGGAACAGGAAAATCAGGCCCAGCGGCGCCTTCAGGGGACGCTAAGCACACTGGAGGAGCAGGTTAATACTCTGCACCAGAAAGCGAAAAAGATCTGTGAGCAGAATGCCGCTTCAATCGCCATGTTCTCGGCGGACCGACTGAACAGCGTAGCTGAGGAAGCGATGCAAGGTTTTAGAAACAGGATTCGGGAGGAACTCGAGACCGATTTTGCCTCTTTCCATACGCGGCTGGAAAACACCGCGGCGGAATTGATGCAAAAATTGCAGCAGGAGGAAGAGAACAAGGCAGTGACCTTGAACAGTAGGATTGCGCAGCTCGAGTCTGAAATTAAGGAAAAAGCTACGGCTCAAATATCCGGACATATTGAACAGACGGCTGCCAACGTTATCGAGTCCTCCATCCAGCACTTGAATCAGCAGGCAGCGGATACGCTCGAACACTCGAAGGAGGAATTGAAAGGATTCCTGGAGCTTCAGATGGAGGAGGCCCGGTTAAAGATCAACGGTCTCGGCCAGTCCGCACACGAATCACTTGCGCAGGAAGCTGAACGAACGGCCGGGAGTCTCAAGACACTCGATGCAGAGACTGCAGGCGCTCGGGAGAGGAGCCTTGTAGAGGCAAAGGATCGCCTCTCGGTGATGGTGCAGGACGCCCTTGCGTCGACGCGTGATCGGGTGAGCCAATTGTCCGAAGGTCAGGTTGCGGAGATCGAAAAGCTTGTTCGCGGATCGCGGGAGAATGAAGCCGCTCAGTACGAGAAGCAGCTGCGTGACATTACTGACACCTGGTACAACAATTTATTGGAGCGCGTTCAGGCTGAGGCCAGGAATGCGGCGGCTAGTGCATCGGCTGAGGTCAAGGCCAATGCCGACTCCGTGATGCAGGAACTCTCCGATAAGGTGGATGCGTCCGCCCTGGTTTTGAGGGAAGAGACGGTGCAGGCAACTTCGCGGATTGAGTCTTTGCTGAAAGGTTCGTTGGAGACTTACGAGCGGCAACTGGGCGAGATCACAGGAAGCCGCATCGATGAACACCGTCAGGTTATCCGCAAGAGCCTTTCCGATCTGCAGGCCCGTCTGGAACGGTCTGCTCAAATCCTGCGGCAGGAAATCGCCGGCACGATGGAGCGTGAAGCGCGCGACGCCACGGCGGGCGGTTAAACGGGATTTTCATGACCACAAAGGTCAAGTAGTTGTCACGCGCGCGGGAAAGGCATCGTAATTTTCAATTTCGGGAAGGATTTTCTGCTCAGCGACATTTAGCGCCAGCTGAACCGCGCCCAACACCACCGCTTCAGTTGCCAGGGTGCTAACGGCAACCCGCGGCCGGCAGAACTCGTTAAATTCGATGATGCGGCTCGTCGCCTTGAACAGTGTCGGGCGCGACCCGACACGCCCCCCCAGAACTACCAGTGATGGATTGAGGACCACGCAAATGTTCGTGATCGCGTCAGCAAGAATTCGAGCTGTCTGCTGCAAAATCCTGCCCGCGACAGGATCCCCTTTTTCGGCCAGATCAAGGATGTCCCCGCCGCTCAACTCCAGCGCTTGCCGGCCGCTTTCCCCATCCTGGCCGCCAAGCTTTCGCCAGGCGTTTTCGATCGCCCTGGCGCCAATCATGTCTTCCAGTGGCCCCGGCTTCAGAATGGTCAGAGGACTTTCCTCCGTGCCGGGCACGTAGAGATAGCCGATTTCGCCGGCTGCCCAGTCGGCGCCATGGTATAGGTGGCCATTGATAAAAATTCCGGCTCCGATGCCGGAACCCACGGTCAAAAAGACGAAGTTCTTCACGCCGTGCGCAATACCCCATCGTCCTTCGCCGAGGGCCGCCAGGTTGACGTCATTTTCAACCACTGTGCGGGTCCCAACTTCCTTTGCCAGGATGTCGCGCAGGGGAACGGCCTGCCATTGCGGTAGGATGGGGGCCGAAAGCACAATCCCTTTCTGGATATCGGTAATGCCGGGCACCCCCACGGCAACCGCCATCAGTTTTTTTCCAGGGACCTTGTGGCGGGTCTGGAGCTTCCTGATTCCCGTTGCAATCAGAGAAACGACGTGGTCCGGAGTGCTGTGGGATTGCGTCGCAACGTCGGCTTTCCCGACGATTTCACCGTCGAGATCTGCAATCACAAAACGCACAAGCGACGTCCCGATGTCGACGCCCACTACATAACCCGCTTTGGAATTGAAGCGGAGGAGGTCGGGCGGGCGTCCGCCATTCGATGGGCCAGGGCCCATCGGATCAATCAGGCCAAGCTGTCTCAGGTATGCAACGCCGCTTGAAATTGTCGGAGCGCTGAGTCCGGAATATCGGGACAGATCGGCCCGCGAGCAAGGTCCATGCTTCCGCAAAAGGCGAAGAATCTGTTGCGCATTAAAGTCGCGTAGCAGCCTTGGCCTCCCTAGCATCAGTTTCTCCTGTCAGCCTAATTGGCCAATAGTCCTTCTCTGGCCCGCATCCAGCCGAAGGCAGAATCTGCCTTTCCCTTGCTGACGGCGGCTAATCGTGGTCCTTCGGAGTTTCCGGCAGCAACTTGCTGTTGTTTACAATAGACCCACCACGCCCTTCACCTTCCGGTGGGTTATAACCCTGATAGTTCGAGACCAAGGCAGCGTTAAAGATCCGCGCCACCGCAACTGCTCAGAGCTTATCATGCCCGCAAACTGCAATCTCCTCCGTCTGGGGTCCCTGTGGTTGGTGAAAAGGTCCGGAACAACGAATCGGCCCGGCACTCATACTTCCGAGGAAAGGCAGTTTATCAAAAAATTACGCTGATAAACATTTTTCGTCTATCCGCCCTTCCAACTTTTCAGGGTATTTCACTTTGGTGCCCTCCGCATTTGTGATAAAAGAAACAGCGTGACGAGAAAACGGTTGTGGGCAGCGTTTTTGAGCGTGGTGGCACTCGCAGGATGCGTTGTTGCCTGCAAACACAAGGCGACGCGCCCTGTTACCACCCAGGTTGTGGTGTTGGGGTTCGACGGTGCTGACCCCGGCCTGGTTTCCAAATATATGGCGGCCGGCAAGCTTCCGAATCTTGCCCGCCTTGCCCAGACCGGCACCTTTAAGCCGCTTGGCACCACCAATCCGCCGGAGTCGCCGGTCGCCTGGGCCTCATTTGCAACCGGCCTTAATCCGGGTGGGACGGGGATTTTTGATTTCCTCAAGCGCGACCCTAAAACCTACCTTCCGAACCTTGCGTTGGTTGAAAGGCAAAAGCCCCGATTCCTTTTTGGCCTGCTGCCAATCCGGCCGCCCAAAGTGATCAACGAGCGCCATGGCACTCCATTTTACGCTGCCGCTGCTAATGATGGTTACAAGGTCAAGGTGTTGCGGATGCCGCTTGAATTTCCACCCACCAAAGTTCCGGGCGGCGAACTCCTGGCGGGGCTTGGGCTGCCCGATGCTCGCGGCACATGGGGGACCTTCTTCTACTTCGGTACCGACCTGACACAGTGGGACGCGGGCGATACCGAATTCGGCGGCAGACTGGTCCGGCTGACGCTGAAAGACGATCACGCCCGTGCTGAGGTTGATGGCCCGACCGATCCCACAGCGAAAAAATTCAGCCGAATCTCCCTGCCGGTTGATTTCACGGTTGCTCCCGGCGGCAAGAAGGTCGACATCCGGTTCGGTGAAAATACTGAAAGCGTTGGAGAAGGGAAGTGGAGCAACTGGTTTCGATCGAAATTTCCCGTGACCCCTTTCCTGTCAATCAACGCCATCTCACGCTACTACGTGCTCGAGACTTCGCCCGACCTGCGAATATACATGTCGCCACTGAACATTGATCCCGTGCACCCGGTCTTGCCCATATCCTATCCCGCCGATTTCTCCGCGCAACTCGCGCGAACTTACGGGCTCTACAAAACCCTCGGCTGGTGGCACGACACTTGGGCGTTGAATGAAGAGCGCATCAGCGACGGTGTTTTCCTCCAGGATTGCTGGCGCACCTCAAAGAAGCTCGAAGACATGACCCTCGGCGCGCTAGGGAACCATCCGCCTTCGCTGATGGTCTCGATTTTTACCTTTACGGACAGCATCCAGCACATGTTTTTCCGCCTGATCGATCCCAAGCACCCCCGCTATGATCCGGTCGAGGCAAACCAAAACGGCGATGCAATTCTGCAGGCCTATGAGCACATGGACGAAATCGTCGGCCAGGTCCTGAAAGCCATGAAGCCCGGTGCGACGCTCATCATCGTCTCTGACCATGGCTTCCACACATGGCGTTGGGGATTCAACACCAACACCTGGCTTGCCCAGAACGGTTACCTGACTCTCATGAATTCCGGTGCGGATGGCAAGAGTTTCAAGTTGGAGGACCTGTACGGCCAGGGCAGTTTCTTCCCTAATGTAGACTGGAGCCGCACCAGAGCGTACGCGCTCGGCCTGGGACAAATTTATCTGAATGAGCGCGGGCGCGAGGCGCATGGCATTGTTAATCCCGGGCCGGAGGCGGACCAATTGCTCCACGAGATTCAGCAGAAACTGCTGGCCTACCGCGACCCCGATAACGGCCAGCCGGTTTTGCAGAATGTTTACCTGGCTAAAGACATTGACCATGGGGCTTACATGAAAGAAGCGCCTGACCTTCAACTCAACTTTCAGGTCGGTTACCGGACCTCGTGGCAGACGGCCCTGGGCGCTGTTCCGTCAGGCATCATCGTGGCCAACATGCGAAAGTGGAGCGGCGACCACTGCGCCTCCGATCCCAGCAACACTTCAGGAGTATTCTTTTGTAACCGGGTGGTCGAAACGCCTCATCCGGGTATTCTGGATATCGCTGCCACAGTTCTTCAAATTTTGCAGGTTGCTCCGCCAGATCGCCTGGATGGCAAAGCGTTGGAATTTGCTCCGGCCGCCACACCTGAGTTGAAGAGATAGGTGCGAATTTCTTTTCAGGAGGACCGGCATTGCTCGGCCACAATCGCATTGGCACAGACAGGGTCAGGGAATGGGATTGAAGGTCCCAGCCCGGGTTGCAGAGAATGCCCGCCGCACACCCGAGGGTAGAGCATGGCTCAACCGGCTGCCCGAAACGCTGCGGAATCTCGAAGCGCGATGGTTGTTAACAGTTGGCGATCCTTTCGACCATGAGGACTTGACTGGCGGGTGGGTTGCGCCCGTGACGCTCCTTGATGGATCTCCCGCAGTGTTGAAGCTTCGGAACCCCCACATGGAGGGCGAGCATGAAATCCAGGGATTGCGCTTCTGGGCCGGCGACCCGACTGTGCGATTGTTGGAGGCTGACCAGGATTTCAGCGCCATGCTCCTTGAGCGCTGTTTGCCGGGTACAAGATTGCGGGAGAGGCCTGAAACCGAGCAGGACCAGGTGATTGCCGGACTTTTGAAGCGCCTGTGGCGCCGGCCGCTTGCGCCCCATTCCTTCCGCCCCCTTTCCGTTATGACGAAATATTGGAGCGACCTCACCCTTTCTGATGCTGAAGAATGGCCTGATGCAGGGCTGGTTCGAGAAGGTCTGCGGCTCTTCGATGAGTTGCCGCGAACAGCGCATGAGGCGACACTGCTGGCGACGGACTTGCACGCGGGAAATGTTCTCCAATCAGAGCGAATGCCCTGGCTGGTTATCGATCCAAAGCCCTTTGTCGGCGATCCTGCCTATGATCCAACTCAGCATCTATTCAATTGTGTCGAAAGGTTGCGTTCGGACCCAGATGGAATGTTTCACCGCATGGGTGACCTGCTGGACGTTGACCACGAGCGGGTTCGGCTGTGGACCTTTGCGCGCGCCGCAGCGGAGCCACGCGACGACTGGCATGACGAAGAGATGCTTGGCATCGCCAGGGCAATCGCTCCATGAAATTTGAGATTGACGGGCACCGCCAGGCTGCCGGACGGGCGTCTCGCCTGAGCTCTTGGGCCCGCCAAGGCTGGGACGGCGGACGCTGGTGGCTTTTAAAACCAGTAAAGCATCCGCACCCGTGAGATCGCCCGGTGCTAGAATGCGAATGCGCAGGGAACGAGGTTGATCACAACTACCAAAGGGAGGGAGCGGCCTGTGGACGGAAAAAACGAATGTGATGGCAAAAGGAAGAGCGAGTTGGCGGGCAATATCTCGCGCCGGAAGTTTCTGGCGGGAGCATCGACGGCGGCGCTTGCCGCCACGCCGGGAAGCATTTTGGCGGCTCCGCGGGTGGGAGGGAAGTCCGGAGTGCCCGGCTTCAGCGCGCAGGGCGGTGCGCAGCCGCAGGAGAGATCCAACATCGGGATCATTCGCATCGACGCGACGCCCGGGCATGAGACAAATTCGTTCAAGCCAAATGAGGCTTTGGGCACTTCCATTGACATGATCCCGTACAAGTCTTCGGAGAAGCTCTATGCCCCCTCGATGGTCAAGAAGTGCCTTTCAGCCGGCTGGGGACCCATGTCCTATCGTCAGCACACGGAATTGCAGATTGCCGCCTGGCACTGGAACCCCACGGGCACGTGGAGCGATGCGGCCCACAAGCAAGGCTATTTCACGGGCAGTTCAGAGCTTGGAACGCCCATTCAACACTCATACGGTTATCACCTGCGCCATCGTGGCAACATGCGAAACGGCGGCGCCGATTCCGGGTATTCGCGCCTGAACGATGGCGACCCGAACTCATACTGGAAAAGCAATCCTTACCTGGCTGAGCGTTACACGGGCGAGAGCGATGCCTTGCATGCGCAGTGGGTGGTGATTGATCTTGGAGCGGCCCAGCCTGTGAATGCCGTGCGGATTGACTGGGCCGATCCCTACGCGCGCGCGTACAACGTCCAATATTGGGTGGGGACTGAAGATGCCATGAGCAAACCGACCGCCGGTGTCTGGAGCACTTTCCCCGGCGGGCTCATCAACAACAGCAAGGGCGGGACTGTGACGCTGAAGCTCTCAACGTTACCCATCGCCACCAGATTCTTGCGGATTCTGATGACGGAATCGTCGCACACGCCGGACACGCACGGGCCTGAAGACCCCCGGAACTCGGAAGGATACGCGATAAAGGAAATTTACGCAGGCACTCTTGACGCCGGCGGAAGTTTCGTGGACCTGATGCAGCATTCGCCTGACCAGAACCAAACGGCAACCTACTGCTCCTCCATCGATCCCTGGCACGATGAAAACGATCTTCACATGGAGGGCGGCGAGCAGACGGGATTCGATCTCTTTTTTACCAGCGGTGTCACCAACAACCTTCCGGCCATGGTTCCCATTGCCATGCTTTACGGAATTCCGGAGGACGCGGCAGCGCAGATCGCCTATCTGAAAAAGCGAGGATATCCCGTTTCCTACGTCGAAATGGGCGAAGAGCCGGACGGGCAGTACGCCATGCCCGAAGATTACGCCGCGCTCTACCTGCAATTCGCCTCGGCGATCCACCGCGTTGTGCCGGAGGCCAAACTCGGAGGACCGATCTTCGAGGGCGTGAACGAAGACATCAAAGTCTGGCCGGACGCGCAAGGCCGCACGTCGTGGCTGGGCCGATTTCTGGATTACCTGAAATCCCACGGCCGGATGGAAGACCTTGCGTTTATGTCGTTTGAGCATTATCCGTTTGAGCCTTGTGCGGTAACCTGGTCGGATCTCTATCGCGAGCCGGAACTTGTCACGCACATCCTCGACGTATGGCGTGAGGATGGCCTGCCCGAGAACGTTCCGATGATCATCACGGAGAGCAACCTTTCCTGGAACCTCAACCAGTCGTTCGTCGATATCTTCGGTGCGCTCTGGCTGGCGGAATATGTGGGCGCGTTTCTCACCGCGGGCGGCGCAGGGATCATTTACTTTCAGTTTTTTCCATTCCCGCTCAGTAGCGGCTGCCATGGATGGGGAACTTTCGGCACCTTTGTGGCCGGCGAAGACCATGAGATCAAGGGATATACTTCGCAGTATTTCGGCTCCCGGTTGATCAATCTGGAATGGGTCAAACCCGGCGGCGAAATCCACCATTGCTACCGAGTATCGACCGATATCCGGGATGGTGCGGGGAATGAGCTGCTGGCTGCCTACGCGCTGAGCCGGCCCGACGGAGAATCGTCATTGATGATTGTGAATCGGGACCAGGAGAACGCTCGCAAGGTTCGCATTGTTTTTGAAAACAACACCGGCAATCGGGAAGCCGGCTTCTCGGGCGAAATCAGGATGGTAACTT
>DASSJE010000323.1:0-3492 GCA_035691365.1 Terriglobia bacterium
CTGGGGCGCGGCTGGAGGCTGGAACACCGAATGACCCATCATATCGTGAGCGGGCGCGATTCCAAACTCGGCCAGGATAGTGGGGGCAATGTCGGTGAGAGCGGGCGACTGGGCGTCAATTTTGCGATTGCTGAGCAGCACACCCGGCACCAGGGTGTAGTCCATGCAGTGGTCGCCGCTCCAGGCATTGGTGTTGTCTTCGAATAGCTGCCGGGGAAAGGCGCCCAAAATAGTTTTCCAGCCGGCGCGGTAGCCACGGTTATAACCCACGATGATGTCGGGCGCATCCTGGACATATGGGCCGTGATAGACCTCCGCGGTGCGGCTCATGCGCGTAATGGCGGGCAGGCCGGTGGAGGGATCGCGCACGGCCAGCAGCTTGGAACTGATCTCATTTAACAGCGCGTTCGCCTCGCTGCCTGGCTGCACGATGCCATCCTTCTCGCGCCCTTTCAAATTCAGATACAAGCCGTTCAGCCCCAGACCATAAGTTCGAGTACGGCTCCAGTCCACGTTGGCAAAGTATTGCCCCTGTTCCTGGTCCGTTCTAGGCTTCAGCGCGAGATAGCCGTTGTCGAGCAGCCAGGTGTTCAGGTTGAAAGACCGGTAAAAGGGCGCGAAGCCGTGGTCGGAGAGAACCAGCAGCGTGGTGTTGGCGTCGAGCGTGGGCAGAACCTTGCCCAGCAAGCCGTCAATCTGCTCGTAGAAGCTCTCCAGCGCGTTGCCGTACTGCGCCGCGACTGTGGAGTCATAGGCGGGATGGTGCGAATCCATCAACCGCCACATCATGTGCCCGTTCAAGTCGAGGCTGGAGAAATAAAAGAAGAAGGCGCCGCGATGGAACTTGGGAAACTCGGCGTCAAATATGCTGCGCTGCTCGGCGGCCACTTCGCGCGCCTGCTGCAGGTATTCGCCGTCATCGAGCACGCCGTCAGAGAGCGCCTTGGTGTCTTCGGCGATGCCCTGGGTGTAGAAGTCGCCCACCTCGCGCCACAAGTCGCGGGAAAGGCCGGTGGGTGTTGAAAGGGGCAGCGCGGGGTCAGCGGGGTCAATGTTGAGCGGGGACACGTAGAGTTGGAAACGCGGGTGTACTTGCTTCAGAAAGAGGCGGCAAATGCCACTAACGCTTTCCAGCCCTGGAATGAGCGAGAAGTCCACCTGCACCCAGTCGCTCCATTCGCCTTCGCGCAGCACGAACTCGCGGTCCTGAATCGCAATCTTGGCCACCGGTGAAACCGGATCAATTGAAACGGTGAACGGGACAAGCGCCGGCGGCCAGCCCTTGCGGAAACTGTTCTTCGGGCCTTCCAGGTTGCCGGTGACGCGCCAGTTCTGCACCATCACGGGAATGATTTCGCCGCCCTCGACTTCGCCGGCCTGAACCGTGGGATCGTCGGTATAGAAGCTGAAGGTGCCGTAGCCGCCTCGCAGGTCAGGGGTGCCCATGCCGGCCAGGGTACGAGCCTTGGAGGCACTGGGCGGAAAATTGGCGGGCATATGGAAGACGCTGGTCGGAATGCCGTGCTCTTCCAGAATGTTCCAGAAAGGCTGGCCGTGCCGCAGCAGTTCGGCAGTCCCGCTGCCCAGGGGAATGACCCAGGAGCCGAGGGTCAGGTTGTGCTTGGGCGCTTCCACCTTCGAGGTGGAAAGATAGGGCTGCATGGTAGCCGGATCCCGGTGGATGAAGTCGAAGATGCCGTGGCCTCCGGGATCGAGGCCGGTGATCAAATTGGACCAGGCGACCGGGCTTTGCGGGGGCGTGCTGGTGGTTAACCGCCGAAACGACCCCTGGCGCGCCAAGCGGGCAAAATTGGGCATCTTGCCTTCCGCCATGAACCTCTCCAGCAACTGCGGGTCCATGCCGTCAATACCCAAAATGATGAGCTTGTGGTCGCCACGATAGCGGTTGCGGGCCGGCAGTTGTGAATAGAGCAGGCCTGCGGCTACGCATATGATGAGCACGACCATGAGCCACTTAGTCCTGCTCACGGCTGGGCTCCGCTTTCAGAAATGGGCCGGCGTTGATAGGCGGAATGATGGACGGGCGACAACACACGTGCTTTTGATTTGGGACGCTGGGAAGTCGAGATGCTTAGCTTTTAGTGCAAAGCGGCGGGCAAAGTCAAGGCGAGGCGTGCGCAACACGTGCTCGGGGCCGGCCGATAATTATTGTTATCAACGTGATAACAATAACGAGTTGACCGGGGGCGGGGCTGACCCGCAGAATGAAGCAATCCGCGTAAGAGCGATTTAGCAATAACAGCGAGCCATATTGTCGCTGGAGCGTGCGCATCTGCCTTAGTGAAGGCGGCTGAACCGTCCGGGTCGAACCAGGGAAAGGATAGAATGGCAACCACCACCGAGAGCATTACCGCCGAGAAATTCTCCCAATTGCAGCCACCGAAACGTTACCTTTTTGGCCCCGGGCCAACCCAGGTCCATCCGCGTGTGTACGAGGCCCTGGCCAAGCCTATCGTGAGCCACGTTGACCCCTATTTCTTCAGCGTCATGGACGACGTGCAGCGGTTGCTGAAGATGGTTTTCGGCGCCGAGCAGGGGGTGACGCTGGCAGTTTCCGGCACCGGCAGCGGCGGCATGGAGGCTGCGGTTTCCAATTTCGTGGAGCCGGGCACGAAGTGCGCCGTGTTTGCCAACGGATTCTTCTGCGACCGCATTGCGGAAATGGCGAAGCGGCACGGAGCCAGTGTCGTGCGCCTGGAGAAGCCCTGGGGCGGTACCTTCACGGACGCAGAGGCGCGGGAGTTCATCGCCCGGGAGCAGCCGCAGGTGGTGGCCTATGTGCAGGCTGAAACTTCCACGGGCGCCCTGCAGCCGGGCAAAGCCATCTGCGCCGCGGCACATCAAGCGGGTGCCCTGGTAATCGCCGACTGTGTAACTTCACTGGGCGGCTTGCCGGTGGAGGTAGATAAAACCGGAATTGATGTTGCCTACAGCTGCACCCAGAAGGGCTTGAGTTGCCCGCCGGGACTGGCGCCCATGGCGCTCTCCAAGCGGGCGATGGACTGGCTCAACCGGCGCTCCACCCCCGTTCCCAACTGGTACTTCGACCTGAAATTGATTTACGACTACTCTACGGTTTCCCACCGCTATCACCACACCGCGCCTATTTCCATGTTCTATGGCTTGCGCGAGGCGCTCGTGCTCGTGGCCGAGGAAGGTGCGGAGAAACGTTGGGAACGCCACCGGCGTTGCCACGAGATATTCGTAAAGGGTATCGAGGCGATGGGCCTGCGCTTGCATGTGCCCGAGGGGCGACGAATTCCCACTCTTAATACGGTGTGCCTGCCTGCGGGGGTGGACGACGCCAAAGTTCGCAAACGGCTGCTGGAGGGTCCGGGAATCGAGATCCAGGGCGGCTTCGGACAATTGGCGGGCAAGGTGTTCCGCATTGGCATCATGGGCCCGCTGGCCACGGATGAGAACGTGCAGTTTTTGCTGCGCGAATTCGGGCGGGCTTTGGCGGCCGAAGGT
>DASSJE010000324.1:0-14578 GCA_035691365.1 Terriglobia bacterium
GGATATTCTGGAGATTTAACTGGTGCTGGACAAGCTGCACGCAGCGCTTGATCACCGCGTTCAGGTCCGCGAGATCGTTTTTCGCGGAACCGGTGCGGGCGAAGGTGAGCAGGTTCTTGATGATTTCGCCGCACCTCCAACTTTCCGATTCAATCAGGTCGAGCGAGGCAATCGCCCCATCGTATTTCTTGTCCTTCTCTTTCGCAAATTGTTTCTTCAGCAATTTCGCGTAAGTCAGGATGCCCGCCAGCGGGTTGTTGATTTCATGCGCGACCACCGCGGCCAGCTTTCCGATGGAGGCCATCTTTTCCACGCGCATCATCTGCTCGTGGGCGCGGTTCAGTTCCAGGGATTTCTGCTCCACCCTCTGCTCCAGGGTCCGGCCCCACTCGGTGATCTCTTCCCGCGCGTCTTTCAACTGGCGGCTCATCGTGTTGAAAGAGCGGGCCAGGTCCGCGAGTTCGTCGTGCGAGCGGACTTCCAACTGATAGCCGAGATTGCCGGAAGCCAGGCGCTCAGTGCCATCTTCCAGCGTCTTCAGCGGACGCCTGACCACCCGCCACACAAAGAACGCGCTGAGCGAAGAAATGATCGCAATGGCGAGGAGCGTGTAGAACAGCATGCGGCGCGTGCCCGCCGCAATGCTGGCGTCGGCCGCGGCAAGCGAAAGGTCGGTATCCAGCACGCCCAGCACCTTCATGCCGGCGGGGTGGACGTGGCAGGACGCGTTCGAGCATTCCGGGGCGTTCTCAATAGGATTGATGATGCCGAGCACGCGCTGGCCGCCGGCCAGGCGGTAAGTGCGAAAACGGTCGGGACGGTCCAGGCGCGTGAGCGGCGCGGTCTGGCTGTGGCAGCCGTAGCAGGCCTCGGCGCGCTTATCGACCAGGGTGTCAATCTCAGCCGTGTCGGACGAAAAGCTGATGCGCCCTTCCTTGTTAAAAATCCGGATCCGCACAATGCCAGGCTCATGGGCAATATCCAGAATGGTGTGGTAAAGGCCGTCGCGCTGGTTGCGGAGCATGTAGTAGGACGCGCTGTTCTTGATAACATCACTCACGCGTTCAGCGCTGGCCAGCGTGCTCCGCTCGAGTTGATGCCGCTGCAGGCGGATGTTGAGATAGCCGAGGAATCCGAAGACGGCCGCCATCAGGGCCACGAGCAGAACCACCAGCTTGGCGCTGATGCTGTGGGCCACCCGAAACCAGCGTCTCGAAACTACTGTGCAGGCGTCAGAGAGGCGCATGGGTCATCTCGGGCAGCGGAGGCGATGTCCGAACAGCCTCCTGGCCGGCGGCCTGCGGGAAGATGGGCAGATATTTGACGGCCGCCGCGAAAATTGTGAAGCCGGCGGCGATGATGCTCGCCGTCACCGCGAACTCGGTCCATTTGGGAATATAGTGAACGTGCGCCGCGCCTTCCATGCCGGTGATGCTCACGTTCAGGCGGTTGGTGACGAAACCCAGCAGGACCAGCACGGAACAAAGATAAAGCCCGCCCGCCGTCTCGCGGACTCGCGGATTCAAAAGGAGCAGGATGGGAAGCAGCAATCCGATTGCAACTTCCAGGGAGAAAAGGCCCACCTCATAGTTCGGATGCAGCAGCATGGGCAGGGCGCCCCGGTTGAGCAGGTCCTCGAACCTCATGACGGCGTAAACACCCAGCACCACCAGCAGCACACGGCCAAGCGATTGCAGCAGAGGCAACTCGAGTTGCTTGTGGAAGGCCTTTGAACTCATCCACGATTCAAAAATCGTCATGGCCAGCCCTACGGCCACTGCGGAGACAAAGAAAAATACGGGGAGAAAACTGCTGTACCAAAGCGGGTGGAGCTTGTCTGGAACAATCAGATACAGACTGCCGAGCGACGACTGATGCAACGTGGAGAGAATGACTCCCGCAATAACCAGCGGTATAGCCACGGCGTGCCGGATGGTTGTCCAGCGGCCCGACTTCAACCCCTGGAAAGCGATGGGCGCAAACTCCAGCGCCAGGACCGTGGTGTAGAGCATCACGCACCAGGCCACCTCAAACATGACGGAGTGCGGGTTCCACATCACCAGCGGATGCCAGATGCGGTAAGGCCTGCCGAGGTCGAACAACAGCGCCACCACAACCAGCAGGTAACCCAGAAAAGCGGTCAGCAGAGTAGGGCGAATGATGGGCTTGAATTTCTTCAGATTGAAGAGATGAACGGTGGCCGTCAGCAGAAAACCTCCCGCCGCCAGCATCACGCCGCAAAGCACATCGAAGCCGACCCACAGCCCCCAGGGGAATGCATCGCTCAAATGAGTGGCCGCGCCCAGGCCGCGTGTGTAGCGGATGACAGCGGCGTAAAGCCCGCTGAGCAGAATGACGACAAGCAGCGCCTTCCAGGGCGTCAGCTTAAAAACTTTTGTCTCCATCTCTGGCCTCACTCCCGGTTTTTTTGTCTCCACGTTCTTTTGCTTCCGCGGCAGCCACCTCCTCGCGGCGGTGGGTGATCCACCAGATTCCGCCAAGGAAGATGCCCCCCAGGGCCACCAGGTCAGGAATCTTGGAAAGCGCGCGGTAGGTGAGCATCGGCAGAGGCTGGCTGGGAAGGTTCGCAGGAAGGCCGAACTCCGCGAAAGGCGCGCTGGAAAGCAGCAGCACGGACGTTCCGCCCACTTCGTTCAAGCCGTAAATGTGGTTGACGTACTGCCTGGGGTCCTTGGCAAGGCGCTTCCTGGCTTCCGCAATTAGCTCATCACGGTCACCGAATGCTGTCGCGCCCGTCGGGCAGGCCTCGGCGCAGGCCGTCTTTTTTCCGGCCGCGACGCGGTCCGCGCACATGTCACACTTCCGCACCCGGGGAAGAAGGGAACTCCACTCATACTTGGGAACATCGAACGGGCACGCAACCATGCAGTAGCGGCAGCCAATGCAGCGCGAGGCGTCGTAAGTCACCGGACCCTCGGGCGTCTTGCGCAGCGCCGCCACAGGACAGACCGACGCGCACGTGGGGTCTTCGCAATTCATGCAGAGCCGCCGCATGAATTTGCCCCCTTTGGACGTTACATAAGTGAGCTTGCGCGGGGACATCTGCTCTTCAGCGGCGATCTTGTCGTCGTAAGGCAGATGATTTCGCTCCGCACAAGCCTTCTCACAGAGCTTGCAATCGATGCACATCGTGGCATCGTAAAGAATGGCTTTCGGCATGCGATTGTCTCCTGGCGCGGGCGCCTGGACCTTCAGGAATGGCTTCTCTACGAAGTCGTATGGCAGGATTGGCTCGGTGCCGGCCGGCTGCGATGGCCGCTTGAATCCGCATCGGCAACTGCGGGAGGTTGCAACGGGTCATCCAGGCCGCACTTGGGGGATCTGCGCTGGCGTTACCTGTTACCACCTTCGGATACGGCCTTTTCATCAGGCACCGATGCGAATTTCATCAAGCTGACTTGAGCCTGCGCTCTGCATTAGGAATGAACAATGATTAACATCACCGACGCCTGTGACCCGGCTCACCCCTACGCACTTAAGGCCGGGCAGGTTGATGCCTAGTGGAACGAAAAGCCGACGTGGCTGGCGGGATCTCGCTGATGAAAGCTTAGGCACCACTGTTGCGAAATGCATCGCCTCGCAGTCATAGGCTAAGTTGCTTGTTTATAATGGCTTGCACAAATGATGAACATGCCGGATTTAAATAGAGATGCAATTCTCAACAGTAAAAGGCATCCCTACTTATTGGTCAGGTATCCGCCCACTTTCGGATCTTCAACAAAGGAAAAGAGCTATCTCTTTTTGATAAGCCCAGCGGGTGCTGGCCCGAAACGTGCCCTATTGATCGTGGAAGCAAGAGGAGGTGAGTGGCATGGCACTCAAAGGTGGAAGCAAGGCAAAAGGCGGGTTGTACTGGAAGAAGAGTGAGTGGGAAATAGTAACAGTTGAAGGGAAGGAAGGCACACTCCCGGGAGCAGAGGACACTCAGTATGTCCGTATTCCCGGCACACTATTTGCGCCTCTGGCGTTGCTCATGGGCCTGGCGTTCTATCTCTTTCTCCCCTTGATCGGTTTCGCCATGGTGTTTTCCGTGGTCGGGAAAAAGATATGGTCATGGATTGCGCCCCCTGCGCATCAGCCGCCACGCGGTGGACACCGGACCGATATACGCGCGCTTCCCCATACTTCAAGGGCCGCGCACATTCACACAGGCGGAGGCATATCATGACTGTTTTAGCGGTTGTATTGACCCTGATGTTCCTGATCCTCATTGATTATGCAATGAGCCGGAAAAGGGTGACGGTAGTTGGAGGGAAGGCCGCCGCCATCGGCAGCCCTAACTCCAGAGGCCGATCAGAATACTGGCACGACTACCGGCTTCCTGAGAATGTCCGATATCATCTGGGACACACTTGGGCGCTTCGCGAAAGTCCAACCCTTGTCCGGGTGGGGATCGACGGGCTCGCAGCGCATATGATTGGCAGGGCCCAGGCCATCGGGCTCCCGAGGCGTGGGCAGTGGATCCGGCAAGGGCAAAAGATAGTCAGCATCCTGGTGGACGGGAGAAAGTTCGAACTCGTGTCGCCGATCGAGGGTGAAGTGACGGGCATCAACGAGGCGGTGGTCGAAAACCCGGAGCTGCTCAGCAAGGACCCGTTCGGGAAAGGCTGGCTGCTGACCGTGATTTCGCCGGATGCGGAGACGAACTTTCGGAATCTGCTGGGAGGCGATACGGCGCGGCAGTGGATGGCGGAGGAGGAGAGTCGGTTAAGTTCCAGGATACCTGTGCCTGCTGCAACTGCGGCGCAAGATGACGGAAGCAAGGACCATCCTCTTCCGCTCCCTGTATCGGCCCAGGGCTGGACCGAACTGACTCGTGAATTCTTTCTAATGTAGGTCTGCCTGGTGAGGCACAAGGGCGCTGCGCAGCCTGAGGATTCGGAAACCACAGGATCGAAGCAATGACGCACCAAGAAGCTTTTGAGCTAACCACAGACCGGTATAACAAAGTTGCCACGCCGTACCCGTCTCGGGGGGACAGAGCACACCCGGCAACCTGCCCCACAATACTCCCCGACTCCGAACAGCCTCGTCAACGGCCGGGGACAATGCCGCAACCAATTCCTTTTCCCGCTGGTGAGAAGCTGGAAGGTTCGACAGGAGTTCAGGAGCGCGAATTCCGAACGTCGAGCCATACGCTACGGAGCCCGCGGGAAATTGCTGCGGTCTCCGTTCGGGTCGCGATTCTTGCGGGAATAATCTGGTTTGTCCTCGTGTGGACAGGGATCGCGGCCCCAACCCAGAAATATCAGGAATATACAATTGATTTCAGCAGCCAACTCCTGGTGCGAGGGCGGTCCAGCCTTCTATCGACTTTTTCTTCGGTTATTCCCAGTGCGCCGCTCCAGCTTGCGCTTCGCCTTGGACGGGAAAATGAGCCTGGAACTTATAGTGTCGCGCTGGTGCAAGACGGAATGAGATATGCCTTTGCCTCAGGAATTGCGAAACTTGAAGATCACGAACTGATACTTCGGGTGAAAATGGACCTTAGCGAGACGCCAGGCGGGGAATCGCAGATGGGCATCCGTCCCACTGGGGGGGACTGGAGATACTACAAAGTCATCGTGAAGCCTATCCATTGAGTAAATGATTGAAAACCATAGGGCGAGGCATACGCGGCTATATTCAGGATTAAAGCGGCAACCGTGCTCTCTCAATTGACTAGGAGCTCGAATGTGAGCGTGCTCACATACAACGGTGGCCATACTCAGTTACCCTTACATCTTGCGAGTGCGCCCTCGATAAGGCGCCTTGCTGATTACATTAGAAATTGCTTAAGCAGGCGCCGACTAATGGAGGAATAAAGCGAGGTAGCGAGATTGAGCGGCCAGTTGTGTGACCAGCAATACATTCTCGAGTTGAGCCACCTGCAGAGGCTGATCGATGCCCTCAGCGACAGCGGCCATCGAATCATCGGTCCCACCATCCGGGACGGCGCCATCATTTACGATGATCTGAACTCCGTGGATGATCTGCCGGCTGGTTGGACCGACATGCAGGAGGCCGGCGTCTATCGGGTCCTGAAGCGCGGGGATCGGGCGCTTTTCGGCTACAACGTAGGTCCTCACTCCTGGAAGAAATTCCTTTTTCCTCCGCGCGCTCGCCTTTGGCAGGCAGACCTTAAAGGCAAGACACCGGAAATCAACAACGAGCCCATCGAAGCGCAGAAAATGGCCTTCATCGGGGTCCGTTCCTGCGACCTGCACGCCATCGCCGTTCAGGACCGTGTTTTCATCCAGCCCCAAATGGTCAACACCTCTTATCAGGCACGCCGCCAGGGGGCCTTTATTGTAGCCGTCAATTGCAGTCAGGCCGGAGGAACGTGCTTCTGCGCTTCAATGAACACCGGTCCCCGCGCCACCACCGGCTTTGATCTGGCCCTCACCGAAATCATCGAGCGTGAACAGCACTACTTTCTGGTCGAGGTTGGAAGCGAAAGAGGGCAGGAAATTATTGAAAAAGTTCCCACCCGGCACGCTTGCGAAAAGGAATGCGCGGAGGCTGAAGCCGTGGTTGACCGTGCAGCAGGCCAGATGGGCCGGCAGATGGATACCACCGGCATCAAGGACCTGCTCTACCGCAATTATCGAAACCCCCGCTGGGAGACCGTGGCTTCCCGCTGCCTGACCTGCGCCAATTGCACCATGGTCTGCCCCACGTGTTTTTGCTCGACGGTCGAGGACGTGACTAGCCTGAAAGGCGATCATGCCGAACGCTGGCAGCGGTGGGATTCCTGCTTTACGATGGACCTTTCTTATATCCACGGCGGCAGCGTGCGGGCCAGCGCGAAGGCCCGCTACCGCCAGTGGATGACGCACAAGCTGGCCACGTGGATTGACCAGTTCGGGACTTCTGGCTGTGTGGGCTGCGGCCGCTGCATCACCTGGTGTCCCGTGGCCATTGACATAACGGAAGAAGTTCACGCCATTCGGCAATCCGAAGAGAGAACTGTGGAAGCAACGGAGGAGCACCATGGAGACACTTAGACCTATTCTGGCCGAACACCCTTTTTTCCGGGATCTGGAAGAACACCACCTGGGACTGATCGTGGGATGCGCCTCCAACGTCCGTTTCAATGCCGGCGATTTCGTCTTCCGGCACGGCGAGGAGGCCAACCAGTTCTACCTGATTCGGGAAGGCATGGTATCGCTCGAGATGTTTGTAACGGGGCGCGGACCCGTCAAGGTCCAGACCATCGGGGAGGGCGACATCCTGGGATGGTCCTGGCTGGTTCCTCCCTATCGCTGGATGTTTGATGCCCGCTCCACGGAACTGACGCGGGCCATCGCCCTGGACGGCAAATGCTTGCGAAATAAATCTGAGCATGACCACGACCTCGGCTATCAGCTTCTGAAGAGGTTTGCCACCGTGGTCCAGGAGGGTTTGGACGCCGCACGGCTCCAGATTCTGAATATCTATGAAGTCAGCGCCTGAACAGACAACGGCTGTGGCAGTCCCGGAACCCATGACGCCGGTGTTCTATCGTGTTCTGCGGACCCGGCAGGAGACGCGGGATACTTTTACGCTTGACCTGGAACCGCCCGCCGGGGCTGGGACGCTTCACTTTGCTCCAGGGCAGTTCAACATGCTTTACGCCTTTGGCGTTGGCGAAGTTCCAATTTCCGTCAGCGGAGATCCTGACCGCACCAAGAGCCTGATTCACACCATCCGCGAGGTAGGCGCGGTGACCCGCGCCATGCGCAGGCTGAAGCGCGGAGACCCTCTGGGGGTACGCGGGCCTTTTGGCAGTTCCTGGCCGGTAGAGGAAGGCTACGATCGCGACGTGGTGATCATCGCCGGCGGCATCGGACTTGCGCCGCTCCGCCCTGCTCTCTACTCCATTCTTGCCCATCGCGAAAAATATGGCCGCGTGGTTCTGATGTACGGCACCCGGACGCCCGACGATATCCTGTTCCGGAAAGAGCTGGAGAGCTGGCGGGCGCGCCTGGACCTCAGCGTGCACGTCACGGTGGACCGCGCGATGGCCTCATGGCGGGGGTCCGTGGGAGTTGTGACCACCATTATTCCCCGCGCGCGGTTCGATCCCCCGAGCGCCCTGTTCATGATCTGTGGCCCGGAAGCCATGATGCGGTTCACCATCCTCGAGCTCCAGAAGCGCGGCGTGGGGCTTGACCAGATGTATGTCTCAACCGAACGCAATATGAAGTGTGCCATCGGCTTCTGCGGCCACTGCCAGCTTGGGCCCGGTTTCGTGTGCAAAGACGGCCCTATTTTTCGCTACGACAGGATCCAGCCCTTTTTCGAGATCCGGGAGATTTAAGCATGGCGGCAGGAAAAAAACCCAAACTCGCGGTCTGGAAATTCGCTTCCTGCGACGGATGCCAGCTCTGTCTTCTGGACTGTGAGGATGAATTGCTGGCGGTGGCGGGCGAGGTGGAGATTGCCAATTTCCCCGAGGCGTCGCGGGCCGTTGCCAAAGGGCCTTATGATCTTTCTCTGGTCGAGGGCTCCATCACTACGCCGCACGATGCCGAACGGATCCATCAGGTGAGGCGCGCGTCAAAATTTCTGGTTACGATCGGCGCCTGCGCCACGGCGGGCGGCATCCAGGCCCTCCGGAACTTTTCGGACGTCAGGAAATTCACCTCCATCGTCTATGCCACGCCCGCCTACATCGAAACTCTCAGCAAGTCCACGCCCATCAGCGAGCACATTCCTGTGGATTTCGAGCTGCGTGGCTGCCCCATTGACAAGCGCCAGCTCGTCGAAGTGATCAGCGCATTTCTCAACCATCGAAAACCCAATACTCCGGCGCACAGTGTCTGCATAGAGTGCAAACTGCGTGGAAACGTCTGCGTGATGGTCGCGCAGGGCACGCCCTGCCTCGGTCCGGTGACGCACGCTGGTTGTGGCGCGCTGTGCCCCTCTTATGACCGCGGTTGCTTCGGCTGCTTTGGCCCCATGGAATCCCCAAACACGAAGTCGATGAGCGCGGGATGGAGCCGCCTGGGAGTGAAAGGAAATGATCTGGCGCTGGCGTTTCGAAGTTTCAACGCCTACGCCGACCCGTTCCGCAAAGAAAGCGAGGCCCATGAAAAGTAGGACCATCAAGGTCGACTACCTGGCCCGCGTGGAAGGCGAAGGGGCCTTGCATGTGAAAATCCACGGCGACAAGGTGGTCGACGTCAAGCTGAAGATCTTTGAGCCGCCACGCTTCTTTGAGGCCTTTCTTCGTGGGCGCCGCTTCAGCGAAGCCCCGGACATCACGGCACGCATCTGCGGCATCTGCCCCATTGCTTATCAGATGAGCGCCGTCCATGCCATGGAGGATGCCTTTGGCGTTAAGGTAACGGGGCCGCTGCGCGACCTGCGCCGCCTGATTTATTGCGGTGAATGGATTGAGAGCCACGCGCTGCACGTCTACATGCTCCACGCGCCGGACTTCCTGGGGTTCCCCGACGCCATCCAGATGGCGCGCCAGCACCCGGACATCGTCAAGCGCGGGCTCCAGTTGAAGAAAGCGGGGAACGAAATTGTGGCGCTCGTTGGCGGGCGGGAAATCCATCCCATCAACGTCAAAGTCGGCGGCTTCTTCCGGGTGCCGCGGCGGAATGATCTGGCTCCACTGCTGGAGCGGCTGAAGTGGGCACGCGAGGCGGCGCTTGAAACCGTCAAGTGGGTGGCCCAATTTACGTTTCCGGAATTTGAGCAGGATTACGTTTTCGTATCGCTCAGCCATCCGGATGAATACCCCTTCAACGAGGGAAGGCTGGTTTCAAACCGCGGGCTCGACATCTCCGTTCACGATTATGACGACTACTTTACGGAAGAGCACGTGGCCCATTCGAACGCTCTGCATTCGGTGCTCAACCCGCATACGCCTTATCACGTTGGGCCGCTGGCTCGTTACAGCCTGAACTTTGATCGCCTTTCGCCCCTGGCGCAGGAGGCCGCGCGCTCCGCCGGGCTCGGCCCTGTTTGCCGGAATCCTTTCCAGAGCATCGTCGTCCGCAGCATCGAGATCCTCCAGGCCTGCAACGAGGCTATAGAAGTGATCGAACGCTACCAGCCCCCTGACGAGCCCAGTGTGGTGGTCCATTCGCGCGCCGCCCGCGGCTACGCCTGCACGGAAGCTCCGCGCGGCACCCTTTACCATCGCTATCGTATCGATGAGAGCGGCATCATTCGCGAGGCGAAGATTGTTCCGCCGACCTCACAAAACCAGAAGACCATCGAGCAGGACCTCTGGCAGTTTATCCCCAAACACGTTCAGGACAGCCAGAACGAACTCCGCTGGCGGTGCGAGCAGGCCATCCGCAACTATGATCCCTGCATCTCCTGTGCAACCCATTTTCTCAAGCTCGATCTCGATCGCACCTGACTGGTTGTTGAAAAATCCCCTCGGCTACGTCATCCTGAGCGAAGCGAAGGATCTGCTTTATTCATGTTTCGGTAAGACAAAGCAGATGCTTTTCCCGCATCGCGGGATCAGCATGACGGCCTGTTTTTTTTACAACCTTCCAAGGGAGCAACCCGGACATGGCGAAAGAACACCCGCAATTGCTGATTATCGGCGTCGGCAACCTTTATCGCAGCGATGACGCCGCGGGAGTGCTAGTCGCACGCCGGTTGAAAGAGGCGGGGCGGGAATCCTTTACCGTTCTAGAACAATCCGGCGAAGGCGCTTCATTGATGGAAGCGTGGAAGGGCGTGGATGCCGTCCTCCTGATAGACGCGGTAAGCTCCGGCAGCCCGCCTGGAACGATCCACCGGCTGGAACCTGCGCGCCACCCTCTTCCGGCTCGGATGTTTCAAAATTCCACCCATGCTTTCAGCCTTCCGCAAGCCATTGAGATGGCGCGCGCGCTGGATGAATTCCCGGCTGCGGTGATCGTGTTCGGAATAGAAGGGCAGAATTTCCAGGCGGGGACTGAACTCTCGCCCGAAGTGAGCAAGGCGCTGCCGGAATTGGTGCGGCGGGTACTCGAAGAGACGGCAAACATCCAGAGTAAATTCGGAGACGGAGACTGATTTGCCATGCATGAAGCGTCGCTGATGAAGGACCTGATGCGAAAAATCGAAGCGGTCGCCCAGGAACAGAAGGCGAAGCAAGTGGTGGGAATCAGCGTCCGCCTGGGCGCGTTGTCGCACATGTCGGCCAATCATTTTCGCGAGCACTTTGCAGTAGCTTCCCATGGAACGATTGCCGAGGGCGCCGAGTTGAACATCACTGTCCTGACGGACTTGGACGATGCGCACGCACAGGAGATTGTGCTGGAGAGCGTGGAAATTGCGGAATGAATCTGGAGCGGGCCGGCCTTTCAGCAGATGCGCGGCAGCGGCTCGCCCATCATCACATCCAGCACGCGCGACCCGCCGATCTCGGTTTTCAGGAGCACCTGGCGGGGATGTTCTGCAACCACCCGGCCAATGCAGCAGGCGTTGCGGCCCAGCGGATGCGCGCGCATCCTACCGAGCACGGCATCAGCGGCTTCCGGCGCCACCACAGCCACCAGCTTGCCTTCGTTGGCCACGTAGAGGGGGTCGAGTCCCAGAATCTCGCAAGCGCCTTTCACACTTTCGCTGACCGGAATGCGCGGGCCGTCCAGTTCCATGCCCACCCGTGAACGGGCTGCAATCTCGTTTAAGACAGTTGCCACGCCGCCGCGAGTAGGATCGCGCAGGCAACGGACCTGCTCACTCGCCTCCAGCATGGCCGCAACCAGCGTGTGGAGCGGAGCCGTGTCGCTCTCGATCGCCCCTTCGAATTCCAGGCCCTCGCGCTGCGACATAATGGCCATTCCATGGTCGCCGATGTTTCCGCTGAGGAGGATGCGGTCGCCGGGCCGGGCCTGGTCCGCGGAAATCTTCACCGGACGTTCCAGCACTCCCAGGCCCGTTGTGGTGATGAAAATCTTGTCGCCCTTGCCGCGATTGACAACCTTGGTGTCGCCCGTCACCAGCAGCACACCTGCTTCGGCGGCAGCGTGCCACATGGATTCCACAACGCGAACCAGGTCATCAGTAGCCAGGCCTTCCTCCAGGATGAACGCGGCCGCAATAAAGCGCGGCACAGCACCGCTCATGGCCAGGTCGTTGACGGTGCCGTTGATCGCAAGGCGCCCGATGTCGCCGCCGGGGAAAAAGATCGGCGTGACCACAAAAGAATCCGTGGTGAAGGCCAGACGCGCGCCATTCACTTCCAGTACCGCCTGGTCATCAAGCATGGCCAGATAATCGTTCCGGAAGCTGGGAAGAAACAGCTTTTCGACGAGGTCCTGCGTCAGTTTTCCGCCGCTTCCGTGGCCCAGGACGATCTGCGCGCGATCGATGACGGGTGCAGGGCAGGTTTCGCCCGGCAGATTGCGCCGCTTAATTTGGTCCGCCAATATCTAGCCTCCTGTTTCAGTCTTCTGATGCCGGCCGTAGAGATAATACGCGGCACAAGCGCCTTCAGAAGAAACCATGGTCGCCCCCAGCGGGTGCGCCGGTGTGCACTCCGTGCCGAATGCCGGACAATCATGCGGCTTCTTGACTCCCCGCAAAACTTCCCCGCTGATGCAAATTGCAGGTTCGAGCGTATCGATTGCACCCACGTTAAACCGACGCTCGGCGTCAAAGGCCTCGAATTCGCTTCGCAATCGGTAGCCGCTTTGAGGGATCGGGCCGACGCCCCGCCACTTCCGCGCGCACACTTCAAATACGCTGGCAACGACTTTGCGGGCGGCCAAGTTTCCCTGCCGGCTCACCGCGCGCGAGTACTGATTTTCAACCTTCGCCTTTCCTTCTTCCAGTTGCTTCACGGCCATCAATACGCCTTCCAGCAGGTCCACCGGTTCAAAGCCGGTGATCACAATCGGCACGCTGTAGCGCGCGCATATCTGTTCATATTCCTGATATCCCATGATGGCGCAAACGTGTCCCGGTCCGAGAAATCCCTGAACGCGGTTCCAGGGTGAGTCCAGAATGGCTTCGAGGGCGGGCGGCACCAGGACGTGTGACACCAGGATGGAGATATTCTTGAAGCCCTCCTGTTTTGCGCGCCACACCAGCATGGCGTTGGCAGGAGCCGTCGTCTCAAAACCAATGGCGAAGAAGACCACCTGCCTGTCCGGATGCTTGCGGGCAATCTTGAGGCACTCGAGCGGTGAATAAACCACACGAACGTCCGCCCCGCGCGACTTCACCGTCAACAGGTCGCACGCCGAGCCGGGCACCCGCAGCATGTCGCCAAACGAGCAGAAGATGACCTCGGGCCTTGAGGCAATGGCGTGCGCCTTGTCGATGAGTTCCAGCGGCGTCACGCACACCGGGCAGCCCGGCCCGTGCACGAGTTCGATTTCTTTGGGCAGCAGATCATCGATCCCATATTTGACGATCGAGTGTGTCTGCCCGCCGCACACCTCCATCAGAACCCACGGCCGCTTTTGCACGCGCCGGATCTGTTCCAGCAGTCCCTGCGCAAGCTCGGCGTCGCGATATTCATCCAGGTATTTCATAAGTGAACCCTGATTTCCGCGTGCGCTCCGTCAATGCGGTTTGTCGTCCGGCCGCTCAAGTTGCCCGGAATCCGTCTCATTATCCGAAGAATCAAGCTCCGTTAACTGTCCCATTTCTTCAAGAAGCTGATAAGTACGTGCGGCTTCTTCCGCATCCACGCGGCTGATGGCGAACCCCGCGTGGACGATCACATAGTCGCCGGCAGCGGCCTCGGGCACATATTCCAGGCAAGCCTCGCGGACGACGCCGCCAAAGCGGACCTTGCCCATGCGGAGTCCGCCGGCGTCCTCCAGGGAGACGACCTGTCCCGGAATTCCCAGGCACATCTTCAGGCTCCTCTCTTCACCCTGGCGTTGGCAATCACCGCCTGGCCCAGGGAAATGCCTCCATCGTTAGGAGGTAGCTTTTCGTGCAGATAAACCTCAAAGTTATAATCGGCAAGAGCCGCGAGCGTCCGCTCCAAAAGAAACATGTTCTGGAACGTGCCGCCGCTCAGGCAAACCTTGTTCAGCATTTCCCGGCGGCGCAACTCCCGGCAGACCTCAGCGATCATCACCGCCAGCGTGCTGTGGAACCGGGCAGCGATGCTTCCCACCGCCTCTCCCTGCCGCAGCTCACCGACTATCGATTCTATCATTGAGCGCGTATCCACCTGCCACGGGTCAGTGAATTCCATCTGGAAGGGATAGACACCTTCCGTCCCGGCCACCGCGGCCATTTCCAGGTCAACGGCGGCCTGACCTTCAAAGTTGATTTCGTGGCGCAAGCCGAGTATGGAAGCCACGGCGTCAAACAGGCGCCCGCAGGACGACGTCGTGACGGTATTGATGCCTTTTTCCAGCATCTTCAGGACCAGATCTATCTGCCTCGCCGGAACTGAATCCCACAGGGTCAAGCCGCCGGGCAGATCTCCCCCGAACACTTCACGAAGGCAGCTTAGCGCCGAGCGCCACGGCTGCCGGACGGCAGCGTCGCCGCCGGCCAGCGGAAAATAACGCAGGTGCGCGCGTCGCTCGAAATGCTCGAAGTCGGCGACCAGAAATTCACCGCCCCAGATCTGGCCGTCCGTGCCGTAACCCGTGCCGTCAAAGGCCAC
>DASSJE010000325.1:0-14116 GCA_035691365.1 Terriglobia bacterium
ATATGCCCCGCGGTCGGCCAGGGGGCCCTCGCCATTGAAATCAAAGTGCAGAACATTGCCGTTGGCGAGGCGGTTGCGCATCTCGATCATCCGCGCACTCATCAGGCTGTCCGCGCGGAAAGGGCCATGCTTGAAGCGCTGGGTGGCGGGTGCCAGCTTCCCATCGCGGCCTATGCAAAACACGAGTCAGGAGAATTGCACCTGGCGGGTGTTGTAGCGGACCCCGAAGGCACTCGGCTGCTCCGGGCGTATGGCGCCGGGAAGCCTGAGAATCCCGAGCATCTTGGAAAACAGGTGGCGGAGGACCTCATGCGCCAGGGCGCAAATGAACTGCTCGCCAATGCGGGCAATTGATCTCAGAAAGGGTTGGTGAGCGCTATGCCATGCGCAACCACCTGCAGGCGCCTGGCGGGTTGATATGAGTGGAAAAGTTTATCTCGTCGGTGCGGGGCCAGGCGATATCGGTCTCCTGACACTCAAGGGCAAAGCGGCTCTTGAACGCGCTGACGCCGTCATCTACGACTTCCTTGCCAATGAAGACCTGCTGCGCTATGCGCCTTCCGGTTGTGAGCGGATCTGCGTGGGCAAGCGGCCGGGCGAAAAGACGCTTCTGCAAAAAGAAATTAATGAGTTGCTCATCCACAAGGCAGCGGAGGGAAAAGTTGTGGTCCGGCTGAAAGGCGGAGACCCTTTCATCTTCGGGCGCGGAGGGGAAGAAGCGCAGGCACTGGCCAGGGCAGGCATTCCATTTGAAGTTGTTCCCGGAATTTCTTCAGGGTACGCCGTCCCTGCTTACGCTGGAATTCCTTTAACCCATCGGGAATTGTCATCGAGCGTCGCCTTCCTGACCGGCCACGAAGATCCATCCAAGCCATCAGCGGGGGCTGACTGGGCAAAGCTTTCCACGTCGGCAGACACCCTGGTCCTTTTCATGGGCGTCCGTAACCTGGCGGAAATCAGCGCGGCGCTCATCCGCGGAGGGCGCAGCGCAGAGACCCCTGTGGCCGTCATTCGGTGGGGGACCCGCCCGAGGCAGCAAACCGTGACGGGCACGCTGGCTGATATCGCGGCAAGGGCAGAAGTGATTGAAGCTCCCGCTGTCATCGTAGTGGGAGACGTTGTCAGCCTGCACGACGATTTGAGTTGGTTTGAGCGCCTTCCGCTTTTCGGAAAACGTATTGTGATCACCCGGACACGAGAGCAATCCGGCGCACTGAGAGAGGCCATCGAGGAACTGGGCGCCGAGGCTGTCGAGGTCCCGGCTATTGAGATCCGCGATCCGCAGTCGTGGCAGCCCATGGACCGGGCCATCGGCCGCCTGGAAGAATTCGATTATCTGGTGTTCACCTCGGCCAATGGCGTCAGGAAATTTCTGGGCCGCCTGCCGGCGTGCGGCCGCGACGTGCGCGATCTGAAAGGCATCGAGATCGGCGCCATCGGCCCCGGCACCGCGGCTGAACTTGCGGCCACCCGCCTACGCGTCGATTTCCAGCCGAACGAATACCGGGCTGAAGGACTGATTGAATATTTTAAAGGCATTGAAATCCGCGGGAAGGGCTTCCTGATTCCACGCGCGAAGGTTGCGCGGGACATCCTGCCCCGCACACTCGAAGAACGAGGCGCGCGCGTCGAAGTGGTGGAAGCCTATGAAACTGTGCAGCCCCGGATTGCCCCGGAAGAGCTTGAGAAGTTGCTATCGCCCGCGCCCGAGGCAATCACATTTACCAGCTCGTCCACCGTAAACAACTTTGTGAAGCTGATGAAAAGCGAGAAGCTGCGCGAAGTCCTGGAGAGAATGGCCATTGCATCGATTGGCCCCGTAACGTCCGAGACCATTCGGAAACATGGCCTGAAGGTTTCTGTGGAAGCCGTGGATTCAACGGTTCCGGGCCTTGTGCAGGCCCTGCAGGACTACTTCCGCGTTTCAAAGCGAAGCTGCGCGCACCCTCCATGAAGATGGAACATGCCGCAGCCGCTTGAGCCTCTCAAGAGATGCTCCGCCGGCGGGCAATCTCAGAGGTTCAGCAGTTCCCGAAGCCTTCGGGTCTGCGCCCGGCTCACCGGAATTTCTGTCTCCTGGCGGTCCTGCATCTTCAATTGATAGGAGCTCTTGAACCAGGGAACCACTTCTTTGATCCGGTTGATGTTGACCAGGTAGGACCGATGGGCGCGCCAGAAAATGTTGGGATCCAGGTTGTTTTGCAGCTCTTCCACGGTGCGATAATTCGACTGTCCGTCAAGGTCCTTGGTCACAATCCTGATCACGCCATCATCAATGGTCGCATAGATGATGTCTGAAGAATCCACCAGGACCATACGGTTTCCACTCTTGACCACAAGTTTGGTGGACTGGGCAGCAGGGCGCTCTTCAATCATGTGCACCAGCCGGTCAAGCTTCTGGGAAGCTGCTTCCGACGCTTCCAGCATTCCACTCACCCGTTGCAGGGCCTTATCCAGCCGGGTTCGCTCGATGGGCTTCAGCAGATAGTCAACGGCATTCACCTCAAAGGCGCGCACGGCATAGTGGTCATAGGCAGTGACAAAAATAAAGTAGGGCAGACGGGTGTTTCGATCGAGCAGTTTCTTGATGACTCCGAAGCCGTCCTGGCCGGGTATCTGGACGTCCAGAAACACAAGGTCGGGGTCCAATTCCCGGATCAGGCTCACCGCCTCCACGCCATTCTTTCCCAGCCCGATGATCTCGACATCCGGAAACTGCTTCAGCAGGTATGTCAGTTCATCTCTTGCAGCCTGCTCATCATCCACAATGAGTGCGGATATCTTCATTCCTTACCTTCCAGTTTTTCGTTGACTCCCAAAAGGATGAGTCCGATATGAGAATCAGTATACCAGTCTGCAGGGAGTCTTGATATGCCGCGGCCTTCCCAGGTCCGTTCTGTGGCGCTCTGCAGCCCCCGCCTTGAATTCCCTTCCCACAGGTCCAATTTGTGATACGATGTGCCGGTAAAAAGCCTCCGAACCTCTAGAAGGGGGCCGGATCTCAACGCTATGCAAGCCCGTATTTGAAAGGAGCGGCCATGAAACGCCGAATCCTGACGGTCATTCTTGCAGCGCCTTTGTTGTTCGGTCTTCCCATCCTTCAATCACTCCGAGCTCAAACCTGCAACGACGACGAGGGAATGATCAAGAGTTACGTGCAAAGCCTGTCTGACCTGGTTGGCGCTGTCAAGAAAGAAAGCCTTTCAGATTTTCAAAGGGATTATCACGAACAGAGTTGCCTCACCCGGATTACGCTCACTCTGGGAATTGTCAACAGCCTGATCGACTGCCTGAACAAGTCCGTGAAAGATCCCGGAACCACCCAGGAACAGCTCGCCGCGATCAAAAGCAAACTTCAGAACTATGTTAAGCTCAAATCTTTGCTGGAACAGGACCGGGACGCTTTGAAGGCTTCGAAGGACACGAAGACCTCCAAATCGATCATCGAGAAGTTCGTCCTTTCAGCATAATCCGCCAGGGGCATCTGTTCTGGAGCGTTGTCTGAATTCAAGCAAGCGCCGCAGGAATATTGCTGCCGGAGATCGAGCAGGGTACTGTTTACCCCATGAGATCCAAGGTTCGCGTCCTCAAAAGCAAGGCTGTGTACAACGGACGAGTGATTCGCGTCAAACTTGACCGCGTGGTTGAGCCGGGCGGGGTCGAAGCAACGCGTGAAGTCGTTGAACACCACGGTTCGGTCGTTATCATACCGCGCCTTTCAAATGGGCGGGTCATCCTCGTTCGGCAGTTCCGATACCCTGCCGGAAAATACCTGTGGGAACTCGTTGCCGGGTCAATGGAGCCGGGAGAGAGCATCATTCATGCGGCCCGCCGCGAGTTGCAGGAAGAAACAGGTTACAGGGCAGGCGCCTTGAAGCGGCTATTCTCTTTTTATCCCAGCCCAGGCATTTTGACGGAAGAGATGCATCTGGTGGAAGCGCGAAACTTGAAGCCTTCCGAAGCAAATCCCGAGGATGATGAACGAATCGAGGTTGGAGAATTTTCGAAAAAGGAGCTTGGCAGGCTCCTGCGAGAGAAGAAGATCCTGGATGGGAAGACACTGGTGGGTTTGTTGTGGGAGCGATCACGGTGAGACCACAGAAGGGCTAACCATTGGCGCTTGTACGATTTGAGTACCTCACTGAAGTGTCAATATTCTCTTGACAAGCGGATTGCTAAATATATACTTAGTCGCCAAGGAGTTTGTGCGGTGTTCGTAGCGGGCAATTGTTCTTAACGTCAGGGCCGGGGATCGTCGGTGGTTCCCGGCCTTTTTCTTTTTGGACGTTGTGCGGTGGCTATCGAGCACCAACGCTCAGCGACTAAGGAGGGATCGAAGTGGCACGACTTCAAGGGAAAGTGAAATGGTTTAATAACAGTAAAGGATACGGCTTCATCGGGCAGGACGAAGGCGCCGATGTATTTGTACATTATTCAGCCATAGAGGGCGATGGGTTCAAGTCACTCCAGGAAGGGGATTCCGTCGAGTTTGAGATTGTCCAGGGGCAAAAAGGACCTCAAGCCGACAAAGTGACAAAACTGGGGTAGAATGGATGCGTCCAAACCCAGGGGCTTGAATCAGCGCTCTAAAGTGAAGTTCACCGTCTGAATTGCGCCGGGGTGCTTACTCATTTCTTGACAGTCTTTTTACAACCTTAGGCGTTGACTTGTTCTAAAATGGAGGCTCCCTATATATTGGCTCAGCTCAATAGGAGGAACCCCAGATCTTGCAGGATAGAAATCGACCAGCCGAAGTGCAGCACGCTCGATGCTCGATTATCTCGGTAGCCATAGGGAGGAAATCAATGAGACGACCGATCGCCGTTTTAGGGATACTCTTTCTGGCAACGACTCTCTGCTCGGCAGCCGGAAGTGGTGTCATGGCCCATCGGGACGGAGTCCTTCACCGTCCGGATATAAGCCCAACAGCTTCTTCTGCGTTGACCATACCTGCAGAGACTTTGGTGAAAGCACGGCTCATCTCCGGAATGCACACCCTGGTCAGCCACATTAATGACCCGGTCTCAGCGGAGATGACAGAACCGGTCTACATCAACGGCCGGATGGCTCTGCCCCAGGGGACCCTCTTTGACGGCCATATCACATCAATCCGGCGCCCCGGCTGGATGAGGCACAATGGAGAGATCGCCTTCCGGTTTGACCATGTCACATTGCCTGACGGCCATCAGGTTCCGGTTTCGGCAATTATCACCCACCTCGACAAGAACAAGAACCTGATGGGAAGCCTTGACGCAGAGGGACACTTGCAAGGGCACAGAAGGGGCTCGTGGAGAAGCTTCCTTACCGGCGCGGTGGGCGTTGGAGGCCTGACATTCGCCAAGCTGGCCATTGCGAGTTCAACGGCTCTGACCGTTGCTGCTCCCGCAAGCGCCGCGGCTTTTGTGGGGTATGAACTGTTTATCAGGCGGGGGGGCAATGTGAACGTGCCTCCCATGACGGGATGCAGCATTCGGATCCTCAGTTCACTTACCGTCTCCGGCCTGGTTTAGAAAACCTTGATGGCTGGGGCCAACCCCGGCTCGTCATGGAAAGGCGGGAGCGTTATCCTCCGCCGATGTCACTGTAATTGGCCACCAGATTGACCCCAATCTGGTTCCCGTTCTGGGAAAGGTCCATGCTTTGGAAGGGGTTGGGTCGGTTGGGGTATTGGTTTTGCCAGGCGATCTGTTGAGCCAGTTTTAATCCCTCCAGCACCTGCCTGAGACTTGCCGCGTCTTCGCCCGTCTTACAATACATTTCGAGATTCAGTTGCACATTGCTGCCTGTCTGAACCTCATATCCGAGTGCATTCACACCCTGAAATACTTTTGACCAATCCAGTTCCACGGCGCTTTGCCTGGGCATCCAGCCCTTAAACCAGGAAGAGACTGCTGAAGCGGTGGCAACCCCCCAGATCGGCGCGTTGCCCTGTTCCCCCTTCACGACGTTGGCAAATTCGGTATTGGATCCGATGGAAGTCCCGCCGACATTCAGCGTCTGCATAATCTGGCTGAGCGTGGCAAGGTTGCCAAAGATGCCTTCAGTCGAACTGAGGACCACGACACATTCGCTATCCAGCCCTGCACCCAGGCAATAACCGGTTTTCCCACCGATTTGTTGCGGGGGAAGATTTTGCGCAGCTGCACGTGCCTCAAGGGTACTGGAATGAAATTGTCCTCCCGCAAACCCGTATAGGTTCAGATCGGAACCGGAACCGGAAACATCCCAGCCCAAAACCAGCTGGTCAACATCAGTTTCTGCCACTCCCAGTTCAGCCATCGACGCCACAAGGCTCTTGAGCCGGGGTCCCGTATAATGCTCACGCAAGCTGGCGTAATTCGGAAGCTTCCGCAGGGTTGCGGGGCTTGAGAATTCAAAGCGGATGGTGTCCGCCGGAAAGCTGTTCAAGGCCTTCGTCACCAGGTCCTGTCCCAGCAAAGGCGCAACACCACAGGCCAGCAATAACATGCTCCAGCAGATGATAAACTTTAACGACTTCATTTAACCCTCTTCCTCGGATTTCAGCACCACCACTTCCCGTCTGTGCGACCGGGTGAGGAACGTCTTGAGGCTGTAGCCTGCGGTCAGCTTTTCGATCTCCCGATTGGATACCGGTGCGTAAGGAAACGTGCCGGCTCCTTCACTCTCTGCCCCGAGCGTCGAAAGAGTCTCCAGCCACCATCGGCCGTCTTTGCCCAGAGTAAGGTTAGCTTCGCGGAGAAAGCAAAAGAAGATCCCTCCCGGTCCAAGAAGCGATAGCAAAAATCGAACCAGGTCCGGAACATGGTCTCGCGGGACAAGATCGAGCAGGTGCCAACAGCAGATTAAACTGAGAGAACCCGGAGGAACACGCGGTAGCCGCTTGAGCAGTTCGTCCAGGCAGAACAGCACCTGCTTGCCCTCTTGCCGCCAATAAGCGGGGTTTTCACTCTGCAGAGGAGCAATCAGGTCAGCAACGTATACCTTGGCATGCCTCTTTATCAGTAGATTGACCGTAGCGGACGAAACGGTACCACAGTCCAGAACGTGCGGGGCTGCAACGTCCTGAAAATAGTTCCAGATCCATTCAAGAGCCTGGCTGCGTATCGCAGAACACTGGTCTGAAGAAGACTTCTTGCGGGAAGCCTCCTGCGTCTTGACTGAAAACATCGACAAACCCTGAAACAACACTAGCTCATGTCGGCATCATGCCTGGCAGGCAAGAAAGCTCACCGATTAGGAGGCTGGTACACCTGCCCTCAGGTCCGCACACGACGGTTGCGTAGCGAGAACAGCTTTCGTGCCTCTAATTCCCAGGTTTGGATGCCGCTGCCGCAGTAACGGGCCTGCGCTCCTCCGGCTTTGCGTCACGGAGAATATCAATGCTGCCCTTGAAATAAGCCCCTTCTTCAATTGAAACGCTTCCCGACTTGAGGTCACCGGTCACATTGCCCGTCCGGCGGACTTCAATCTTTTCACGCGCGTTACAATTCCCATTCACGGCGCCAAAAATGATCACCTGCCGGGCCAGGATTTCGGCCTTGACCTTGCCGTTCGGTCCCACTGTCAGGCAATGGTCCTGCAGGTTAACAGTCCCTTCGAACTGCCCATCGATCACGAGGTCTTCGTTTGCGGACAATTCTCCCTTCAGGACAATTGAACGGCCAATTGTGGCCTGCACCTGGCCTTGGGAGCTACCACTTGTATCTCTTCGAATGCTTTCAGGCATAGAGGTTTCCACCTTAGAAGGATTAGACGATGCGGGAACGGTCGGCATTGCAGAGGGGACATCGGGCTGCGAGTTTTTTTCCTTCTCCCACCACATAACATGCTCCTGTGATTTAATCGTGGCGGAAAAGACCGCCTGCCGCCCCCTCGTCGCCCTGCATATTAACTCGGAAGCCAATGAGATTGCAACGGTCTTTCATCTTGCGTCCGATTTGCATAGTTTTCATATCATTGCGGATACCGGCCCGCCACCGGCGGGAAAATCCTGGCCCCTTACGGTTTCTCTTTTGGCCGGAAACGCGAGGATGAAAGGAGCTTGGTTGTTTCACTTGCAATCAGGTTTCCCAGGCGCGAAGTTGACACCGGGCGCTTGCGACCCGGCAGATCCGGTGTCCGGACGCCCCTCTTCAGCACCGTTTCGATGGCAGCCTCAACGGCGGCTGCGGGTCGTTCCATACGGAACGAATAGCGCAGCATCAGAGCGGCGGAAGCAATGGCCGCGACGGGGTTGGCACGTTTTTTCCCGACAATATCGGGCGCAGACCCGTGAACGGGTTCATACAGGCCTGCCCGTTCTCCCAGGCTGGCCGAGGGCAATAAGCCGATCGAGCCCGTCAACATGGCAGCTTCATCACTCAGGATGTCACCGAAGATATTGTTGGTGAGAACCACGTCAAAGCTGGTGGGCTTGGCAATCAGTTGCATGGCGCAGTTGTCAACGTATAGATGGTTGAGCGCCACGTCCGGATAAGCCTGGCCCACCCGCGTGACCACGTCGCGCCATAAGCGGGAACTTTCCAGAACATTCGCTTTGTCAACCGAGGTCACCTTGCGCCTGCGCAGCCGTGCCAGTTGGAACGCCCGATGCGCCACCCTTTCGATTTCGTGCTCACGATAGATCTCGGTATTCACGCCCACCCGCTCGTTGTTCTTGGAAAAGATGCCGCGGGGATTGCCAAAATAAATCCCCCCCATCAACTCACGAACAATCACCAGGTTCGTGCCTCGCACCACAGCAGGTTTTAGCGCTGAAACGCCCACCAGAGAATCAATCACACGCGCCGGCCGGAGATTCGCGTATACACGGAGCCTTTGCCTCAACTGCAGCAGGCCCGCCTCGGGCCTGCTATCCGGCCGCCGTGAATCCCACTTCGGCCCGCCCACGGCCCCCAGAAGAACTGCCTGTGCGTGGTTGCAAATTGAAATGGTTTCGGGAGGAAACGGTACGGCGGTAGCGTCAATCGCGCACCCACCAATCAGTCCGGTCTGAAAACGAAACTTTGGCCCAATTACTCCCTCTATTGCTCGCAAGACTTTGAGAGCTTCATCGGTTACTTCGGGGCCGATTCCGTCGCCGGGCAAAACAGCTACTTTGAAAATGGCATGCATTTGATAACAGGCATCTTACACGAGTCACACGTGAAAGGACAAGATTTAATTGAACTTCGAGCTACAAAAGAAAGAAAACATGGAAAACGGTCATTCGGCCGTAACCCTTGCTGTTTTAATTTCAATGGATTAGGAAGATCACTCGATGCTTTCCTGTCAAGTGGCTTTTGTTGTCCCTGAAACCGTGGACCGTACCGCGAACGCACACTTGCCACTCAAAAACTCTCAATCGTTTTAGAGAAGCGGGTTATCGGAGGGCAATACCTTTTCTTATTTCCGAGCTCTTTGCAGAATTCCAGTCGGTTGAAGTTAGTATCCTCCAGGCAAGAGACGATCCACCAGCTCGTTCTCGTGGAGAAACCCTCCACCTGATACAGCAGCCTTCGCACTCCGTCTGGCTTCGTACAATCCCTTGTTGGCAGCCTGAAGATAGGCACGGGCTGCGGCCTCAATCACGTTGTAACTGGTTGACTTACCAGAAAAATCCTTCCCCTGGAAGCGGGCGCGGATGACAACTTCTGCCGTGCCGTCTGCTCCGGAATTCACCGAATGCACAGAGAACTCGACCACCGTCCCTGGAATCCCTGTAATGCGGTCAATCGCCCGAAAAGCCGCATCGCAGGGGCCTTCAGCCGTGGCCGATTCGCGTGAAGACTGTTCATCTTTTTCGAGTTCAACGGTTGCCGTTGAGCGCCCCTCGCTGCTCGAAACACTCTCGAGCAGCCTCAGTGTGTAAAGTTCCGGGATGTGCTCGAAGCTCTCATTTACAATACTGATCAGGTCCTCGTCGTATACGTTCTTCTTGCGATCTGCTAGTTTGGTAAAGGATTCGTAGGCGTGCTCAATCTCCGGCTTGGTTAACTCATAACCTAGCTCCCGGTAGCGGTTTGCAAGCGCGTGACGGCCTGAATGCTTCCCAAGCACAATATGGTTCGTGGGCATGCCCACAGCTTCCGGCGAGATGATTTCGTAAGTGGTGGCATTCTTCAGGTAACCATCCTGGTGAATTCCCGCTTCGTGAGCAAATGCGTTCCGGCCGACAACGGCCTTGTTCCTCTGCACCTGCATTCCGGTCAGGCGGATCAGCAGTTGACTTGCGGAATAAAGTTCCTCGGTATGAACATCGGTATGGACAGGTTCAACATCGGCGCGCACATAAATTGCCATCACTATTTCTTCGAGCGCAGCGTTCCCGGCCCTTTCCCCGATGCCGTTGATCGTGCACTCTACTTGCCGGGCTCCTCCGCGGATGCCAGCAAGGGTGTTGGCGACGGCAAGGCCCAGATCATCATGCGTGTGCGTGCTCAAGACGACATTTTCCATCCCCGGAACCTTGGCCTTGACATCGGCGAACATCAATTCGTATTCAGGCTCGATACAATATCCCACGGTATCCGGCAAATTCAGCACCGTTGCGCCAGCCTCCACCGCCGCGTGGCAACATTCGATCAGGTAGCTCCGGTCAGTGCGGCCGGCGTCTTCAGGAGAAAACTCAACATCGGGACAGAGTGACTTGGCATGGCCGACTGCCCACGAAATCATTTTCAGCACTTCTTCACGCGTTTTGCGCAACTTGTATTTCAGGTGAATGTCGGAGGTCGCAAGAAATGTGTGGATCCGCCGTTTTTCCGCATCCTTCAGTGCGGCCCAGGCACGGTCAATATCAAGCTGATTTGCCCGGGCAAGCGCGGCGATCGTGGGCCGGCGCAACTCCGCGGAAATGGCGGATACAGCATCAAAGTCACCCTGAGAAGCGATGGGAAAACCGGCCTCAATAATGTCAACACCCAGGCGGTCAAGCTGGCGGGCCATTTTCAGCTTCTCTTCGAGATTCATGCTGCAACCGGGCGATTGTTCGCCGTCGCGCAAAGTTGTGTCAAAAATGTACAGCTTTTCGCTCATCCAGATTCCTCCGCCCTCGGGTATGGCGTGAATTCAACTAGACACAAACCAAGCATCTGAACCGACCTGACGATGCCAGTATTTTCCAATCGGTAGGCACTTGAAGTCAAATTAATCTTTGCCGTAAATCCGTTCATTCTCATTGACCGGGGCATACCAGACAGATGTCCTTAATCACAAATACAGTTCCCTACCCTCAAGAATAAAATTAAGCGTTGATACGGGTAACAGACCCAATTGCCACTTCCGGCATCCAACTGGTACCATAATTGATTGGAAACTTGGGGGAGCACCCGCACAACTCACAGCCCGGTCATGTCAGAACGCACACGAAAATCTGCTATTTCTACGAGAGATGTTCTTCATAAAGCTTTTAGGATCAGATTATCAATCCTCACTCAGCGCAAATATTGAAGTTTGGCACATCCGTTTCTTCATCCGCTTCATCTCATAAACGTGCCAGGCTAAGGGCAAGTCGGAAGGAGGCGGTTCTCATCCGCTGGAATCATCCGGCCGGCTGTGCAATCGTCGAGTTATCCTGATGGAAAGGGAAGATGCAGGGACGAAGGGCCGCTATAACGATACCTCTCCCAATAGATATTGACCCAGATGCAGCACTTATTCGAACGGCCAATGAATATTTTCTTGCGCTTCAGGTACCGATTGCGCGCCATCCGTGAACAGAATCCTTCCCTCCGCCACGCCACGCTGGCAGCGGCGCTCGTATTGGTCTTCATCGGTGCTCCCGGCATTGCAACCGCGCAGATTGCTACCGGCTCACTCCAGGGCAAAACGACAGCGCTAAGTCCCAATGGTCAACCTTCCCCATTGGGTGGAGTAGCCATCAAGCTGACGGCAAACGCACCTGGTTTGCAGCCCCTGACGGCATACTCCGACGAGAAAGGGGAGTATGAAATCAAGGACATTCCGGCGGGCCCGTATAGCCTGGAAGCCACCGTCGAAGGATTCAAGGCCGTCACCAGAAAAATCACCATCACAGCCGGCCAGACGCTTACGGAAGACATCCCTCTGCAACTTCAGGAGGTCGTGGAAAAGGTTGAAGTCCGGGAAACAGCACCTGTTGTGTCTACACAGGGGACGAATCCCGCCGCACAAACCTTGCAGACAAAGCAACTTCTCAGCATCCCGGTTCAGCAGCAGGAGTTCAAGCAGGAATTGCCTGTCACGCCCGGTGTTCTGCAAATCCAGACCGGCAAGATTTACATCAAGGGCGTCCCGGAAGGAGAGAGCATGCTCCTCCTGGATTCCATGCAGGCAGTAGACCCTGTGACGGGCAGATACTCGATTGATGTGCCCATCGATGCTATCGAAAGTCTCGACGTCTACAAAGCGCCCTTTGGGGCCCAGTATGGAGGCTTTGTCGGCGGCATGACCAGCATTGACTTGAAGGCCCCGCCCAACCAATGGCACCTGAGTATGCATGACCTGAACCCAAGCCTGCGCGGCAAGCAGGGCCATCTCGTGGGTTTTGCCAAGGCAACTCCTCGTATCCGTTTTGGCGGCCCCTTGTGGAAGGACAAAATCAACTTTTCTGAGTCGTTCCTCTACGAAATGAGGAAGCCGGATGTGCGCGGCCTCCCCTGGCCTAACGATTCGACAAAGATTCAAGGTTACAACTCAATCACCAATTTTCAGTTTCTGTTGTCCCAGCGACACGTCGCATCCCTGACGGTCAACCTTTTCCCCAGGCGTTACCAATGGGCGGACCTCAATGCCCTGATCCCGCGTCCGGCGACAGCCGACAATGGCCAGAGAGGCTATTCCATCGACGGCACCGACACCTACCAGTTCAAGTCTGGCAGCATTCTGCATACGCTTTTCAAGTTCACAAGTGTGGAAAGCTACGCCCATGGACATGGCCCGGAAGATATGCTCCTGACGCCAACCGGTGTTGGCGGAAATTACTTCAATGCGTGGACCAGGAACAGCCACCAGGAGGAAGGCCAGATCATCTTCAGCCTGGCGACCATGCAGTGGGCGGGCAATCACGAGACGATGGTTGGCACTGACGTCCTTCATCGGGACTTTACGGGCCTCAGCCAGTCACACACGGTACGGATTTTGCGGGCCGATGGAACAACCGCTGAACGGATCGATTTCAACGAGCCTGGAAATCTGAACGCCAATGACACTTCCGGCTCCGGCTTCGCCCAGGACCACTGGATTTTCAACAACCGCCTGGCCACGACTCTGGGGCTTCGCTATTTTGGCGCCACCAACGGAGACGCGGTAAACTTCGCGCCGCGCTTTGGCCTGGTCTACGCACTGGACGAGAGCGCAAAAACCGTGCTCCAGGCCGGGGCCGGGATGTTCTATGACCGCACGCCGATGCTTGCCGCGGATTTTTCAAACAACCCCATGCGCATTGTGACACCGCTTGATCTCAGCGGTTTTCCCCTGGGACCTCCCGTGAATTATCGAAACGAATGCGCCCTCATAGTCCCGGGCGCCCCCCAGTCACTGCCAGACTGCTCGGACCTCAACAGCACACCACGCAATCTGACCTGGCGGGCCCAACTGACCCGCCACTTCTCACAGAAGGTGACGGCAAAATTCAGCACCCTCTACAGCCACACGACCAGGCTCTATGTTATCAATCCCATTATCCAGCTGGACGGCACGGGGCTGATGCGGCTGGCAAATCGAGGAAGTTCCCGCTATCACGAATACGAATTCACGGTGGATTACAAGGCCGGTGAGAATGCCACCTTGAGCATGTCCTATGTTCGCAGCAGCAGCGAAGGCGATTTGAATACCACCGACAATATTTTTGTCCCGCTTGAAGTGCCGGTGATTCGCCCCGACGTTTACGCCAACCTGCCTTCCGACGTTCCCAATCGGCTGTCAGGTTTTGGACTGTTCAAGATTCCCTGGGACATCACCTTGAGCCCCTCCGTCGATCTGCATTCTGGCTTTCCATACTCGAACATCGACGAACTCCACAACTACTCGGGAGCACCCAACGGCCAGAGATACCCCATCTTCTTTTCCCTGAACTGGCGAGTCTACAAGGACTTTCCTCTCCCATTCCACATTCATCGCGGACATAAGTTCCGGCTGGGCATCTATTCCATCGACACTACCGGCAGACACAATC
>DASSJE010000326.1:0-2382 GCA_035691365.1 Terriglobia bacterium
TTCAGCACGGTCATGAAGGCCACCACCAGAAACGCGGCTACGACGTAGGGCATCTGTGGAAGATAGCGGGTGTGAATGGCCACGGCAATCCAGATGGCATTCAGCAAGGGCTGAAGAATGTAGTCGAGCAGCATGGCCCAGCCGATAAGGAACCCGAGATGCGGACTCAGGGCTTTGCCCACGTAGGTGTAAGCTGATCCCGCCGAGGGATAGACGGCCGCCATGCGCCCGTAACTGAAGGCGGTAATCATCATGGCAAACATGGCGATCAGGATGGTGGTGACGGTGTGCCCGTTCGAGAGCTTCTGGGCTACGCCAAATAGCGGGATAGGCGCCGTGGGCTGGATGAGGACGAGGCCGTAAAACACCAGGTCCCAGAGAGTCAGGACCCTTCGCAATCGCAGCTGGCCGGCGTCTGATGTCGCAGCACCATTCGGCATTACTTCACCGGAAACAACAGGAACAGTGGCTATGCCCGGTGTGACGGCCGGGCCACGCTGGAATCCTACGAATAGTGAGAATAGCGAGCGATTCAAGGAAAGTAAAGGGAAAGCTGTAGCGGCGCCGTTCATTTGTCTCGAGGGGAAGCTGCCGGTTGACACCCTCACGCAGTAGGAATATAAACTCTGCTGAACCTGCCCACAGAGGATTTGAAAAAAGGAGGTCAGGATGCGCCATCTTTGTTCCATCTGTACCTGGTGTTGCGTGCTTATTCTTCTTGGGGCGTGCGCCCCTGCGTCTTTTGGAGCGCCGCAAGGAGAACTCTCGGCGGGCGCCGCGCGAGTGGACATCACGCCGCCCGCTGACGCCGCGCTCCCCATGTCCGGCTACGCAGGACGTAAGCAAGGCTTCCGGGGAATTCACGACCACATTTACGTGCGCGCAATCGTACTGAGCGACGGCACGCACGATGCCGTCATCATATCCTGGGAGCTGATTGCAGTGCCCGATCCCGGCTGGCAGGCCGTCTCGCAACGGATCTCGAGACAGTTGGGCATTCCGGTGGACAACATCATCCTGACGGCCGTGCATGACCACGACGCGCCCACGGTCGGCGCATTTTCCAAACCAGGTCCCGCAGCGATTGCCTATACGAAAACAGTGGAGGATAAAACGTTCGAGGCAGTCCGCGATGCCAAGGCGAATCTACAGCCCGCAAAGGTCGGGTTTGCAACGGGAAAGTGTTACATCAACATTAACCGCCGGGAGTATTCCCCCAAAGAGGGAGGGTTGGAGCTCGGTTACAACCCGGATGGGCCCTCCGATAAGACTGTCGCTGTCCTCAGGTTCGAAACCTTGTCGGGTGAACCGATAGCCTTGTTGTACAACTATGCCGATCATGGCACGGTTATGGGTCCAAATAACATGCAGATTAGCGGCGACTGGATGGGCGCGGCATCGCGATTTATCGAGGACTTCTATGAGGGCAAGTTCAAGCAGGACCGCTCTGACGAAGGCTGGGAGTTGCAGCCTCAAGAACAGAAGATGGCTGGGGAGAAAGGGATTGTAGCCCTCTTCGCCCAGGGCGCGGCGGGAGACCAGAACCCCATCGTTTCGGATAGCGGCGAAGATTTCAGCATGGTTGACGGGTTGGGCAGGATTATGGGCGAAGAGGTTGTCCGCATTGCCAACGACATGACTTTGAAGAAAATGACAACCCAGGCCAGTATCAGCGGTTCGCAGAAAGTGCTCACATGCCCGGGTCAAGAGGTTGCACCGGGGCCGGAGTCGAGAAAGACATACACGTTCGGGGACTCAAATCCGGTCAATATCCGGCTAAGCCTTCTGAGGCTCAACGATATTGCTATAACGGGTGTCTCTGGTGAGGTGCTGACCCCAATCCTTCAGCGCTTACAGAACGAGTCGCCGATCAAAAACATGTTGATGGTGGGCTACGCGAACGGGTACAGCGGCTATATTCCGAATGATGCTGCGTACAGCCACGTCAGCTACGAGATTACAACGTCACACCTGAAGCCCGGCTGCGCGGAAAGCGGGATTGTCAATGGCCTCGTGGGCATGATGAGCCAGCATTGATCGCTTGTCGAACCTGGATTGACTGCCACTAAGGAGGAATTTCATGCAGGACATTTCGGTTCAAAGTTGCGTGCGGAATTGCGAGCGCAAGCATCACCCAAGGCGGCCGGGGCAGCTTCTGAAATTGCTGGGCCTGCTGGTTGTTCTGCTCGGGCTTGCATTACCTGCGGGAACGCAGATTGAAGCGCAGTCGGGCGCTGCGGCCCCGATCTATCTGGACCCGAAGCAGCCCATTGATCGGCGGGTGGACGACCTGATGAGCCGCATGACGCTGAAGGAAAAAGTGGGCCAGTTGAATTTGCCCTGCGTTTATGTGGATGAACTCGGCAAGACGATACCCGAGAA
>DASSJE010000327.1:0-3999 GCA_035691365.1 Terriglobia bacterium
TTCGGTTGCAGGGTCAAAAATTGCGGAGTTGGGCAAACCGGTAAAGGGTGTGTCCGAGGCTCCTCCTACCACGGCTAATGAGCCGTAGGAGGCAGTGCCGCCGTTCATCAAGACCCTGCCATCCTGCATGAGCGACATGCCATTGCAGAACATGTCCCAGGTGACCCGCTGAGTCGTGATCTTGCCCGCCTGCGGATCCCAAACAGCTGCTTCGTAGTCTGGATTGGTATTGATGGGGAAAGCGTTGTTGGGGTCATTTCCCGAGCCGGCCACAATCAGCACCTTGCCGGTATGCAGCAGAGCCGCATGAATAGGGTTGATGGGCATGGTATAGGGGAGAGTGGACCACTGGCCGTATTGCGACGTGGTGGAGGGGGTGCTGCTGGGCGTCGGATTGGGGGGAGGGGCTGGCGCCGGCGGCGGATCAGAGCTGGCGGGAGCAGAGGACGAACCTCCACCGCCACAGGCAGTGAGCGCGCACAGCGCCAGAGACAAAACCAGGGTGAGAAGAACGGCTGCCACTTTTCTGCTATGCATTTTTGCTCCCATGCTGAGTCGGTTCGCCGCTCAACTCACTTGGCGGCGACCGTGTCGCCCTGCACGGGAGAGGACAGGCGCGTTAGATTGGGGAAGAAGGGTGTGACCTCAAACGGCATCTTTTCCTGAGCCGAGAGCAGACGAACCGGCTTAGCTCTTAACATCTGCACTCGATTGCTCCATGGATCCACCTTGATCCGCGCCCCCAGCGGAAGGGCTGCGATCTGGTCCAAACGCTGCGGCTGCAGTTGGGGAGCGGAGTTGGCCAGGGTGAACATGCGGACGGTTTTTCCGTACTCTAGGCTGTTGCCCAGGTGAGGCGTTATCAGGGCGGGCAAGTTCTGCTTGCTGGCCTGCAGCGCCTTCAGAAAAAGACCTGCCGCGGAAAGCTTGGCTTTGTAAGGCGAGTTGGTTAGCAACTCGACAGCTTTTGCATCCGCGGCTTCCTCATCGGCGCGGCTGCGGGCAAAATCGACGCGCTCAAAGGTGTCCTGGTCTGGGAAGAAGAAGCGGTCATTGAAAGCGAACGAGGTATCAATGCGATGGCCCAGCACGATGTGGCTGAGTTCGTGGGACAGAATCATGGCCAGAGAGGCTTCGTCGGGCAGCACATCCAGCAGGCCGCGGCTGATCACAATAGTGTGTCCAATGGTGAACGATTCCAGCGGAGAGGTGAGCAGCACGCGGCAACGGACGTCGGGCATGATATCGAGCTTGTTGGTGATAATCAGATTGTTGACCACGGTTTGCAGGATCCCGTCCACCTCACCCACAGGCGCCAGCAGGCCGATGTTCTCGAGGTGATCAAGCGCGTTGTCTTCTGCGGCGCGCTCCCACATGCGCTGTGCTTCGAGCGGTCCGGTGTCGCGGCTCGAATCGCTTTGGTCGTGCACGGTGTCAACCCGCACCTGGGTCAATTCTTCTGTTCGTTTCAGGTGCTCCACATCGTAGCCCCATAAGCGCGTCTGCGCTTTGAAGTACAAGCTACCGAAGGGCGGGCTGCTGCGATGCGAATCGGATTCTTCGCTGTAGATGTAAGCCGGCAGCCACATGCCGGGCTGAAGATTCAGGCGCCAGCTGTCGAAGTGCAGATAGTAGCTGTACCGCGAGCGCGGAGTATAGGTGCCGTTAAAGCGCACGATGTTGAAATCGCGGTCTTCCACCCATATTCTTCCCGTGAACAGGCCCCTGGGCGCGCGATCCCTGGGCTGAACGTCAACCACGATGCAACGCACCTCGCCGAGGAATTCCTGGCGCACGAAGTTGAAGTAGTAGTTCTTCTTCTGGAAGTTAGCATCGAGCATGACCATCTGGGCGAATCCGCGGGGCGAAAATTGCCGCGAGAAAGCCGCCCGGAATGGCGCCAGCAGGTGGTGGCCGAGGCCGGGCTGTTCGTTTTGAAACAGCTGATCGCCCACCTCACCGCTTAGTTGAAGGCGGCCAAGGAAATAGCGGTCGCTCACCGGCACTACGTTGTGATTTTTGTCTTCGCGCAAATTCTGAATGTAGGTTTCTACCAGCGGATGCAGGCGCTTCATATTGACGACGAAGGCGTGCTCGCGCTCGACCACCCGGTCCACCATCTCGTCAAATGAGACCGGCGCCAGGATGGTGAAAGAAGCCTTCCTGGTCACACCATAATTGCCGTAGATGGTGATGACGGAGTCGCTTCCGCCGACCGCGGTCTTGCTCATCGGAGTGTTTATGCTGAAGCTGGCGGAACTGGCGCCTGCCGGGACAGTGACGGTGGCAGGAAGCCAAATACCATCAGGAGGATCGGCAGCCAGCGACACCACGACGTCAAACGGAACCGGCCTGTTCAACTTAACCGTACCGCGCAAAGAGTTGCCGGCAACGACGTTGGCAACATTGAAGGTGATTCCGCTGAGCGCAGGGCTCTCCGCGCCTTTGGCCACCAGGCCGGCGAAACATACCAGAAACGACAAGATAACCGCTTTCACCAAACGCATAGTCCCTTCCTACGAAGCAAGTTGAAAAATAATGTGTACGACAGCAGTGGAATCCACCGGCTGCCCGGCGTGCGCAGCCGGCTTGAACTTGATTTGCTCAGCGGCTTTTACTGCCTGCTCGTCCAGTCCATAGCCCAAACCCTGCAGGACGCGAAGCACATGCACCTGGCCGGCGGCGCTGAACAGCACTTCCAGGCGAACTTCGCCGTCAATTCCCTGCTTCCTTCCTTCTTCCGTGTATGCGGGCTTCGGCTTGTACAGGATTGCGACCGGGGTGCTCGTTGACTCGATATTGGCCGCAGGTTTGTGACTGTCAGATGACGCGTAGACGGCATCGAAGCCTGACTTCTGCACTGGACCTCCGCTTCTGCGACCTCCGGTGGCGACGCCATTGCCAAATCCAGCGCTTACGACGACTCCTGGGGCTGGGCCTCCGGTCCCATTGCCGCGCCCGAAGCCGCTGGGCAGATCGAACGCGCCCGCAGCAGCTATGTTGGCGGCCACTGGGGTCGGGGTGGAACGAGTAGCTATGCCTTCAGGATCGCCAAAGCCACCTGTCTGAACCTTATGCGCGGGCTGAGCAGTGGTTGGCGTAGCGGAACTTCCACTCGAGAAGGTATCAAGTGCAACTATCTTGGAAGGCGCTGCGGTTGGAAGCTGTGGCAGACGACTCTCGGCCTTGATTTCCGGAACCTTCATGTCAGGCGGATCCGGCTTGCGCACAGGCGCGGTAAGAACTGCCTTGGCGACCAGCAACGGCTTCATTAGCGGAACCTTGACGGCATTATTAACCTGGAAGCGGGGGACCGGCTGCGGGGCTGTGGGTGCCTCGGGTGTGTAACGCACGAGGCTGGTAAGCACGTAATGGTGCGCAGGCGGACGGAACTCGGGCGCCAGCGCGTTAACAGCCAGCACGGTCGCAACCAGCAGCAACTGCAAGCTCCAGCCTGCCGCGAAGTACTTGGAACGGGGCGGTTGCCCGGGCAACGGATTAAACAACGAATGCTCCATTCTCACTCTCCACCTGCTTTACGTGCCCTCAGGTTCGACGTCCCTCCTGCTGAAAACTGCAACAAACGGGAATTCAGCAGCGAGCGAAATCAACGTGGGGGCAGGTAACCCCCATTTTGCCGACCAAAAAATCTGGCCATCAGATGAATCAGGCCAGAGATACTTCCGAAACCGACGTAATGCATGCCTACATACCTGCCTTTCTGCCCAAAAGATTCCAGCCGCACCAGAAATTGATAAAAATGCTGTGAGTTCCCGCGGATTGCCCGGAGTAGAAACGATTCTCCCGAAGATACCCAACGCCGAATTCCGTGTAAGCCGGGGCGCGGGTGAATGCAAACTTAAGCCCGCTGCCGTATACAGCCTTGTTGTCCCAATCGAATCCTTTGGTGTCGCGCGAGAAAGTTGCCTGCAGGTAGGGCACGAGCGCCGTTTTACCGAACCTTTTAGCGACGATCCCCTGCGACACGAAGGCCTGGCC
>DASSJE010000328.1:0-4981 GCA_035691365.1 Terriglobia bacterium
GGAAAAGGGAATGATGAATTGTGAATTATGAAGGCTGGAAAGGCCCGGAGGGTGTAGCGCGAACCTCCGGTCTCGAGGTCCGCGGCCTTTACTCATGCTTCGCTTGGCCCGCTCAGGCCCGGAGGGCCGAAAGACTTTAGCCCACCGCGTAAGCCGTGGGATTCGGTTGGCGTTAAAATCCTCCTCAGCCCCGGCAGGGGCGGAAGATATGCGGGTGAGTGAATAGGTGCAAATTCGCGTGAGGACAAACAGACGCCTCTCGCTTCGCGAGAACGCAGACTCGACAAAGCGCGAGTCTGCGCCAGCCACGGTCAGCGAGGCTGAGTGGGGTTAGAATGGGGCAGGGTCACAACCGCGTTTCGGCATGTGACCTCACCAATTGCGACAGACTGGGAACACCAGCTTCAAGATGAACCTCTCGCTCCGCGAACGCAGACACTCTAAAGCGAGCGTCTGCGCCAGCCGCGGGACGCCTCGGGCAGCAATACTGACCAACTAGGAGGCAGATGTGCTAACAGCAAAACTCAAGGCGGCTGAAGCGCTCGCCCCTATGTTATCCACATTCCACTCGATCACCGGTAAACCTCTTGTGTCCGTTTGGCAATGCCGCATGGAGGGATCGCTGGATAGGGTGGTCCTGGATTTCGACGGGGCTTCGCTCGTGATCCTCGCTGATGAGAACGACGATTCCATAGACATTACGCTTTCGAATGAATCTGACCGACGGAGCGTCGGTGACGTTGACGCAAGCGGTCTGGATCCTTGGAGGAGCTTTATCGGGATGTCTTTTGGTTGGGGATGGGTAACAGTAAACCAGCAAGGCTATTGTGACGGAGTGCTGCTGAGCTTCGGCGGAATATTCCCGCAGATCGCCTTGAATGTGGTTGCGTCATCGATCAAGGTTGCCGCGATTACTGGAGTGGCTAGCATGTGAATTCCCGCTGCTGGGGGCTGTCGCAGACGCTTGGTTTGTAGGGTCTGCGTAGTCCCGGAGGGACTGGTCTTGGCGGGCGGCCGGGCGTATACTGCGGGGCCATGGCTCGCCGGTCTTCCATAGGCAGATGACATGGGCATCCCACTCACTCATTCAGGGCGGGCCGGGTTATGAGCATTTGTGGCGTGGGCATCTTGCCCATGTGCGCTCAAACACTCACGGGCGGGACGCCCGTGCCACAAGAGCGGCGCCGGGGGCTTTCCGGATAAATGCCGGGATTCTTCGCTGCGCTCAGAATGACGGCGCAGGAGCCAACGCCCGCATGTAAGGCGACGGCGCGGTCAAAGGAAAAACCGAGGCTTTGTTTTGGGTGGCGGGGCAGCGGCTGAACATGGGCGGATCGAGCGCTTACATCGACCACGCGGACGCAGTGGGTTCGACCACCATGGAAACCGACCCGGCCGGCGGCGAAAAGCAGATTCTTCGGCCGGGGATTGGCCTCAGAATGACGGACGCGGCGCGGATGCGGCGGTTGAAGCGACCCTCACCCGCCGTCGTACCTCCGGCGCCCTCTCCCCTCGGGGAGGGCTCCGGGTTTGCTTCCAGCCGTAGCGGCGAGTTTACCTCGCCATGCTCGAACCCGGATGGCGCAAGAGCCGCGGGCCGTAAAGGCCCGCGCTACGAAACACCCCTCACCCGCCGTCGTACCTCCGGCACCCTCTTCCCCCGGAGAGGGCTCCGGATTTAAATTCCTTGATTGAGAAAAAGGCGTAAAGCCGTTGCTACAAACCACTATACATCCAGGCCCAAATGGCGGCGTAAAGCCGCCGCTACCATCACCTCTATTCCAGCCAGGCGACGGCGGCTTTGTCGACGGCGGGAATCACGGCGCGGATGCGGTCGCCCTTGCGCTCAACAGGAAGTTCGCGCGCCTGCCCCAGGAACGGCAGCACGAGGACTTTGCTTCCCGCGCTGGCCGGGAAACTGATCTCGACGTTTCGTTCCGGGATCTGCTTTGAAATCTTCTTTGCCTCGAGCCCTTTGAAGTTGAACAGAAAGACGTGGATTTTGCCGTCAACGCGCGCCGTTTGCCCGACCACGAATGGCGACGCCGCCACTTCCACTTCCGGCTCGAGATGGAGCGGTTCGATTACGTTTCTGTCGAAATCGCGCCGGAGCGATTGGAACGTCTGGCCGCTGGCCTTGCCGCGAGCGGTCGCCTGGTTGAATTCCTTGTTCAGCGCCTGCCAATAGGCGCGGCCGGGGCAGTCGGGAAGGTAGACATATTTGGGGCTCGAATCGCTCGACGACTTCTGCTCCAGATCGTGGATGCCGAGCGACTGATGCAGGAGATTTGACGGGCGCGCCGCGCCGGTTTCGTCGCAATGTCCCGACTGGCCGGTGACGATCAAACATCCGGCGGACTTCGCATACGACTCGAGCGCGTCAAGTTCCGCCTCACTCAGGCAGCGCGCGTCCGGCAGCACGAGCGCCGGCCCGCGGAAATCGCTGAGCGTTCGCGGCGTCACAATCTGAAACTCACGGTGGGAATGCATCGCGAGCGACATCAGGCCCAGGTAGGAGGCCAGGAAGTCGTCGCAAAAATAGTCGCGGGTGCGCGGCGAGAAGTAGACGCCCAGCGGGTGGATGGGCGTGCGCGTGTTATAGAACGACTGGTCGTGCTGCTCGATCCAGGCAAAAATCTTTTTGCGCATGGCGATGTCGTTTGAGCCGGACATCACGTGCCCCGCCACGTCCCAGCAGTTGGTTCCCGCCACGAGTTGCGAAGCAAACAGGTTCTGCATCTCTTCGCCGGGGCTGATGCCTTTTGCGCCGTCCCAGGAATAGCTGAGCATCCAGGTGGGCTTTTCGCCGGCAAAGGCGCGGAAGCTGTACATGCCGATCATCCAGTGCTGCCAGTCGACGGCCGTTTTGTCGGATGCGCGAAAGCCTGCGCCTTCCCAGTTGTATTCGTGCGCGATCAGGTCGATCACGTCGTAGAGTTGATACACGTCCGAGCCAAACCGCGGCGCCCAGAACTCGATGCCGGGATAGATTTCCGCGATGGTCACGGAATTCGGGTTCACCGATTTCATGCTCTCGCCGACTTCCTTCATAAAGTCGGTGATCGACGCGATGCGGAAATCGACCCAGCGGCGGAAATTGGCGTCGGAAAAGTCGCCGAGTTTTAACTGCGTCATGGCGTCGATTCCCGTCTGCCGCTTGAACTCCGCCACGGTGTACTTGTCAAAACTCGACCAGCTCGTTTCCCAACCCTTGAAGTGCGTCATCCAGTAAGGAATGTCCACGTAGATACCGTCGATGCCCGTGGCGGCAATCTGCCGGACGTGTTCCATATAAATCTTGCGCCACTCGGGGACGAATGGCGTGACCCAAACGTCTTCGTCTCCGCGCGCCACCCAGAACGCTACGCCGCCGCCAAACAGCGCCGGCTCGCCCGTGATCTTCCGCTGCACCCAGTCGGGATGGTCCTTGTAAAGCGAGTGCGCCACGTTCGCGGCGTTGCCGGTGATGCATTCGAATCCGGCGACGTACACAAAAGCATAATTGCCGATGGCGTGCGCCCGCTCCGCTACCGCCTTGATGGCCTGCAGCTTTTCCGTGGGATCAAGAAAACTTTCGTAGCGCCCTTCAACGTCATTGTCCGTCTCGATGCCGAAGACGTGCGTCTCCTGAACATCCTTGATAATCTGGTCAACGGTGTCGCGGCCCAGCGAGTGCCCCGAGATGCGCACGTAATGCGTCCAGGGCAACGGCTTCTGCGGGCTCGAGGACTGTCCGCCCGCCAGCCGCGGCGGTTTGCAAATCAGAATGGCCATCCCCGCCATCTGGGCCTGAATGAACTCGCGTCGTGTAAGCATGGCTCCCCTCCTTGTCGGTCACCAATCCTACCACCCGTCGGCCCTCTCTGAAAGCTGAATGCTGCGCCAGGGTAATTTCAAGATTGTCGAAGTCGCCTCCAGAACGAAAGGGCGGACGCGCAGCGAATGGTGCCTCACCTAGGGGATGCCAATCCGAATGGCGGGGTAAACCCGCCGCTACGAATAAGGATTTCTTGATGCCGGGCGGGCGGGGAGTGATTCCAAATTCAAAATTGAAAATTCCAGATTGGAAACCCCAAAGCCGACGTGTGGGGGGCGTGTTGCGGGGCTTACTGTAATTTCTTCCTGAGGAGCGTCAATTCCCGCGTGAGTTCCTGTTTCTGTTGCACCACGCGCGCGAGGTTTGGAACGACGTCTCGCAGTGGCTGTGGTGCGTTACTAATGGCTTTCTGCAGCTCCGGCAACGCCGACGGATTGCTCAACGCGCTCACATAGAGATTGCCGATCCGCGTCAGCGCGGCCTGCGCCTGGAAATCCAGCGTCTTTACGCCGTCGGCAGTGGGCAGCGGCCCGCGAAGGACGGCCAGTTCCCGCCTCACGGCTCCCTGCCAATCCACGCCGTCCGGCCCAATGCGTGCCAGGGCGTTTCGCAGCGTCGCCCGCTCACCGGCTGTGAGGTCTTTATTTTGCAGCATTGATGCCATCACCCGCAGGTGCGCCATCAGCAGGCTTTTCGCCAGAAGTGCGGAAAGCAGTGTGCCACCACTCGCTACGTCGTGCGAAAAGCGCAATCCGACTGCCAGCCTTTTCACGGCCGCCGCCCGATCGTTCATCTCAAGCTGCATCGCATAAAGAACGTTCAGCCGCCCCAGTTGCGTCGCTTTTCCAACGTGGTCCAGCGGCGCCATCGGCCCGAGCCTGTAATCGATGCCCCAGTCGCAGTAGGGCAGTTCGGTCCCGCTCGCCATGGTCTCGAGCGCCGGGCGGTTCCGCGCAATCAGTTCCTTATAAGTTGACGGGACAAACGGCGCGGTGCCTTCCACAATCCGGTACAACTCTTTCGCCTGCGCGTCCGTCAGTCCCATGTCCTGCATCTGGGCAAACGCCGACCAGTATCGCAGTGCGGCATTCTCGCCCGGCTTCGCGCCCTTTTCCGCGCATTGTGGCATGGCCGGCGCGGCCAGCAGGGCCACGGCCAGCGCCG
>DASSJE010000329.1:0-9055 GCA_035691365.1 Terriglobia bacterium
CTGCCCGAACCTGTCACTGAAGTCGGGGTGAAACCGGCGGCTGTTCCGCCTCCCGGAAGCCCGGTCACCGTGAAGGACACCGTCGGGTTGGCCCCGCTCGCGGGCGTTACGCTAACTGTATAGTTGGCCGTGCCGCCGCCGTGGAGCATAATGCTGCCCGGCGAGGCTGAGAGCGAGAAGCCCCCGCCACCCGCTGTTCCCACCACCAGTGTCACCGTCGTCGAATGGGTCAAGCTGGGGCTGGTGCTTGTCCCGGTGATGGTCAACGTGTAAGTGCCGTTCGGCGTGGTTCCGCTGGTGGTCGTAATGTTCATGGTGGATGAACCTGACCCGCCAGGAACCGGATTCGTGCTGAAGGTTGCGGCCGCGCCGTTCGGCAACCCCGTGGCGCTCAGCGTGACGTTGCTTGAGAACCCGCCTGACCCGGAGATGTTCACGGTGTAGGACGTGCCTGAGCCCGAAGTTACGGTTTGGCTGGATGGCGACGCCGAAATCGAAAAGTCGGGCGTGGCCGCTGTTCCGACCACCAGCGTCAGGTTAATCGTTTTTGTCAGGCTGCCGCTGGTGGCTGTAAGGGCCAGCCCGTAAGTTCCTGTTGTTGCGCTCCGGCTGGCGCTGATGGTCAGGATCGAGCTTCCCGGGCTGTTGCTGGTGATTGATATGGGATTCACCGTGAAGCTGGAGCTGGTGCGCCGCGGCAACCCCGTGAGGCTGAGGCTCACGTTTCCGGTAAAGCCGCCGGACGGCGTCACCATGATTGTGTCCGTACCGCTCGAATTGACAGGCACCGTGATCGTGGCCGAAGAAGCGCTGAGCGAGAAATCGGCGTTCACGGTTCCATTGACCGTCAGGCCGACGGTGGTGGTGTGTTGCAGAGTGCCGCTGGTGCCGGTGATCGTCAAAGTGTATGTGCCGGCCGGGGTCGTGCTGATGGTCGAGATGGTCAGCGTGGAACTGGTGGTTGCCGGGTTGGGGCTGAAGCCGGCGGATGCGCCGCTTGGGATTCCGCTCACATTCAAGGTCACGCTGCCAGTGAACCCATTCGAGGGAGTGATATTCACAGTGTAAGTGGTGCCGGTCCCGGCGTTGACCGTCTGGCTCGGCGGAGTGGCCGCTATCGAGAAATCCGGCGGCGGAGGATTGACCGTCAGCCCGGCGGTTGTATTGTGGGTCAATCCGCCGCTGGCGCCGGTTATGGTAATCGTGAAGGTTGAACTTGACGTTACGCCGCCCGTGCCGCTCACGGTAAGGCTGGTTGAGCCGCCGGCAGCGATAGACGCAGAGCCGAAAGCGCAGGTCATCCCGGAAGGACACGTGCTCCCCACGCCCAGATTGACGGTACCCGTGAACCCGTTCAGGGCATTTGCCGTGATCGTTTAGACGGCGTTCGTGCCTGCCGTCACCGTCTGTGATGCCGGATTGGAAGTGAGTGAGAAGTCGGTTACGGCAAGCTGTACCGAAGTCTGGCCCGTTAGGGTTGAGTTCGAACTGTCCGTGCCTTTCACCACGATGCTGTAGCTTTGCGCGGGCGTGCTGGAACCAGTGTTAACGGTCAGGGTGGTGTTGACGGGCGTGGAGCTCGTGCTGAAATTTGCCGTGGTGGTTGAAAGAGAGCATGTGGCGCCGCTCGGGCAGGTGTTCTGATCGACGCTGAGATTGACGATGCCGTTATAGCCGCTGGCCGGCGTGACTGTGATCGAGTAGGAGGCGCCTCCTCCCGGAATGACTGTCTGGCTCGAGGGCACATTCACCGAAAACGAAAACGTGGAAGATGAGGACCCGGAGCAGTCTCCAACGCTGAATTTGCCGATCACCGTATTCCAGAGAAAATCAAAACTCAGGACGGGCGGCTTGACGTATTCGTTGGTGTACCAGAAACTGCAGTCGTCTGTGGGGTCAACGGTCATACTGGAGTAATCGCCCCAGCGGCTGTAGGTGCCCTGGTAATTCTGGTCGCTGCCATTGTACATGCTCTGGCCCAGTTCCATGCCGGAATCCGTGCCGTTCAGAAGGCCGGTGACGGAGATGCCTGGAACGCTGGTGACGCCCGAAGTGCTGTAGCCGAGGCCCAGGTCGCCGTGCTTGTTCTGGGCAATACTAGCCATCCAGCGATAAGTGCTGACGTCGGGGCTGAAGGTGCTTTCCTTATCCACATAGAAAGGACCGCCCTGGTCGCTGCGGAGCCTGTACCAGCGGACGCCCGTCTGGTTGTCGCTGGAATTGATCTGCACGGAGTGGTTGGCCACGATCTGGGAATAAGTGTCGTATACACGATAGGAAAGGCGATACATCAGGCGGTCGCCGAGAGAATCGAGTTGCTGGGCGGTGCCTTCCTGCGGAATGCAGGTGCCTCCGCCGCAGGCGTCGTGAAAGTCATTCACCGTCAGGTCGCTCACGGTGTTCAGCGAACCTGTTGCCGGGTCAAACTGATAAAGCCGAAGGTCGTTGCCCGAACCGGGGCCGAGGTTATCCAAATACTGCAGATAAAAGTCGTGCCCACCGGGAAGGCTCGCAGTCCCCGGCGGATTTTCCAGATCGGCCGGCAGAATATTGTAGATGCCGGCATTAGTTCCCGAAGAGCATGCGAAGCTGATGATGCCGCTGGGCGGCGGGTTGGTGACGTAGGTGCGCGGGAAGCTGCAGGCCTGCGCGCCGGTAAACTGCTCTGTGCTGCCATTGCTGACGTAAATGTTGGCCGAAAAATAGATTCCGTCGGGCCAGATGGCGAGTTTCGGATAGTCCGGCAGGTTCGAGCCGAATGGGATGTCATAGACATCATAAGCGCCTCCGGCGTCCGACGTCTGTGAGATCGCCAGGCAAAGGTGGTTGTCGGTAAACGTGGAATTATAAGCGAGCTGGCTGATGAGCCACCGGCCGTCCAGCTTGTCGAACAACACTATGGGATCGCCCCCGTTCACGGTGGAACACATGCTGCTGCTCAGGCTTGCAAAAAGGCCGTTCAGGTATCCGCTCGCGACACCGCTGCCGGAATCAGTAAAGATGGTGAAGGCGGTATTGACGGTCTCCACGATCTGCGTTTGGGGAGTTCCTCCGGTTGTATTGATCCCGACGCTCAGGTTCTCATCGGGCGGGATCTGTCCGGTAAAGTTGACGCCCCCGAAAACCCTTTGCAAAGTCAGTTGTGAAGGGTTGTAGGTGGTCTGAACGTCCGCGTCTGACCAATTCCCCACGGTGGGCGCTGCGGGGCCGGCTTCGCCGCCGCTTTTGGTTGCGAGACCAGTGTCCTGCGGCCGGTGCAGAGGAATCACACGCGCCGGGCCGAAAATCTTCTTGTTGGAAATCGGTGTAGATGTTCGTAGCGGAGCCGAAACGCCATGGGCCACGGAAGGTAACTCAACCGGCCCGCGCTGCTGCTGCGCCTGCGCGGATGCAATGGAACCTGTCACCAGAAAAATGGCCAGGGAGGAGATCAGAGTCAGAAAGCGCGTATTCATGAGGGCCCCCACACTTGAGTTTTCGGCATTCGGCTGAACAGGCGACGGCGGATGACACTTCTCTCCCTGGTTGTGCAATCGCCAGGCGCTACACACGCCAGGACAGCACACCCTGTCAGGCCCGTGAACCTGAGAAATCCCCTCCCGCTTTGCTGGTTGCCGAATATCTTTAAGGCCAGGACCCCGTAAGGCAGCCTTAAGACGTGGCCTGACGGTAACACGAAAAGGCGAGGCGAATCAATTTATGTCTTGTTATTAACTACCCAGTAAACTTTGGGTGGCAGTGTATCGGCCGCCCACGGGGAATCCATGGCTCAACTGAGGACCTGATAGAGCCTGCCTTCAGCGCTTGACAGCGCCGGCGCGCTTTCGCGCCAGGATCCAGCCTTTAACTTCTGGAAGGACCTCAAACCGGGTTGTATTGGGCTGGCGAGTGACGTACTATAAAAAAGCAGACCAGCAGGAAGTTAATCGGAACATGCTGCAGCTGTTGAGGCCGGAGCATGGGTGTGGAATCGGCCGCGGGCGGATTTTTATCAGCCGGGCGCAGATTCGCATCTCCAGGCGCGGGCGGAGTTGTATCATCAGGTTGGCCTGTGGCGTTTGGAGCCGCAGCAAACATTCATGGGGATTGGTGGCCTTTGCAGAAACGCAAACAGAAAGGCAAGACAAGCAGCGAGTCGAAGGTGGAAATGGTGGAGGTTGTTCTCCCCAATGACGGCAACCCGTTGGGCAATATCCTGGGCGGGAAAGTTATGCACTTGATCGACATTGCAGGGGCGATTGTGGCTTATCGCCACACCCGGCACGTGGTGGTGACAGTTTCCGTCGACAACCTGGATTTTCTCCATCCCATCCGCATCGGCCAGCTCATCATTTTGCGCGCCAAGGTCACGCGGGCTTTTCGGACCTCGCTCGAAGTGGCGGTGAAAGTCTATCTGGAAGATCTGCTCACCGGCGAGCAGCGCCAGACCAGCTCCGCCTTCGTTACTTATGTGGCTCTCGACGCCGAGGGGCAGCCTGTGAAAGTGCCGGCGGTGATCCCCCAGACGCCGGAAGAGAAGCACGAATATCGTGAAGCGCTGATCAGGCGCCGTCATCGCCTGGAAGCGGCAGCTCGCACGCACCGCCGCTACTTTGAGAAGCAAAAAACGAAAACAGCTCAATCGCAGGTGGCAGTTTAAATCCGTCATAACACATTTTCCCGGCGCCTGTTCAACCGGGAGCTTCGAGGAGGGACTCATGAAGAACAAGCGCACAAAAATATTCAGCGGTACGCCCTGGGAACCCAAGGTGGGATACGCGCGCGCCGTCCAGGTGGGCGATGCAGTTTATGTTTCCGGGACCACGGCCACGGACCCCTCAGGCAAAATTCTTGCCCCCGGTGATGCTTATGCGCAGACCGTGCAGGCCGCGCGGAACATTGAAAACGCCTTGCAGCGCCTGGGCCTGGGACTCGAGCACGTTGTCAGGACCCGTGTGTACCTCACCAACATGGACCGTTGGGAAGAGGTGGCCAAAGGCCACGCGGAATGCTTTGGCGAGATCCATCCTGCCACGAGCTTTGTGGGAGTCACCCGCCTGGTTGACCCCGATATGCTGGTGGAGATTGAAGCTCTGGCGGTTGCGTAACGCCGGCCATTTCTGGGCCCGCCTCGCGTTGCCCTGAAGGGTGAAGTGTGAAGGATGCAGGGCGAAAGGACCAGCGGCACGTGACAAGCGGCGGCCGGACCAAGCGTGCTTTCTCCCTGCTGCCTACCGCTTGCCGCCGGCTGATTCGGCCACCCGCTTGACATGCATTTTCCCTTCAGGCAGCGGGCCCTTCAGGATGTCAGGGACCTTCGGAAACACCTCCAGCGCTTTCAGCACTTGCGGGTCACCTTTGATTTCCACTTCGTTGGCTGCCTTGAGCCCGAAAATCAGGCTCAGGACCTCCATCCTGATTCTGAGCTTGATGTAGTCCAGGTCTTGCACCCAGTACTCGAGCGGCGCGCGGATGCGCCGGCTGGAGAGGAAGTTTCGGAACTCCGCCAGCACGTCTTTATCGGGCTCAAATGTTTTTTTCAGGTCCTGGTGGTAAGTGATGTACTGCGAGGCGAAGTCGGTAAAAAGGCCGTGCTGGTTCAGGAACTCGGCCCAGGGGTCAAGCTTGCGGGGATCGATGGGCACATCGGGAGTGATCCCTCCGCCCGCTGCCAGCGGCCTGCCGTCGTCTGTGTGGAATTCCCTGCTTTTGCCGATGCCCGGTTCAGCGTTGGCCAGCATGGTCCCCGGCAGCCGGCGCTGGATGGACCGCCCGCTGGGCGTGAAGTATTGGGCGACGGTCAGGGCCAACCCGGTATTGTCGGGCAGCGACAGCACGTTTTCCACCACGCCCTTGCCGTAGGAATCTTCTCCCGCCACCACGGCCCGGTCGTGTTCCTCCAGCGCTGCGGTCAACAGTTCCGCCGCGCTGGCCGTTTCACCGTTGATCAGCACCACCATCGGCATGTTGAAACGCGCCTTCATGGGCCGGGTGTCGTAGGATTTTTCAGGCACGCCGCGGCCGCGCATGGTCAGGATCCGCAGGCCGGGATCGAGAAACAGGCTGGCCACGCCAGCCGCCGTTGCAACCACGCCGCCGTGATTGTTGCGCAGGTCCAGCAGCAGCCCTTTCAGCTTTTGTCCGCCCAGCTTTTCAACGGCATCCTGCACCTCATCCGTGGTCTTGGCATCGAAACCCGAAAGGTGGACGTAGGCGATTTGCCGGCCCGGAAACAAAAAATAGCTATCCACGGTGGGAAGTTCAACTTCCTTGGGAACCAGCCGGACCTCCTGCGGAAGGTTTTTCCCGGGATGCAGAATTCCCAGCCTGACGGGATGGGAACGGGAGCTTTGCAGCAGTTGGACCAGCGCCCTGAAATCAAGTTGGACAACCTCCTGGCCGTTGACTTCCACGATTTCATCGCCGGGTCCGAGCCCCGCCCGCCAGGAAGGCGAGCCCTCCGCTGTCTGCAGCACCAGAACTTTTCCCGGCTTCACATAAAGGATCGAGCCGAACCCCAGCGCCTCGCCGCTTGTCTGCTCCTGCAGAAGCTTGAACTGCTGACGATCGAAGAAGGCGGAAAACGGGTCGAGTGTGTCGAGCATGCTGCGGATGCCGCCGTCGAAAATGGCGTGGTCGGGGTCAATGGGATCGGTGTAATGCTCTTCCAGCAGGCCGTAAATTCGGGCGAACTTCAAACTTTCCTGGGTAACGGGATCATTGGGGGGCGACGTCTGCGAAAACAGGAAGCCCGGGACCAGGAGCAGGAATCCTGCCAGAAATGCAATTCGATCTCGCCGTCGCTGGGCGTGCAGCCGCTTCCTGTTCACCAAGTGTCAGTATACCCCAGCTTCCCTCGGCCCCAGATATGCGGTGCACGGCGCGGCCGCCTCTCCCATCGCCCGGCCCGCCGATTGCGACGGCCGAAGCAGTAGAGAGCAAGGCAATATGCGGTATGCACAAAGCACGCCTGATTCACCAGCAGGCTTCCGCCAGCCACACGTCACTCATTACTGGATGTTTCAGCTTCCGGTGTTGAGCGGAACGCCACCCCGCCGGCGAACTGCGCTCAACGCGCGCAGGGCGGCGGCGGCCACCGCAGAATTGTGGTCGTGCGAAAGCTGCTCCAGAGGGTGGACGCTGGTGTTGTCGCCGGCGTACATCAGGACATTGCACAGGCCCTGCTGGACCTGCGCGTTGCGGCTGTTCATGTAAGGATAAAGCTGCGCCAGAAAACCGGGCTCGCGGGCAAGTTCCACCAGGTAGGCCCGCGCCTCGTCGGATTGGCCCGAGTCCAGGGATTGAACGATAGCGCTGAGATAGTCGTTTCTGCCCAGGGCGGTAATGGCAAACTGCATGGCCACGCGGGCGTCTGCGTTCTTTTCGGCCGGCGTGCTGCGCAGCAGGTCCGGCAGAGCATCCTTGTCTTTCGCGCGGGCCAGCCCCTGCGCCCCATAGCCGCGGACGGAAGCCTCCTTGTCATTGAGGGCCTTCAGAAAAATCGGCTCCGAGACGGGATCGCCAATATACGCAAGCCCCTGCAGCGCCGCTTGCCGGGTGTCCTGGTTGGGATCATTTTCGTAGAGGGCCTGCAGCCTCGGCACGGCCGAGCGCGTACGCAGAATTCCAACCGTGACCGCCGCGTCCTGCCGGATCTGTTTGTTGGATGAATTCAGCAGGTCCACCAGTTTGGGCCCGGCGGAAATGTCCTGGATTTTCCCCAATGAGTTCAAGGCTTCGCGGGCAAGGTCTTCGTTAGGGCCGTGCGCGGTGATCACCAGATCCGGAACGGATTGCCGGGCCATCAGGATTCCGAGCGCCTGGGCGGCCTCCTGGGCAGCCCGCTGGTGCCGGGTATCCATCATCACGCGGTCGAGCGCTGATACCGCCTGTGGGTCAGCTATGGTCCCGGGCGTGATGCGGACGGGGCCTCCCAGGAATGTTCTCTTGGCGCTGCGATACTGCCGCCCCATGTAAGCCATGAAGCCCGTTTTGGGAGTCTCGCCGGTGTAATATCCCTCGATACCCCGCACGGCCAGCCAGCGGACTTCCGTATCGCTGTCGCTGGTAGCCTGGATCAGCCCCTGGAGCGATTGCTTCACGCGAATGGAAGCCAGGGCCACCACCACCTGGTCCCGTACGCTGGTGCTGGGATCGTTCAACGCCTCTATCAGGGCCGGCACCGCGGAAGGGTCGCCGTTTTCGCCGATCTCCCGCGCAGCCTTGGCACGGACTTTTGCCTTGGGATTCTTGAGGTCCTCAATGTCGGAACCGCTGACGGCCTTTGACGATGTGCCCGCCTGCGCGGTCGTGCTCGCGGAGGATTGCTGCGCCGCTCTCCCGCGCGGAACGGCCCCCGCAATCGCCGCCAGAACCAGAATTGGTGCCAGTATGGATCCCTTTCGCATCACGTTCATACGCTCCTTCATTTCGCTCCTGTCCCCCAATCAAATACTAAGATGCTCTCCGGGGCACTCCTGATATTGTACAGAGGTCCTGTAAACTTTAAAGCATCAAAGCGCTGAAAACGTGCGATGCGAAATCCGCGGCAAAGGTTTGCAGCGCGCCGCTCTCGATGCCAGGTTGGACTGCGTCGGCCCTGAACAAAACCCCGCCGCGCCAGGAATCATCCGGCACAAAAAGCTGTAGCGAGGCGCCTTTAATGTGAACAACGCCCCAATTCCTGCATCCAATTACCCAGCGGCTCGCCGCCGGGGAGCGATTTCTCAGATCGCAGGGGAACAAAGAAGATTGGAGTAGCGCCCGCCTGCAGGTGGGCACGTGCCGAGCCAACGCCCGGCGCTACATCACACGGAGGTGTTTCGATGGCGGAAATTTCAGCACTGTTCTGGGATGTCGGCGGTGTTCTGCTCACCAATGGCTGGGACCGGCGCAGCCGCGAACGCGCCGCGCAGAAATTCAGGCTGGACTGGGAAGATTTTGAGGACCGCCACGAGCTGGTGGTCAGCCGCTTTGAGACCGGCAAGCTGAGCCTCGACCGCTATCTGGACCGCACCATTTTCTACCGCGAACGCGATTTTGCCCAGGACGTTTTCAAGCACTACATGTTTGACCA
>DASSJE010000330.1:0-3871 GCA_035691365.1 Terriglobia bacterium
CCCATTTGTATCTCCTGCTGATTTCAACTGCCCAGCTTGTGAAGGTGTATCCTGAAGGTTGCCTGCTGCATTGTCATCCCCCGCCTGAGGTATGCTGTGGCGATTTTGCATGTGTGGTGCAAAATTAAGGCCCCGAGCAGGCCGAATATTACCTGTTTCAATTGCGCAGGTAGACGTTGCCGGGCCCGGCAACCAGCAGTCTCACCAACTCACTTTGCCGATTAGTCTGGGTCTTGGCGAAAATATTCCGCAGATGTGTGCGCGCTGTTTCCCTGGTGATTTGCAGCTCGCCGGAAACCTCATTGAGGCTCTTTCCCCACATCAGCATCGCTGCCAGCCGCGATTCCGCAGGAGTCAATCCGTAAAGGCCCGCTATCACAGGTTCAACCGTTGAAACCTCAACCTCCTGCTGACCAATAAAGATGCCGGCCACCATTGCAGGAGATCTCCTGAGCAGTCCCGTTACCGACAGACCCACTACAACAATTTCATATGGGCGCCGAAAGGATGGACGGGATACTGTCATGGCGGAACACGGCTTAATATGGTCGGAAGAAGCAGAATAAATGGCATCATTGACCAGCTTCCTCATCGCTCTTGCTTCCCGCGAAGAGGCGGCCACGAGAACGTCGCGTTCCAGCTTCAATCCATCATGCTGATAAAGAATCTTTTCGGCTGCCCTGTTGACAAGAAGTGTCCTGCATCGTTTGTCAGTAAGAATGACCCCCATGGGCACGAGATTAAGAACTGATACCGCCAATTCACGGTCTACGCTTTGGTCGCCGGAACCGGCAGAATAAATTTCCTGTCCCGGCAAAACTTTACAGGACGATTTGACAGATGGGTGCCGCAAGAAGGCGCCCTGCAAAAGCTGGGCATGTTTCACGGCACTCTTCGACACTTCTTCACGCATTCGCGTCCCCCTAATAAATCTGTGTTGCACAGAACGTTTATAACGATAAAGTACCGGCCTAGTCATCCTCCAATCGGGTGAGCAAAGCCACGGGCGGGTTTAAAATCTGTCTAATGTGGCGGCGACTGGACAAGAAATGCGACGGGTTGGAGAATGGATCAGGGCCAACTTCGCGAGGTCAAGTTGAGGCGGGACTGCTGGACCAGCCAGGGGCGATGATGGCAACAATGAGAACAAACAGACCGCTTCCCATAAGAACCCGATCAATCTTAACTACGCTAGCATTACCTGTATTAACAATCATGATGCCCGCAATAATAGCTTCTCTATGCGGCTGAAAGAGCTTACCTGGCGCGACAAGGAAAGATGGGCAATAACAATCCCAGATGGCCGGTACAAAAGTATCGGCCGGAGCGGTACCTATGGCGATGACCCCCGCCCAAACATGATGGCGCCAAACCCCAGACAAAACCGCACACAATTGCCATGACGATGGCAAGCGTCAGATTGACGAGTTCCTCTTCGATGAACGCCTTCCGGACCTCCTCGTAGATCTTGTTCGATGCGTGGCTGGAACTTATCAGAGTGAACACTTCAGTCCATGCCAGAGCGGCCCTTTCGCGTTCGGTAAAAAAGGGAGTTTCCCTCCAGGCATTCAGCGCGGCATCGGCTGCAATCACTCATGGAAATGGTAGAATGTGAGCGATAGAAAGGATGGCTATCGCTCATGTCGTGGAATTGGCAGCAACCGGACCGGCCGGAATTTATGTGGAATCAGGACAGATTCGCTCTGGCCGACGCAGCTCTCGTTGAAACATTAGAGAAGGCTTCAGGATAAGGAGCCCCCCTTTTCAGGACGCGCCGTCATTGCCCCGAAGCCGGAGGCCCCTTCCCGCCATCCTTAACTTAAGGGGTCCGTCCCAGACCGCCCTTTTTCCTTCCCCGGCGAGTTACCTTCAATGCGGGTCCCTGAACTCTCAGAGAAAGTCGGGGAGAATCTTTTCAGCCGCCAGGACTGACGCTCCAACGGCGCCCGCCTCGCCACCCAAACGCGAGACGACAATTTTCAGATTTCTAACCGAGCGGTGAAACGTTCGGGTATGAAGGGAAGTAAATAAGGGTTTCAGTATAAAAGCTCGCGCGGCTCGCGGCGCCTCTCCTCCCAGCACGATCGCCTCGGGATTTAGCAGGTTGACAATCGTAGCAACACCTGTTCCCAGGTGCGAGCCTGCCTCCCATAGCACCGTACGTGCGAACTGGTCACGATTTCTAGCCGCCTTCACAATAGTTTCAATAGACAGTAGGTCATTTTCCGTTCCTGTATTTCCCGAAAGGCTGGAATGCACGCCCTGTTGCAGTCCGTTCTTGATCCTGTTAATGATGGCCCAGCCCGAAGCATATACTTCCAGACAGCCACGGTTTCCGCAGGAGCAAATGTCCCCGCGTTCGTCGATGGTGGTGTGGCCAAGCTCGCCTGCCAGATCACCGGATCCAAGATAGAGTTTGTCGTTGATATAAATTGCCGCCCCGATGCCCATGGATACCACGACATAAACAAAATTGCTGTGTCCTTTTGCCTGTCCAAACCTCTTTTCCGCAAGAGCCATCGTTCGGACACTGTCTTCGACAACTACGGGAAGCCCGAACTTTGTCTGAACCTTTTTCTTCAGTGGAACATTATTCCAGCCAGGAGCCTTCGGCCAGAAGAGAACTGTTCCCGAGTGCCGCTCAATAACCCCGGAAATCGCGATGCCTATGCCTTTGACAGGAGGGTGGCTCTGCAACGCCTCGCCGATCTCCTTTTCAACCAATTCAAGGACATGCTGTTCGCCTTTCCAGATTTCCGTAGCTAATTTCTTTAGAAACAGGATATTGCCCGCCAGGTCGGTCACAACTATCCGCGTGTTGGCCCGACCGATACGGATTCCGACAAGATGTGCCCGGCCAGGGACCATGTGAAGCAGAACGCGACGCCGTCCAGCCCTTGAGGGCGACCGCCCGCCTTCTTCCACCAGGCCACGGCCGAGCAATTCCGCCACCAACGTGCTGATATAACTTGGTGCAAAACCAATCTTTTCCGCCAAGCCCTGACGCGATGCATCGCCTTGAGAATAGATCGCTTCCAGAACTTCGAGCAGATCAGACCTCTTCATCCAGCTTCCCCCGTGATGCAAGCTTCAAATCAGGATCAAAGAACCGCGACATTATAGCTGAAACTCTCTTTGCACGGCCCTGAACTTGTCTGTCCCGCCCGTTCCTATCAGGAGGCCGACAGCTTCGCTTCGCCAGGACTTGGGCTGGAGTAAAGGCTGATATCCCGTTGGGCCATACAAAATGGATCAGAAGTCCAACCGGGTAACTTCGTGAAGCTGCCCATTCGGCTTTGGAAGCAAGAATGATAGCACGATGGGCCAATTCTCGATGTATTTACTTCTCAAAAGAAAAAAGTTGGTTGACAGCGAAGCGCAGGCATTGTATAAGCTTGGCCTATCTCTCGCAGAAGATTTACCAGGAGGATAAGTTTACCCGAACGTGCGTGACATGCGGCCCGGAATTCCATGCTGGAGAAAATATCCCGCAGGTCTTTGGTTCGTCCAACCGCTGTGTGTGCCGATGTGGCTGCTGCTAAAACATCAGATTCGAAAGGACCTCTATGATAAATTGGTGTGTCAACTTAGTTCTGAATACGTCTACTCCACGTTCGGGCCGACGGGGGAAAAGGGAATTCGTTGAGATTCTGGCCGGCACTTTACTATTAGCCCTGGGGTTTGCACTGCCCTGTGCGCCGCTTTTTGCCCAATTGCCTTCTGCGAGAGTCCCGATCTATCTGGACCCGAAGCAGCCCATTGATCGGCGGGTGGACGACCTGATGAGCCGCATGACGCTGAAGGAAAAAGTGGGCCAGTTGAATTTGCCCTGCGTTTATGTGGATGAACTCGGCAAGACGATACCCGAGAA
>DASSJE010000331.1:0-15730 GCA_035691365.1 Terriglobia bacterium
GTTGATAATGGAAGCGTCATCGCTGTCCTGGCGAACGGCGTACCCGACGAGGTGCTGGAAGGGCTTTGTAGCCTCATACGCGCGCACAAGTGCAATCAGGTGGTTGTTCCACCAAACGGACTTTGCCGGCGCTTCTTCGGAGACCATCCAGAGCACATTCGGCAGATCGTTCAGCGTGTCGATCATCTTCTTCACGTATGCGTCCTGATACGCTGAGATAGCATTCGGCGCGGTCATTGTGGCTGACCCGGTCCCGCCGCCATCGTCAATTCCATTTACATTGTTGCCTTCGGTAAACGGATATCCGTCATGAGGAGATCGGAACACGTTGATGAATTCGCCGCTGAAGAGATAGACCCCGGCATAAATTGCTGCGTCGTGCAACTGCTGAACGCGGCTGCGCACCCTGCTGAAGAATGCTGGATTAAATTTCCTGAGATCGAATTTTGGTTCGCCATCCGACGCCTGGCCCGGACCCGTCCTGAGCCACGGAAACGGTGAGACGGTGATAACCGGCGGCGAACCTGTAGTCGAGGGAAGTCCGTGGACTCTGGGCAGTTCGGTCGTCCATAACAAAGTGAAATTATGGTGATGGGTCACAAGCATCTTCACGAACGCTGTGAAATCTATCGGCCGGACACGGCTATTCGTCCCCCAATCCTGCAGCGTGTTCCAGGTCTGAGATCCGGTCAGATAAATTGCTTTGCCGCTGCCATCCGTAAAGTAACGGGGATTCGTGGCAAGCGCCCGCAGGGGGGCATTGATGGGCATTGTCGGGGCGGCGAGAGCAGCAGGTGAAGCCGGCGGAACGCCCCCTGCCCGCGACATCGCGCCGAGCGCTGCGGAAATTCCAAAAGTTGATACAAACTGGCGGCGGTTCAGTGCAGTCCTCCTGATAGGTCGTTTGAAATATAGCAGACTATGGCGGAATCTTCACGGCTGCGGCATCATCGCTCCGACGGGCGTTCGCAGAGTTCAAGCCTGCTGTTTCCAGTGAATTCCTCCCTGCTATGAAGAAACGCCATCCTGCATTGCGGAGGGAACCATCTTCTTTTTCGGACTGCAACAATGAGGGCTGATTGCAAATTCTCGATCCCGCCGTTTGATGGCTGATTGCGTCTCCTGGCGCAGAGGGTTAACGTGGTCATGAGGGGCGCGCTATCGAAAAAGGAGGAATCATGCCGGCGAAACATTATCTGGCAGTACGGGGCAGCAAACGTGAGCCAATGCCTGGCGCAATCAGTACAGGTCCGTGCGACCCCAGCGAGCGAATGCAGGTGACGGTTGTGTTGCGGCAGCGTCCGTCGAGCAAACGCTTCAAAACCGTTGCCCAGCTTGCAGCCCGTGGCGAGCGACTGACGCGGGCCGAGTACGAGGCACGATACGGAGCTGACGGTAAAGATATTGACAAAGTGAAGGCGTTCGCCGATGCCCACAAGCTCAGAGTCAGCAAGGTGAATATTGGTGCAAGAACGGTGGTCCTGTCGGGAACTGCCGACGATTTCTCCCGAGCGTTTCAGGTGACCCTGGAACAGTACGAACATCCACAGGGGACATTTCGCGGCCGTACAGGGCCCGTGCGAGTCCCGACTGCCCTGAGGAACATCATTAAGGCGGTCCATGGGTTGGATAATCGACCTCAGGCGCGTGCCCACTGCCGGATCGCATCTGCGGCCGTTGCCGGCTCTTACACACCCACGCAGGTGGCCAGGCTGTACGACTTTCCGCGCGGTTTGACCGGCCAGGGCCAGACCATCAGTATCATCGAGCTCGGAGGAGGCTATTCTCAATCCGACCTGAATTCTTACTTCAAAGCTCTTGGCATCTCTCCATCACCCTCCGTCTCGTCCGTGTCGGTGGATGGCGGGAAGAACCAGCCGACAGGTGATCCTAACGGCCCCGATGCTGAGGTGATGCTGGACATTGAAGTGGCCGGAGCGGTTGCGCCTGCGGCAAAGATTGTGGTCTATTTTGCGCCGAATACCGATGCGGGTTTCCTCGACGCCATCAATCAGGCGGTGATGGACAAACGAAACAGGCCTTCGGTGATTTCCATCAGTTGGGGCGGTCCGGAATCCACATGGACCTCGCAGTCGTTAAAGTCGTACAACGCGGCCCTCCAATCGGCCGCGGCGGTTGGTGTCACTGTCTGCGTTGCCTGCGGGGACAGCGGATCCTCAGATGGTGTCACCGATGGCAAGGCCCACGCGGACTTTCCGGCCTCGAGTCCTTATGCTCTGGCGTGTGGCGGGACACATCTAGTAGGCAGCGGTGGCTCGATTACAGACGAGGAGGTCTGGAACAATCTGCCCGCTAACGGCGCGACAGGGGGCGGAGTGAGCGACACGTTTCCGCTTCCGTCGTGGCAGAATGGCGCCAACGTGCCGCCTTCCGTAAACCCGGGAAACCGCAAAGGCCGCGGGCTGCCCGACCTGGCTGGTGACGCCGACCCTCAAACCGGCTATCAGGTGGAAGTGGACGGCTCAAATGCCGTGGTGGGAGGAACAAGCGCCGTCGCGCCGCTGCTGGCCGGCTTGATTGCCTTGCTCAACCAGGCTCTCACCGGTCCTGTGGGATATTTCAATCCCGGGCTCTACAAGAAAGTGGCGATTTCCCCGAGAACCTTTCGCGACATTACGCTAGGGAACAACGGGGCATACCGGGCGCGGCCGGGGTGGGATGCATGCACCGGATGGGGAAGCCCGGTTGGAGCAAATATTTTGAGCGCATTGACTCCCTCGAAGGCTCCCTGAGACGTTGTTTGAAAAACTGTTCGGAGTCCGCAATTCCGCTGGAGCCCGCCACCCCTGGCATTTTTCATTGAGGCTTCCCCACTCCTCATTCCACCCTGGGCGTTTGACATCGGCATCGCACATTATTGAGATGGAACGTAGCATAAGGATGGGCGACCGTGCTTGCTCTGACCCGTCACTCATTCATTTTCAGTTTACGAGAAGAGTGGCCGCGTCTCCTGTAGCTTTGGGATACGAAATTCGTTTCCCCTTGACTTGAGCAAACGATGTCAGGGTGTGCTCGCGGGCTGTACCAGGGCTGAAGATGTGCATGACGCGAGCACCACGCACCATAAGTGCATCAGCGATTAACGAGCGATGACAGCGCCACGGAACAGCCTCGGCACACATGATAGCGGCCGGGCGCGCCGAAGCTAAGTTCAGAAGCCGCTCCAGCCCCTTCTCGAATTCTGCACTCTGCATGTAATCGGCAAACCCGCGGAAGGATGCGTTCCGCCATCCCGTATTGATCGAATCCCGCGCCGGGCGTCGCCAGCCGCCCAACGCGCCGAGGTGAACGTAGCGGATGGAGGCAGCACGGAGAGTCTGTGCAAGTGCCTCGGCGTTATATTGTGGATTCTTCAGAGAGCGAGGGATGGTACGAACGTCCACAAGCTGTTTGATTCCGTGACTCTTCAACAATTCAAGGAATACGGACAGTTCCCGGGTGGAATGCCCGACCGTGTAAACAACAAGAGGCCGCCTCTTCATTTTTGCCATATTCCCGCCTATTCAATTTTGTGCTTGGCCAAAATGATTCGGCAAGGCAGGAAAGCATAACCCATTACTTGCGTGACTTTCCTGTTGGGCAGCTTAGTTTTCAATGATTGTCAACACTTGATCGATCTGGGGGTTCTCTAACACCTGATTTGTTGCCGCCGAGCCACTGGTCTTCAACTTTGTCAACCTGATCGAGCCGGTCCAGACGAAAGGGATCCGAGGTGAGAAGCATCAGCGGAGGGGACCACTCTGGGGCACATCAGGACAGGCCGCATCCCCGCCAACCGGGTTATTGGATTTACTGAATTTAGAACAGGATCGAATATTTGGACCTTACGGGTAATTCTCAGTCAAAGGACTTACAGCTCCCCCGTTCCCCGGGATGACGAAGCTTTCAAGTAGAAAACAAAAATACAAATTTCAGATGCCATTAGTATTGGCGCTTTTCGATGCGCGGGCGCTCGACGCGGCTCATCGCTCCTTTTTCAATCGCCGGATGTTTAAGACCGCGCAATTCCTCCACGTTGGCGCAGACTTTTTCCACCGCGCCGGCGATGTCGTCAACGTCCTTGCGGCTGCCCAGGAACAGATGGTGCGGCAGCCAGACGGATTCTTCGTAGGCGGCGCGTTCTGAAACCGGGCAATGATACTTCGTCTTCGGATTCAGCGGTTCCGGGCGGCCCCAGGATAGCGCCGGGAAATCCGCCGGGTCCAGGGGAAACAGCGCGCTCTTGTAAACGGGCTCGTAGAACAGACCGTCACAGGGAATGCCTTCCAGCTCCAGCGCGCCAAGAAACGCCGCACGCGGCGTGTTGCCAAAGGCTTCTGCGCGGTATTTGAAAACGTATTGGTAAGCCGCCACGCGGGTGTTGCGCTTGTCATGCTGGAGAAAATCGAGGCCGGGAACCTTGCGCAGCCGTTTTTCCAGATGCGCCATGTTTGCCTGGCGCTTCTTTGCCTGGCTGGGAATGCGCTCGAGCTGGGCTTCCAGAATGGCCGCCTGGAACTCCGTCACCCGAAAATTAAATCCGATCAGCCGGTGGGCAAAGCGGTCGGTCTGGCTGGCGCGCCCGCAGTTCACGTAGGATTGCGCCCGCTCGAAAAACTCGAGGTTGCTGGTGATGACCCCGCCGCCTTCGCCGGAGGTCATCAGTTTGCTCGACTGGAAGCTGAAACATCCGAAGTCGCCCGTGGCGCCGGCGCCCTTGTTTCGCCATTTGCCGCCGTGGGCGTGCGCGCAGTCCTCGATCACCAGCAGATGATGCTTGCGCGCGATCTCCATGATGGCGTCCATATCGGCGAAGCTCATGGCCAGGTGGACGGGCAGGATGGCGCGCGTCTTCTCCGTCAGCGCAGCTTCGATGAGCCGGGCGTCCAGGCAGTAGGTGCCGGGATCGACGTCCACAAAGACCGGCACGGCGTTCAACAGCAGCACCGGCCCCACCGTGCCTTCCCAGGTGTAGGCCGGAACGATCACTTCATCGCCCGGCTGGATGCCCGCCGCCTTCAGCGCCACCTGGATAGCCACCGTGCCGTTCGCCACCGCCAGGCCGTATTTGGCGCCGTGGAACTTTGCAAACTTCTGCGCAAAGCGCTCGGCAATGGCGTTGGGAAACGGATAGCCGCCCCAGTTGCGGCTGGCCAGCACCTTCTGCAGCGCGCGCTCTTCCTGCCGGGTATAGACCGGCCAGACTGCAAATGGCTTCGTGCGAACGGGCTTCCCACCTGTGATTGCAAGGTTCCCCATCATGGTCTCCTTATCGCTTGATGTGCACGATGTTCGAATACGCCGACTCGCCTGCGCCGTTGACTGCACGCACGCGATAGGAAGCGACCGTTCCGGCGGGGACGGAAGAATCATCGTACTGCGAGGCGGTCGGTGGCAATTTTACCTTCCGGGCCCACGTCCCGTCACTGATGCGGCGTTCGATGACGATTCCGGTAGGATCCCCACCATGCACCTTCCAAGTAAGGCTTATCGTGCTACCCGAGGTCCTGGCGTTCAGGGAACTGGGAGCCTCAGGCAGAACGGCCCAGTCAAAATAGCTGGCGTCGGCAATCGCCATGACGCTGTCGCGCACGGGCACGGATTCCAGCGTGTCCGTTGTTCCCTTTTCCCAACTCATCGGCCGAACTTCTCCGGATACGACATCAATCAGAACAGGGTGCTTGATACCAGAATTCTTGATCGTCAACGGCGAGTAAAAGGGCGGGAAGTTATTCCCCGGAAGGCTGTGCGCCGCCAGCCAGTAGGCAACGATGGCATTCCCCTGGCTCGAACGGAAGCCATAAACCAGGAACGGGAAACCGCTCTTGCGCCGCAATGCTGGGATGTCCGGATTATCGATCTTGATGGACGGGTCAAGCCTGGTGTCGGCGAAAAGCCAGTCAGTATGCTCGTATGCGAAGAACGCCGGCCGGGGAGTAAAATCCGACGGCAGGTACATCAGCCCGTGAATCAGGCCAAAATCGTCATATTCATTTCCGTCGGTGCCGGCCGTGAGCAGCCACAGGAAGGTCTTCACGCCGGCCGCCAGGTTATAAAGCATGCCGCGCGGAATGTATTTTGACTGCACCGATTCATCAGACCCTGTCCATGACGGAATGGAATTGAATTCGTCGTCCCAGAATTGAATGTCTGGCCGGATGCCTGGATAGTGCCGAACGAAGGCTCGAAGTTTGGCAGGCGACTCGTTTCCGTATGCCCCGTAATCCATCGTCTCCGGGTTCATGTTCTGTCCATAGCCGGGATAAGTGTGATAGGCAAAGACGTCAATCCCGGAAGCGCACTGGCAGACGTCAAGCGCGCGTTTCGCAAAATCCCGGATGGGATCGGCTTGTCCGCCGTAGATCACCTTGGCATCGGGATCGGCTTCGTGCACGGAGTGGACGAACGCCTTCAGCAGGCGGCCGTACTCCTCCGGATTTCCCCAGGGATTCCAGTAACCAATATCTTCCTCATTCCACAAGGCCCAGTAATGGATGCGCCCGCGAAAATGGCCAACCATCCACTGAACGTACTTGATGAATGCGGAAGTCTGCTCCGGTGTGCTGGGGGCCCAGAAAACCGAGTAGAGGCTGCGGTCATCGTTGTGGAAGGTGCCTGGCTCCGGAATGATGGAATCCGGTAGCTTGCCGGCCGGCGATGTATACATCGGATTGCCATACATCAGCTGGACCTGGATGTCCACCCCATTGTCCACCAGCCAGTTGACATAATCGTCCAGCCCCGGCGGCGCGGCATAGACGCCCCGCTTCTGCTCAACCCAGTCCCAGCTTGTGTAATCAGAACTGTTCTCATACTGGCCGATCCGGATCCATTTAACGCCTGCGTCGGCCATGCGGGTCCACCACCAGCGATTCCAGGGCAAATAGGGCGCTCGGGGCATGTCGGAGTTAATCCCAAAGCCATCGTGAATTTGGGAAGTGCGCCTGGGCGGGATGTGCGAAGGCACGGCTGGGTCTTGCGGCCCTGCAACCAGAACTGATGGAAACATTGCAGAAAGAAATAACAAGGCAACCAGGCAACAACTCGTGTACCCAATTGAAGGCTTGAAACCGCGCTGCATAATCGATCCCCCTCTCCTGATCTCACGGGTTTGCAGAACTTATTCTGCCGACCATGCGAGTTGGCTCTTCCGCCCATACACACATGTAAGACAGATTGAGACCCGAATGCTTGAATTCCTGTGCTTAGTAATCATCCGCAAACAAACAGACTCTCCAGGCGAACCTTGCTGCAACTCTATGCCTGGAAGAGTCCTATCTCCGAGATGGTCATTGGCAGGTTGACCTCGCGGCCAGAGCAGACCCAGCCGTCAGAAACTGGAAAAAAGCGTCATACTCAAAGCCCCCTGTGTACACGGAATCATTCCTGGTTGAATCCGGTCGCCTTCCGAAAGCCCTCGACATAATGCCCGTCCTTTTTCGGTTGTGCCTTTTTTAGTTCCGCTTCGGCTTTTGCTTCGTCCGCGGGATCCCAGTCCGGACGGTAATGGTGGATTGAAGGTTCGAACTGGCTGACGTGCTTCATAGCTGCCTCGATTTTGAGGTTCATGACGCTGTCGATGTTGACCCGGTAGTTCGTATCCTGAGGCGCAGTGTAATAGAAATACATCAAGGGCACCTGGTACTGCTCTAAATGCTGCTCCAGAAACTGGTTCGGAAAGTAGAGCCAGAACTCGGCGGCGCGTACGGCATCAATAGTGTTAATGGCAGCCATGCGGTGGTCGCTCTTGTGCCAGCGCACGTACCAGTCTCCCGGGTCGAGGCTGAGCAGGACATCGGGGCGTACTCGCCGGATGATCGCGGTGGCCTCTTCGGTCAGTTTGGGCTGCGGCGCGTACTCCAGCATGCCGTCGTCGTAGCCCATCCAGATGATGTTCTCCTTGGGCGTCCCCAGAACAGCTTCCGCCGCCTCTTCTTCCCTCTTCCGAATTCGGGCCAGGCGTACCGAGCTCATGTCCAGGTCGTAGCTGCCTTTGTCATCATTCGTGTAAAGCACGATGATAACCTTGTTATGATTCTTGTTCAGCAGGGCAATTGTACCGCCTGCACCGAACAGTTCATCGTCAGGGTGCGGCGAAAACACCAGAACTGTCTTTCCAGTCATGTCCTCAAGTTTTGTTTCCTGTGCCATAGACTGTGCAGGCTTGAAGCTGAGGATGAGCACAAGTATCAGCGCGATTCGCATCATGATCTTCCTCTTTGATCTTGAAACAGGTTGCCGGCCATGAATTCGGCCCGGCCAGGAAGGTCACCTTCCTGCGCGGGGTCGAGGCAGATTTCCCACGTCAGAAAAGGAGCTTCAGTGCAAATTGAATCTCGCGCTGGTTGTCGGGTATCGTGCTCGAGATGCTTGCACCACCAGGATTATCGACAGTGGTATCGGGATTCGCGAAATTCGGATGGTTGAATATGTTGAACATCTCGGCGCGGAACTGCAGCGTCCACCGTTCATTGAACTTAAAATTCTTCATCGCTGAAAAATCAAAGCTGACCAGATCCGGACCGCGGAGAACGCCATTGGCCGTGTTCCCGAATAGTCGGGCGAAGTTCTGACCGGGAGCAACCGGGGGCAGGATAAACACCGCCTGATTGTAGAAACAATCCAGGGTCTGCTTTCCAGGCTGACTGCAACCCATGGCAGCCTGGGTGGAAGTGCCAATCGAGAAGTCTTTCGGGTTGCCTATCATATCCGGCCTCGGGCTCGGAGATCCGGTGTTGGTCTGGTCGAACGACAGACCGGGAGTAATAGCCAACCCGCTTTGAGCAGCGACAATCCCACTGACTTCCCATCCCCCCAGGATCGCATCGGAAGCTGCTCCGGCGTTGGTCAAGTAGCTCTTTCCGCGGCCAAAAGGCAGATCATAGAGGTAGCTTACGGAAAGCTGATGGGTCCTATCAGACCCAATCGGCCCGCGGCTTGCCCCTGGATCAAAAATATTCTGGAAACTTCCGGAAACGTAGCCATCCGACGTGCCGAGATTCCTGGAATAGGTATAGGCCATCAGCAAAGACATTCCTTTTGAAAATCGGTGTTCCAGTTTGGCCTGAAAAGAATTGTAAAACATCGACAACTGTGCGTAATCGAAAGGGAGCAGCGAAACGAGATTCGGCAGGACATTGAAGTATCGCCGTCCCATATTTCCAGTGGGATCAGAAAAATTGGAGTCCAGAGGCTGGGTGGGTGAATTCAGGTCCCCCGTTTCATGATTCCAGAGACGGTAACCTCGCGTTGCCACGTACCCGGCCTGAGCCACCCAGTTCTGGCCAAGTTGATGCTGAAGAGTGAAATTCCACTCCATAATTTTGGGCATCCAGCGTTTGGCTCCCTGGACCCGAAGGTTTCCGGCGGGACTCAGCGGGTCCGGATAGGTGATTGTGGAAGGGAAACCGGATGAGACCAATTGGCTGGTTGTAGGAATGCTACCGGCAGAAAAATCATGGCTGGCGAAGTCCAGGAATGGCGGATTCAATCCCAGATCATCAAAGATGTTTCCCTGCGGGGAGTAGAAGACTCCAAAGGCGCTTCTTACGACAGTGCTCTTATGGCCAAAGGGAGTCCAGGCAAAACCAACACGAGGCCCCCAGTCGCCATAATCAAAGGCAACGCCGGCATGCGGCTCTGTGACGGCGTTGGGCCCGGCGTCCTGATCATTCACCACGATGGCTCTCTGAAAGTCGAAATTCCCAATACGCCCGGCAGCCGGCGAGAAAATGGAGTAGCGCAATCCCAGATTGAGGGTCAGATCCGGCGTGGCGCGGAAATCATCCTGAACAAATTCATCAAGGTCCCAGTAACGGGTCGGATATCTTCCCTGGAGGGCGTCACGTTCACTGTGGTTCGGCACGCCCAGCAAAAGGTCGGCCAGGGCGTTTCCGCCATCTCCCGTCAATAAATCCTGGGTGTACGACCCGTCGAACCCATAATTGCCCTTCGATGACTGCAACTGGAAGAAATTCCGCTGCATCTTGATGTACCTCACCCCAACCTTCAGGGTGTGCCTACCGACCATCTTGGTGAGAACGCCTGAGAGGTCGGCCATGTTTTCGGCCGCAAACTCGGGCGTCCAGAGCGAATCTCCCAATGGGGCAAAGCCTGAGACGTCGAAATGCGTGAGACCAGAAGTGGTCAGATCACCACGATTCGCCCCGGGAATTCCCAACTGGTCAGATAGATTATTGCCGAGCTCCAGCGGATTGGCCTCTACCAGATATCGCTCCCAAGCCCCCGTCACAACAGCCAGCATGGTGGGGCTGAAGGTATGCGTCCAGCCGATAGCCGCGTTCTGTGCTCGATTAATACCATCGCTCGGACAGCAATCAGATCCACCGATAGCCCCCAGCGGACCCGGCGTGTGCGCCCGGACATCATCAAATGTGTAATGTCCGAAAAACTGATCCTGCGCGCGCCATGGGAAATCGACTTTGATGTCAGTGGAATCTTCGTCCTGAGTGTACTTCGGGTTCAAGAGATAATTGTTCACAACCCCCGGCCGGGTCGGGATCGGGTAAAGATTTACGACGTTTTGCCCCACGGAATTAATGCGGCCCGCAGGAATCACAAACGGATCGGAAGGGTTGAGAAGAGTTCGTGCGCCGGTATTCGGGTCCGTAGTATAGGGATCAAAAAGCGGTGTTCCCATCTCGGAAAAATCCCCCATACGCTCGAGCGGTGTTGGAACCGTAGACAGAAACGTTTGCCCCTGACGGATGCGTGTTCCCTGGTAATCGCCAAAAATGAAGAGCTTGTCCTTGATAATGGGACCACCCGCGGAGCCGCCGAACTGGTTGCGGCGAAACGCCGGCCGGGTGTCGTCAAAAAAGTTTCGCGCATCGAATTTGTCGTTTCGAACGAATTCCCAAAAATCCCCGTGAAGCTGGTTCGTTCCGGATTTGAGCACGATATTGACTGCCGCGCCGCCCCGTCCGAACTCGGCGCTCATGGCGTTTTCTTCCGTCCGGAATTCCTGAATTGCGTCCGGCGGTGGCAAGGCCACCACGCCCCCAAGACCCCATTCGTTATTGTCGACGCCGTCCATCAGGAAATTGTTCTGGGAAGCCGAAATCCCGTTAACCGTCAGCCCTTCATTGGCCCGAACGTCCTCGAACACTCCCCCGCTGACATTGGCCCCAGGAGGGGCGGTGTTAGCTCCCGGGCCCAGGTAGGCCAGGGAAATAAAGTTGCGGCCATTCAGAGGCAGGTCAACGATGCGGCGCTCGGTTTCCACAGTACCCAGTGAGGAGCTTTCACTTTGAACAAGCGGGGGCGCCGCCGAAACTTGCACGGTCTGGGTTACCTGGCCCACCTGCAAGACGATGTCGACGCGTGCAATCTGGTTCACGCTTACGGTGACGTTGGTGTGGATACTCCGACTGAATCCCGACTTTTGTATCGTGATGGTGTACCTACCGATAGGCAGGTTGGTTGCAACGTAGATACCTGAACTGTTGGTTGAAAGTTTGGTTGTCTGCTGCGTTCCGGTGTTGATAATGGTCAGCGACGCGCCAGGTATCAAAGCTCCGCTGGTGTCTTTCACCGTGCCCGAAATGCTGCCCCTGTCAACCTGTGCTTTCAAGCTCGGGATTCCGAATAGCACCACCAAACAAATGACGAGAGTAAGTTCCCCCACCTGCGAGATGTGCCTTTTCATTGCCCGGCCCTCCCGTTTTGTAAAATTCAATTTCCTTTTACCTGTACGGAACGCCCCTGCAAATCGGCTAGACCTCAATCGAAAAGCGCCCTACGGCATAACATCAAGCTCCACCTTCTTCTAGCCAACGCGCTTTTGACAAGGCAACACAACCACTTCAGCAAAAGCCTGTTTTCTCTTCAGCTGATTTGAGCCACCGCCTGGTTTCTTTAGCTCTTTCTACTTCTAATTAAAGATAATTACTTGGGAGTGTCCGCGAGTATACCGGCGGCCGGGAATTTTGTCAATCATTAATTTCTGTAAGAAGTAATTAGCATGACAACAGGGATCTAACACACAATTTCGCTGGGCCATAGAACATAAGTTCTTCTATAGCATATCGATATGGATATACTACGCCTTGAGTCGAGAAGTGGATCCAGTCTATTCATTGAAACCCATAGGTGCGCCACATTGAGCTAAATTTCATCTGCCTTCCATTTGACGATCCTTATCTGTTCTTAACAGAAAAAAATGGAAGGGCCCGGTAGGTCGGGGAGAAATATTGGTTGACGATTCGGTTGCGATCTGACGGGCACCCCTTACTTTTGCCCAGGCTTTTCTGTCACGATAAACTTCTTGATTTCGCCCTGGTAATGCGACATCTGTGACTGGTGCTCCTGCGACAAGGCACTGTATTGCGCAAGCTGTTGTTGCGCCATTGTCAAACGCCCTAATTTTCGATAGGTCACCCCGAGTTGATAGTGGGCGTTTGCGGATTGAGGGTCGATGCGTATCGTTTCAAGAAACTGGTGAGCCGCCTTTTCGTAAGCGCTCTGTAATAAATAAAGTCTGCCGAGTTCAAAGCGTGCCTGGGAGAATTCGGGCTTCAGATTGAGAGCCTGCTCCAGATAATCCTGGGCAATTTTCAGATCGGCCGGTTTGGCCATGCCTTCACCTGACCGAAGCAGGCTGACTCCACAATAATAAAGCGACTCCGGGCTGGTGGGGTGCCCCTCCGCGAGGCGCCGAAGGCGTGCGCTGAGTTCCTGGTATCCGGAGGGAGTGAGGAAGGACATCAATGTGTTCCATGCTGCGAACGCGGCTGGAGCGGAAGGATTGATTTCGAGCGCCTCCAAAAAGGCCCGCTCTGCTTCAGGATACTGGTGGAGGCCATAATGCGCATAGCCCAGCCCAACTTTCTCGCGCAGGGAACCTGGAAACTTTTGGTTGGCGACTTCAAAAACATTCAACGCCGGCCGAAAGGCATAATGTGAAAGATATTCGACACCCAGGTCAAAATAATATTCCTCGTTGTCCGAGTCCAGGTCGACCGCTCGCCTGAAGTCGCGCGCTGCCTGCACGTAATCGCCTGCCCCCTCCTCTAGCGTCGCCAGCAGATTGTAGAGTGCCGCCCCAGGCTTCTGCCTGAGCGCTGCTTGGATAACCGCAGTGGCTTCCAGCGGCTGCTTCAATTGTTGATAGGAAAGCGCCAAATTATATGCGGCAGCTTCGTTGGCCGGATCGGCCTTTAGAGTGGTTTTGAATTCAGGAATGGCTCTTGCAAAAGATCCCACCGATGCAAATAGAATGCCCAGGGAGAAGTGCTGCTCCGCCGAGAGCCCTGCCGGAGATGGCGGAAGTTCCCGAATAGCCGCGGAATCCTTGCTTTTGACGGCTGCCCAAACCCATGATGAATAGATTTGAGTTTCCTCCGGGGCAAAGTGGTACGCTCGTGAATAATCCCGGACGGCCTCGTGCCAGTCCTCCAGGTCTGCAGCCACGGCGCCCGATAATGCGTAGAATTTAACGGCAAACACAGGCGAGGCCGGGGGGACCATCTTTGAGAGAATGCTGCTGGCATCCTTCGGCCGCTTCAGCTCCCGCAAAGTGAGGGCATATTCGTAGCCAGCCTGGAAGTTTTCGGGCTCCGATTCCCACGCGGCCATTAAATTCTGCGCCGCTTTTTGAGTCTGTTTCAGATCGAGCAGCGTAGTACCCAAACCCAGCCGTGCTATAAAATTGTTGGGATCGCGGTTGAGTGCCGCGTGGAATAGCCGTTCGGCTTCTTCCGTTCTTCCCGTTTGGAGCATCAGCACGCCAAGGTCCGCATAGCTCAGCGCGTGTTCAGGTGCCAGCTCGGTGGCTTTTCGGAAGCTGGCTTCAGCCTGGCGGGGGTTTCCGAGGGAACTCTCGGCACGTCCTCTCAGGTCGTAAAGTTTCCAATCGGAGGGGTTCCCGGCCAGACCTGTACGAATAATATTGAGGGCCTCAGCAGGCTTCTGATCCTTCAGCAAAATCAGCGCTTGCCGGTAGGTGGCAGAACTGCCGCTGCTGTTGTTCCTGGAGGATTGTTTCGTTTCCTGCCCGAATATCAGCGGCACTGCCATCAAGAATATCCACAGGACACACCAATCCTTTTTGCAGGAAAGAGGGACTTGTATGGATGTCTGACGTCGCATCTAAAAACACAGTTCCGGCTCAGCCACCGGGCCGCAAATCGTACGTGGGCACAACATAAACCCAAATTACCACGATTCCTCATTCGTGATTCCTTTTCCCTCCTCAATCGTGACCGAATGATTGGCTGGCACGCGTTCCAGAATCTCCGCTGACCCACTCAGCCAGTGGATCTCCACCCGCACCCGCTGGACCTCCCGTCCCAGGCCGAAATGCAGCCGCAAATCATTTTGTGAGCAGAAACTTCCGCCGGACCTGACCTCCTGCATCTGCCGCAGCGATGGGGTATTGACCATTACCCGGCAACCGATCGCGGATTTGTTGGTTTGGGTGCCCACAAGCTTGACCAGCAGCCATGAATTGGGTGAAGGCGCTTCATTCCGAAGCAGGGATGGCCGGTCGTTAATATTGTTCACTACTAGATCAAGCCGTCCGGTGTGGAAGAGGTCACCTACCGCCAGCCCACGACCGCAGCGCGACTCTGCAAAAGCAGCCCCGGCCTCCGCAGAGGTATCTTCAAAACGCCCGTTGCGCAAATTGCGGAAGAGCAGATTCCTGCCGTTCTCACTCGTCAGGGGATGGCTCCGGCTGATACCGGGAGGATAAATCGGCCCGGTGACAACCACGAGATCCAGATAGCCGTCATTATCGAAATCGAGGAATGATGTTCCCCATTTGACGTTCTGCACGGCCCCGGCAAACCCAGCTTGAGCAGTGACGTCTGTGAAGAAGCCGTGGCCGTCATTATGATAAAGAGTCGGTGGTTCATCGGAGAAATTTGTCTTGAAAATATCGAACCGTCCGTCGCCGTCGTAGTCACCCGCGTCCACGCCCATGCCGGCCTGCGTTCTTCCGTTAGCGTCAAACGCGACGCCGGCCAGTAAGGCTATTTCTGAAAAAGTTCCATCGTGGTTATTGTGAAAAAGCAGGCTTGGGGTCGAGTCATCGGCAACATAGATGTCAGGCCAGCCGTCGTTGTCAAAATCAGCGACAAGCGGAGTAAAGCCATACGTAGGGCGCGTTTTCAGAATCCCGGCTTGTTCCGACACGTCCGTGAACGTGCCGTCACCGTTGTTTCGATACAGGGTGTTTCGAGACCCTTCCAGTCCGGCGACGCCGTAGAGGACTGGAGACCGGCTCCCCTCCAGATCGGGATGGTTTCCGTAGAGTGTGAGTCCGTACTTGTAGCCTACATAATGAGAGACAAACAAGTCGAGGTGCCCGTCGCGGTTGTAATCGAGGAAGGCGGCACCTGAATTCCAGAGATCCTGCGGCGCCATAAGCCCGGCCTGACGAGTAACGTCTGTAAAGGTTCCGTCGCGGTTATTGTGGTAGAGAAGATTCTGCCCGTATTGAGTGACGAACAGGTCCGGGTACCCATCGTTGTCATAATCTCCAACGCACACGCCCTGACTCCAGCCATGGTGAGTGAGCCCCGCCTTCAGGGTAACGTCGGTAAACGTCCCGTCGCGGTTGTTGCGGTACAAATGATTGGTGGGCTCCAGGCCTTCAGGAAAACCGTGCAAACTCCCGCCATTCAGAACGAAAATGTCGAGCCAGCCGTCATTGTCATAGTCAATTAGCGCCACGCCCCCGCCTGTGGTGGAAAGCAGGAAGTCTTTT
>DASSJE010000332.1:0-13067 GCA_035691365.1 Terriglobia bacterium
GTTTGTCGTTCTCTTTACTTCTGCAGTCGGCTTTCAGAATGACCTGAAGCTGGCCCGCAAGATGAAGGAAGCCAAGCCTGACCTTAAGATCGCGTTTGTGGGCCCGCCCGTCCAGATTCAGCCCAATGAGAGCTTGATGGCCAGTGAGGACATCGATTTCATCGTGCGCGGCGAATTTGACTATGCGGTGGTTGAGTTTGCTCAGGGCAAGCCCCTCAGCGAGATTCTCGGGGCCAGCTACCGTAAGGACGGGAAAATAGTCCACAACCCGGCACGCGAGCAATTGCAGACAGAAGATCTGGACCACCTGCCGTTTGCGACGGAAGTTTACAAGCGCAATCTGACAATTGAGAATTACAACGTTCCATTTCTCCTTCACCCATTCGTTTCGTTCTACACCTCACGCGGATGTCCGGCCCTCTGCACTTTCTGCCTGTGGCCGCAGACCCTTTCCGGCCATGCCTGGCGCACCCGTTCTGTTGATAATGTGGTCACCGAAGTTCGGCAGGCGCTGAAGTTGTTCCCGCAGGCGAAGGAGTTCTTTTTTGACGATGACACTTTCAACATCCGAAAAGACCGTGTGATGGAGCTTTCAAAGAAGTTCAAGCCGCTGGGGTTTCAATGGAGCTGTACAGCTCGCGACCACACTGACTACGAAACGCTGAAAGCCATGGCCGACGGCGGCGCGCGGCTTTTTATCGTGGGCTTTGAGTCGGGCGACGACCAGATCCTGAAGAACATCAAGAAGGGCGCCACGACCGAAATGGCCCGCAAGTTTGCGAAGAACTGCAAAAAGGTCGGAATCGCCATCCACGGTGACTACATCATTGGCCTGCCGGGCGAGACGCCGGAAACCATCCAGCGCACGATCGATTTTGCAAAGGAGCTGGACACGGAAACCATCCAGGTGTCGATCGCGCACGGTTATCCGGGCACCGAGATGTATGACCAGTTGTTCCAGGCGGGATACCTGGTGAATCATCCCATGTCGGACACGAACGGCCATCAGTTGCCCCACATCCAATATCCGGGTCTTTCAACCGCCCGGATGATGGAAGGGGTCAACCGCTTTTACGACGAATATTACTTCCGCCCGCGCGTTGTGTGGCGCATCATGCGGAAGGCGCTGTGGAATAAAGACGAGCGCAAGCGGCTTTACCAGGAAGCCGTGGAGTTTCTCCGGCTGCGGAGTGAGCGGCTCAAATTCGCTCAGAAGGGTCCGCAAAAGACGGTATCAATCAGCGTGCCTGCCATTGATGTGGCTTCCGGACCGCCATCAAATTCTTGAGCTTTTAAGCCATGGAAGTTCATGTCTGAATTGAAAAGCCAGCGGGGCAAAACTTTTATCCTGCTGGCGTTTATGGTTACCTTCGGGTCGTGTGGCGACGTTATGCTCAGCCAGGGCATGAAGAAACTCGGCGAACTCCATAGCTGGGCGCCCAGGACCGCAATCACTTTTTTTGCGAGAGCTTTTGACAGCGGGACCATCTGGCTGGGCATCAGCTTGCTGATGCTCTTCCTGGTGAGTTATATGCTCGTTCTATCCTGGGCGGACTTCAGCTACGTTTCACCAGCATCAGCCATCGGTTATGTTCTGGTGGCCCTGATGGGATACTTCTTTCTGGGAGAACATGTCCCATCCACGCGCTGGGTCGGTGTCGGCCTGATCTGCGTGGGGGTTTTCGTTGTGGGTGGCACGCACCCCAGCACAAGGCAGAACCTATGACGGCTCGGACGGCCCTGTTTATTGCGATTGTTGTTGTGGCGGGACAGCTCGGTGACATTTCGCTGTCCATGGCCATGAAGACGGTTGGAGAAATCAAACGTTTTACTCCGCTGAATGTTTTGCGGTTCCTCAGCCGCGCCTTGCGGGTAAAATATCTATGGTTGGCAATCGGCCTGATGGCCGTGGCTTTTTTTTCCTTGTTAGCGCTTCTTTCCTGGGCAAATGTGAGCCTCGTGGTTCCGGCTACGGCCGCGAGTTATGCGGTGGGCGCCCTGGGCGCTCAATTCCTGCTCGGTGAGCATGTCAACCGCGAGCGGTGGATCGGCGTTATTATTGTCTGCATCGGAGTGGCGTTAGTTTGCGTCTAAACAAGAAGAGGATGAGGCAATGCATTCGCACTTGCACCTGCACCTGATCGAGTGGTTCGTTTCGGTAGGCGCCATCATCTCATTGCTCTATTATCTGGCGGTATTGTTCAGCGCCTGGCGTTACTTCCGCCGTCCTCTTTACCACAACCGTGCTTTCACTCCTCCGGTCAGCATCCTGAAACCTGTCAGGGGGCTCGACCGCGAAGCCTACGAGAACTTCGCCAGTTTCTGCAATCTTGATTATCCCGAATATGAAATTCTGTTTGGTGTCAGTGACGCGGATGACCCCGTCATTCCTGTCATCCGGCAACTGATGGAGGACTACCCCAACCGAGCCATCCGCCTTTTTGTCGGGTCGAGGTGCAAGGGTTGGAACAGCAAGGTGAGCAAATTGTGCCGCCTGTCGCGTGAAGCGCGCCACCCCATCCTGGTGATCAGCGACAGCGATATTCGAGTTAAGCCCGACTACTTGCGGGCTGTTGTCAGCCCCTTTCAAGCCCCGAAGGTTGGCGCCGTCACCTGCATGTACCACATGCAGCCGGAGCCCACACTGGGTTCAGAAATTGAGGCCATAGGACTGACTTCAGACTTCCTGGCCGGAGCCATTGTGGCACGGCAGTTTGAAGGCGTAAAGTTTGCCCTGGGCGCCACCACTGCCGTAACCGCCGAACGGTTGAAGGAAATTGGCGGTTTCGAGGCCATCGCGGATTGCTTTTCCGACGACTTTGAACTGGGGCGGCGAATTGTTGAGAAGGGCTACGATGTTGAACTGATCCGCTATACCGTCGCAACCCTTTCGCCGTCGCAGGGAGCGCTGGATGCCGTCAAGCACCAGCTTCGCTGGGCAGTGGGCATCAGGAATTCGCGCCCGTGGGGCCAGTTAGGCAGGCTGCTGACGCAGGCGCTTCCGTGGGTGGTGGCGGCAACTCTGGTGCAGCACACATGGGAGGGCACAGCGGGCTTTTTGGGAGCCTATCTTGCGCTTCGGCTGGCTGTGGCATGGACAGTCGGAGTGTGGGGGCTGAAGGACCCGCTGCTTAAAAAGAGATTGTGGCTGGTGCCTGCCTGGGACGCGCTTGCGTTTTTCATCCTCGCCGTCAGTTTTTCCACGAGGCGCATCGAATGGCGCGGAACGGAATTCTACGTCCGCAAAGGCCGGCTAAGCCCGGCGCCTACCAAGGATTGATCCCACCTTTCCGTCTCGCAGAGTGATCAAGACAGATAATCTGGCCCGATTTCTCTCGGCTGCCTTATGATATAGGGCGCGCATCGTCTCTGTGTCCCTCATGCTTGAACACATCTTATTTATCGTCGCCGGAACAGGTCTGCTGGCTGCCAGTGTTTACCTCGCGCTAGTGGTCGCGGCTTCTGTGCGCTTCCGTGTGTCCGCCCGGCCCCTCAACGCCTCGCGGGAAGGGAATCAGGCCCTGCCGCCAGTGACCGTTCTGAAGCCTTTACATGGCATGGAGCCATTGCTCGAAGAATGCCTGGAAAGCTTCTTTCGCCAGGACTACTCTGCCTACGAACTGATCTTCGGCGCGCGCGCTGAGACTGACCCGGCGCTTGCCGTGGTGGAATCGCTCAAGCGGAAATATCCGAATATCCCAGCCCAAATTGTTCTGTCGGGCGAGCCGTCGTATCCGAACGCCAAGGTCCACTTGATGGAAAAGATGGCGCCCGCGGCTGCATACCCTGTGCTGGTGATTACTGACAGCGATGTGCGGGTGACGCCCGATTACCTGCAACAAGTGGTGAGGCCGATGCTGGACCCCGGCGTCGGCATGGTGACCTGTCTCTACCGGGGAGTTTCCACGGGAGGTTTCTGGTCGCTCCTCGAAGCTCTGGGCATGTCCGTTGAAATGTCGTCCGGCGTACTGGTGGCTGATCTTCTGGAAGGAATGAAGTTCGCGCTGGGGCCTACGATGCTCATCCGGAAAGAAGTTCTGGAGGGCTGGGGCGGATTCGGAGTGCTTCGTGATTACTGCGCGGACGACTTCGTCATGGGAGCCTTAACGGCGGAAGCGGGCAGGACCGTCGTGCTGTCGCACCATGTCATTGACCACATTGTTCTGAACCGCAAGGCGAAGCAATCGCTGCTGCACCAGCTTCGATGGATGAAGAGTTCGCGTTTTTCGCGCCGCCTGGGGCATATCGGCACCGGGTTGACGTTCGCCATGCCTTTTGGCCTGCTGGGCTTTTTAGCAGGCTGGATTTCGGGGAACTGGGCATTAGGTCTGGGTCTGCTGGGCGCAGCGTTTGCCAACCGGGTGGTTCAGGCGCTGGTGGTGGGCTGGGGCGTCACGCGCGACCGCAATTCGGCGCTCTACTGCTGGCTTTATCCGCTTCGCGACCTTCTGGGATTCATCCTGTGGTGCGGAAGCTTCTCGGGTTCGGAGATCGTTTGGCGCGGCGAGCGCTACCAACTGGTTTCCGGCGGCCGGATGGTGCCTCGAGACCGCGCAGGATGAGCCATCTAACAGGCTCCGGGGCTGATTGCTGCGGACAACCTTTCCGTAAATTTCTTTTTCGCCAGGACGCGTCACCAATCTCTGAGCGGCAAGCGGAAGTCTAAAGCCTTTCAGCCGTAAAATCCGGCGCCGCAGAAAAGCTTTGGACATCAGGACACGGTGCGTTTACTCTCCGGCATCAACGTTGACGTCGATCACTCGGTGCTGGTATCCCACGAAATGTCCAAAGTTTGGCGAGGCAATGTTGTCGTAGACGGCAAGCGGGTCCAGAGCATTGGTTGCATTATGGAAGCCAACGCCCCAGCGCAGCCTTTGTTTGCCGAGTCCGAAGGGAAGGAATCCCGGCAAGGGAAGCCATTTCCATACTTTAAAATCCAACGAGAAGAATGGAGGAAATCGATTGCTGTTGGGCGTTCCGACGTAATTCTGAAGGTCATTGATCTTTGACCATGGGAAACCGGTCCGCCAGTCAATAACGGGGGCGAAGGTAAATTTTAATGGAAGGTGAAAGATTCCCCAGGCAATGAAGCGATCTGGAACATCAGCGTTGAGACTTGTGGAAAAGTCCGGGTGGATAACCGGGTCCTCGAAGGGAACAAAGACATCCGCGACTGTGTTCAAGTTACCTAAGGTCCTGCTGCGCACATAGGAGGCGTTCAACTTGTTTCCTTTTTCGTCGCGGTAGCTAACCATGGCTTCAAATTCGTGGTATCGCGAGGCGCCGCGGTTTGAGAGCAACATCATGGCCTGCGTGGGAGTGGTTAGCTCGGGGCTGATGACGAATTCCCGGTAGATGTTGCTTTGCAGATAACTCCCGCGTATGGCGAAGTGGGGAGTGAGTTGCCGGTCAAATTCTATATTCCACGTCATGTTATACGGCGTGGCGTCGAGATCAGAGCAATCGGGTACGAGGTTCAATCCTGTCTGGCCCCTGGTGGCGCAGCGGTTCACATACGTGATGGAGGGGCCGAGGATGTTGCCTTGTTGATCGAAGAACGTCGTTATTCGCGTCGGGTTGTTGCCAAAGTCGCTGGCCAGCAATGGAATGCGCGACTTGAATATCCCCACACCTGCGCGCAGAATGTTGCGGCCGCCGGAACCGGGGGAGTACACAATGCCCAGGCGAGGGGCAAAGCTGGCGATCGCACCCACCGCCTGGCCGTAATATCTGAATCCCAGGTCCACAGCGGCATGGTCGTTCATCATCCAGTGATCGCCGATGTAGGCCGCTCCTTCGGCATTATTTGTGAATAAGGAAACCGGGGTCTGGCCCGCAGGGATGCCGCCTGGTCCCAGAAAATTAATCTCTCCGGCCACCGTCCCATCTTCGCGGGTGATGAACACCGGACGCGACTGGCTCTGGCCGTGATAAGAGTGATAAATAAAATCGCCTCCGGTTTCGAACTCGTGCTTGCCCAGCCAGCGCCACGAGGGAAAGCGGTAATTCAGGTTGCCTTCCTCCTGATCGCTCGTTCTTCTCCAGGAGTTGAAATAGTTGCCGCCGTATCCGTCCGGAGTAAGCAACATCGTTTCCTGGCCCTGCCCGTGCGCGTCCGCGTCAAATTCCATGAACTTGAAAAAGCTGTTCAGGATGGCGCCTGACTTAAACTGGTAGCTATCGTTAACTTGAAGAGAATATCCCCGCTCCGAATAGTTGGATGAGTTCGGCTGGGCAATCAGGGCGCTGATGTCGGCAAATTCCTGCTTCGAAGGAAAAAGATGGAAATTAAAGGACGCAAGGTGGTGAGGAGAGAAAACGTACTGCAGCCTGGTCAATGAATTCCAACTTTCCTTCTTGGTTTCATTGTGGGGCCAGGCAAGTCCCCGGATGGGAATCTTCATGACGGAGTAAACTAAATATTCGGAGAAGCTCAGATTCTTCGACAGCGGGCCGGTGAAGCTGACCCGCGGCTCCCAGTCATTGATGCCTACCAGGTGTCCGCCGCGGCCGCGGAAACCCGGAAAAAAATCGTTGACGTCCCATCCCCATTGATTGGCTGGGGCCTTCGTCTCAATCGTGGTCAGGCCGCCGGAAAAGCCTCCGTATTGGGCGTCCAAAGGCGCCTTGTATACGTTAAGTGATTGAATAGCGTCGACGGAAAGATCAACGTTATAACTGCCCGTAATGGGATCGACCGCCTGGGCGCCGTCAATGAGAAGCATGCCCTGGTTCTCTTCGGTCCCTTTGATGTTAACGGTTCCGTTGGATGTCCGAATGACCCCCGGAGTCAGCGGCAGAAACGCCTTGAACTTCTGCTCTGCGATCGGCAGTGTTGTGAGCTCCTCCGCGCCCAGGATGGACGGAGGCTCGGAACTCTGCTGGGCGACGCTTCCAGCCTTTGCGCTGACCTCGACTTTCTGCACAAGTTTCTTCTGGGCCGGCATGACGGCACGCAGGTAGGGGGCCTCGCTTGAGGTGACCTCTATCCCGGTGGCTACGTAGGGTTCGTATCCCAGCGCCGTGCACGTCAGGACATAAGTGCCGGGCAGAAGCCCTCGAATGCTGAAGTCTCCATCGGAGCCGGTCGTAACGGTGATTCCCTGGCTGGGAAGCAGGCCACCCTGGAGGACGCAGTCAACGCCGGAGATGGGCGCTTTATTCTGGTCAACGATCTGCCCTTTTAACTCCTGGGTCTGCTGGGGAGCTGTGGCGCCGGACGCGCGGCCGCCAATGACCACGAATCCAAGGAATCCCACAAGGATCAGAATCGCTAGCTGTCTGGCCTGGTTGTGGCGTTGTGCATCAGACCGCAAGAACCGTACCTGTCCTTCCCGCTGTGAATTTGGCCGGCGCCAGAATTTGTGGGGGGAAGCCGTCCACCGGACCTTCCTGAACTTTGTACAGAATCACCCAAGGGGCACAAAACTTCCAGTATAACCGCCACATCACATCCTGCATAGCCCACATCCGGCGGCGCAAACCGGCAAGTTCATTAGATACGGCGGCCATCTTTTCGTTGCGGGTTTTCTGAGCAGTCAAAGTGGCGCGGGCTGAGGGATTGTTTCGCGCATGCCGGGGCAGTTTTGGTAGAATAGCGCTCGTCCCGTGAACCGGTCGGTAGGGACCGGCGCCGGCCAATCCTGTCAATTTATCCGTAAGGCGGACCGGATGCGTGTCTCCTGCGTGTTGTTGCTGTGCAGCCTGCTTGCATGCCTGACGGCAGGCCTGTCCCCGCTCGCGGCGCAATCCTATCAATCGCACATTGACCACCCCATCGTTCAATACAAGATGTCGGCAGCTCTGGACCCGGCCACCAAAACTATCAAGGGACACTATGTCCTGACCTGGTGGAACCACACCGATGACACGATTCCCGATCTCTATTTCCACCTTTACCTGGATGCCTTCCAGAACCTCGACAGCACCTTCATGCGCCGTGACCCTATCGCGCGCCAGCACGACTCATTGACCGACTGGCTCACCATCCCGGGAAAAGACAAATGGGGCTGGGAACAGATTGACAAGATCCAGATTGTGGGCGGAGATGACCTGACGCCTCTCATCAGCTATGCCCATCCGGACGACAACAATGCCGATGACCGGACGGTGGTTCGCATCGTGCTCCCGCGGCCGATACCTCCAAAAGGGACCATCCAGCTCGCTGTCGATTTCACCTCCAAACTTCCGCGCGCGTTTGCGCGTACGGGCTATGACGGCAACTATTTTCTGGTTGCACAGTGGTTTCCCAAAATCGGCGTTTACGAGGGGCCGGGCGAGCGCGGGCGCGCCGCAGGGGGTTGGAACTGCCACCAGTTCCATCGCTACACGGAGTTTTATGCCGACTACGGCAGCTACGACGTTGATCTCACCGTTCCTTCCAAATACATTATTGGCGCCACAGGCTTCCAGCGCTCGGCACAGAAGAGCGCCGGCGGCACGACCACCTACAATTTCTACCAGCAGGACGTCCACGACTTTGCCTGGACAGCCAGCCCGGACTTCCTCCAGCTCACCCGAACGTTCGACTGGGGGAAGGAGGTGCGGGGCGATGAGTTGGCCAAATGGAGCGAGGTCCTGGGACTTCCTGCCTCCGACATGGCGCTGCGCAACGTGCAGGTCACGCTTCTCCTGCAACCGGGCCATCGGAATCTGGAAGACCGCTATTTTCGCGCCGCCTTCAACGGGCTCAAATATTACGGGCTGCGGTTTGGCGCCTATCCCTACGACACCTTGACGGTTGTCGACCCGCCCCGCAATTCCTACACCTCGGGGATGGAATATCCCACCCTGTTTGTCGCGGGCGCCTACTTCTGGCCGGGAAAACACGAGTTCGAGCCGGAGGGAGTGACCGTACACGAGTTTGGCCACCAGTTTTGGTATGGATTAGTCGGCAATAATGAATTTGAAGAGCCGTGGCTCGACGAGGGCTTTGTCACCTACTCAACCGCCAAAGTCCTTGAATCGGCGTACGGCGAACCGTGTTCTTACCTGGACTTCATGGGGATTCCGTTTCAGGCTTTCACCTGGCTGCGGGTTCCGCTGCCGGACTTTCCTTTTAAAGGCGTGGGATCAGTGCCCCTGGGTCCTTACTTTTCCTGCGTCAGATTGCCGGAAGAGGCCTCGGGCCGCAGCATCTACCTTCTGCACGCCACCGACGACGACATGGTGCGCAACGGCTGGCAATATCGCAGCCGCTTGAGCTATGTGGTGAATTCCTATTCCCGGCCGGGGCTGACTCTGGATACGCTGGAAAAGTATCTCGGGAGCACCGTCATGGCCCGAGTGATGCGGACCTACCAGCAACAGTGGCGCTACCGGCACCCGACCACACGTGACTTTATCAATGTAGTCAACCAGGTTTCAGGCCGGAACATGGACTGGTTCTTCCAGCAGTTTTTCTACGGTTCCAACCTTGCTGATTACACCGTGGCCAGCATCTGGAACGAACCGGCGTATGGCAGGGCCGGCATCTATGACGAGAACGGCAAGAAGACCTACTATTCCCGCAAAGACGCGCTGCGCGAGTATGCGGAAAGCAGGCAGAAGCAATATCGCTCAACCGTCACAGTCCGCCGCCTGGGCAGCGCGGCAGCGCCGGTGGATGTTGATGTCCGGTTTGATAATGGCAGGGTGGCGCATGAGCACTGGGACGGTAAATACCGCTGGGCCCAATTTGCCTATCAGGGACCGCACAAAGTGACCGCTGCTGTGGTCGATCCGTCGCGGAAACTCCTGCTGGACGCCAATTACACCAACAACAGCCGCACCGTGAAGGCGAATAATCTGTTCGCGGCGAAGTGGTATATCCGATGGATTTTCTGGGTCGAGAACCTGTTTTTCGCGGCGGGATTTTTCAGCTAGCCGCTGATGCAGTCACGGATGGCGGCGTGACTGGGAGTCATGATTTGAAACCTGACGAAAAATTGGAGAGGACATGGTAAGCGCGAAGACCGCCATCCGCCAGGGGTTCAGGATGGCACGCCGGTCACTGTCAGCCGTGTGGATACTTTTTGCAGCCAACCTGTTGCTGGCTGGCATTGCGGCCTTGCCGATCTACCACGGCATGCTGGAATTTACCTCGCACAGTTTCATGGGGCGGCAGTTGCTGACGGGCTTCTCTGTTGACTGGTTTACGGATTTCACCTTCAACAATGGCGGCGCGATCGAACACTATGCGCAATTCATCATGGTGCTCGGATTGATCGCCCTGCCGGTGAATGCCATCCTGGCCGGCGGAGTTCTCGCTCGCTTCCAGCGCCGGCAGGAACGCTTCCGGCTGGGTACGTTTTTCCGTGACTGCGGCCGCTATGCGTGGCGCATGCTCTGGCTGATGATCATCGCGCTGTTGGGTTACTGGGTCGTCTTCCGTTTTGTGAGTTCCGGCCTGGGCAAAATGGTGGACCATGCCACGCTCTACTGGACGAACGACCGCTCCGCATACGCCGTCCATTTGGCAGTGGGCATTCTGGTGTTGCTGGCGCTGGCATTCGTCAACCTGGTCGTTGACTTTGCGCAGGTCAGGATTGTGTTTGGCGAAGGGTCCGGCTTCCTGGAAGCCTTTCTGGCCTCGCTGGGATTCTGCATCGGGCGCTTGCCCAAAGCCATCGTTGTCTACGCGATTCCCTCGCTGTGTGGACTTGCGCTGCTGGTGATTTATCGCCTGGTGACGCCCTGGCACATGATTCATGCGGCGCTGGGCGACGCTTCAGACGCTTCTTATGGGGCCTTGCTGGTGCTCGCGCTGCTCTTTATCGGGCAGCAACTGGTGATGTTCGGCCGCTACTGGTTTCGGGTCGCAACCTGGGCCAGCGAATGGTCCTGGTTCGCAAGCACCCGAGCCCCGGCAAAGCTGCCCGATAGATCCGGCGAGCAGGCGGCCTGACCATCAACGGGGCTATGGGAAAGGATCTCGACCTCGAAAAGCTCGCCCTTCGCCTGCTCTGCGCTGGGACCGCAGAAGGCCATGTGCGGGATACGCTGGGTCCGTTGCTGCGCGATTACGCCTGGCGGTCCACCCTGCACCGGGCAATCTTCGATGCTATTGCAGCAGTCCCTTCAAGCGACCCGGAACACCTTCGCCAATTGCTCCCCGCAAAACTGACCCGCATGGGATTCCCGGACATTGACTGGGCGGAACTATTTGCGCCATCGCCCATGTCGAAGGAGGAAGCGATCTCCACCGTCCGCCAAATGATTGCCGGCGCATAGCTGCCTCCGGTTTTGCATGTGGCCTTCGAGTGTGCCGTAGAATAGGAACGGGGGCATGGATTCCTGTGGCAAGTCGCGAGGTTGCTGAACAACCTTCTGTTGCGTCCCGGGCCATCAGCCCGTGGATCACCGCCGGTGAGGTGCTGGCGGTTTATGCGGCCATTCTGCTTTACATCTGGCGTTGGCAGGAGACCCACACTTTTCTCTGGATCCCGATGCTGGCAGCGGTCCTCTTCAGCCAGTGGTTTTATGGCGACACCCTTGACGAGATGGGGCTGACGGGCCGGGAATTCCGGCCGTGCGCCCGGACCAGCCTTCCATTGCTTGCTGTGGTGATTGGCGGGGCAGTTCTTGATGGCCTGTGGGTCCATCACAGCATCAGCCGCCTTGCTTCAACGCACGTCTGGCTGTCGCTCGGCGGTTACTTCCTCTGGTGCTCTTTTCAGCAATACCTCACGCAGTCTTATTTTCACAGGCGATTGATGAAAGTGATGCCGTCGGCGCACCTGCGCTCGCTTGCAATCGGTCTGCTGTTTGCGGGCGCGCACATCCCGAATCCCGTTCTCATGGTGGCAACCTTTGCTGGCGGGGTGGTCTTCGCGGAAATCTTTACCCGCCATCCCAACATCTGGCCGCTGGCAATCGTACAGGCCGTGGCGGGGTTCCTGATCGGCGCGCTCTCTCCTCCCTGGATCATTCACAGCATGCGCGTCGGCCCCGGATACTTTTTCTTCCACCTGCACTGACAGCCGGCCGGGAAAGTCTGTAGCGGGGGCTTTACGCCGCCAACTCATTTGATAACGCTGACGCAATGGCGGGGTGAACCCGCCGCTACGTGCCGGGGAATCAATCCAGCGTGGTCAGTTGCGCGACACATTCGCGGGCCAGGGAAGGTAAGGCGAACTGGTAATCTGGCCTTCAAACTTGTCAGCCCACCGGCCGGGAATCGATGCGTTGCAGGACGGGCATCGACCTTCAGCCGTCACCACATACTTCGCAATGTGATAGCCGTAGCGCTCGATGAGCAACTCGCCGCAGGCAGGGCAGTGCGTATTTTCAAGGTCTCCCACCCGGCCCGGCATATTGCCCGCATAAACAAAATTGAGGCCCGCCGATTTCCCGATGGCCACCGCGCGCTTCAGCATTTGGGGCGTCGTGTCCGCGGGGTCGGTCATCTTGTAATCTTTGTGAAAAGCCGTCACGTGCCACGGAATGTCGGTTGATACGCTTGCCAGGAATTCGGCCAGCCGATTCAATTCGTCATCGGAGTCGTTGAAGCCCTTGATCAGGAGCGTCACGATTTCCACCCAGAAACCCATCTCGTGAGTGCGCCGAATCGTGTCCAGAATGGGCTGGATGCGCCCGCCGAGTTGCCGATAGTGGCGGTCGTCAAAGCTCTTCAGGTCGATCTTGTAGAGGTCGATCCATGGCCGGAGATATTCCATCACCTGTGGGGTCCCGTTGCCGTTCGAGACAAACCCGGTTTCGAGCCCCGCGGCGCGCGCTTCTTTGAAGATGGCCACGGCCCATTCGCTGGTGATGAGCGGTTCGTTGTAGGTGCTCACCATCACCTTGGCGCCCTGCTTCAGAGCGTCTTCCACCAGCAATTCCGGAGTGGCCCGCAGGGGCGCCGAAACGGCCTGGGGATCACGAAGGGCCTGCGACGTCACCCAGTTCTGGCAGTAGGAACAATGGAGGTCGCATCCGAGCATGCCGAAGCTGTACGCCAGCGCTCCCGGATAGGCGTGGTAAAAAGGCTTCTTCTCAATCGGATCGCACTGCACTCCGCCCACATAGCCCCACGGCACATAAAGTTTTCCGCCGCGATTGAACCGCACCTTGCAGACGCCCACCTG
>DASSJE010000333.1:0-12518 GCA_035691365.1 Terriglobia bacterium
TAATCTTCGTGAGTGTTGCGCCCACGCTGAAACTGGGCAGTGAAAAGTCGCAGAGTACGAGGTCCCACTTGCATTCTGCCAGCGCCCGGTCCATTTCTTCGCTGGTCTCAACTCTGCGATGAATGGTTTCGAAGCCGCCGCGCCTCAACTCACGAAGGAGCAGTTGAGCTTCATCCTCGATGTCTTCGACGGCAAGAACGCGTAATAAGCGGCTCATCGAACTACGCCCTTGTGGTCGGAGGCTCATTGACGGCCAGCCAGTACAGACCTACATTAGTTACTGCCTCCGCGAATTCCACGAAATCCACCGGCCTAACGGCGTAACTATTGCGCCCGAATATATATCCGTCGATAAGGTCATGTTCCTCTTTGGAAGAAATGAGGATCAAGACCGGCAATGTTACGGTCCGTTCGTCGCCCCGAAGGCGGCGAAAAACATCCGGCCCGCTCACGACAGAGTCATCGGGAGTCTCGGACTTTTCCCCAAGGCTGAATTCCCGGGAGGGGCCTTCCGATGGCGATTTTCCTGCGTCATCTCAATCCCAAGTGCCATATCCGGCCTCCGTGCCCCAGTGTGCCTTCGATTTCAGTGAACACACACCACAAGGGACACTATGTCTCGTGCCTGGCTTCATGAGCGGCACGATGTAATGGAAGCCTCTACCGGTGAGGCCAAATTTCCAGCCGAACTGCCATTCCACGCATCGCCTGGAATGCAGCGCTGCTTCCCGCCTTCTCGCGGCGACTTCCGACTGACAATATCGGCATTTGTTTGCCCAACTTTAGAGGATATTCGATACGCCTGGCAGGCAGGAGGCCGGCATTCTATGAGGCCCCTTACTATCGGCGGCTTCTCCCGTAGGGCCGCCTTGTGTTTTCAATCTGCGTGAACTATCTTTAAAAACTGAGGCGAAAGATCCAGACGAACCCTTGCAGGCGCCAGACCAACTTAATTGCAATCCCCATGTCTCCACCATTTGCAAACCGGGCCTTACTCGTTGACCTTTACGAGCTCACCATGGCGGCCGGCTATTTCGAGCATGGAATGGACTTTCAGGCCACTTTTGAATTGTTTGTCCGCTCCCTGCCCCCGGAGCGGTCCTATCTGGTCGCCGCCGGCGTAGACGACGCCCTCGATTATCTCGAAAACCTTCGGTTCACGGACGATGACATCCAATACCTTCGCGGGCTTCCAGCCTTCCGCACTGTACACGGCGATTTCTTCGATTATCTGCGAAACTTCCGGTTCAACGGCGACTTGGCCGGCGTTCCGGATGGCACGGTTGTCTTCGCCGAGGAACCCATCCTGCAGGTGACGGCGCCCATTGCGGAAGCTCAGATTGTTGAGACCTATCTGCTTTCAGTGATCAATTTTGAAACGCTCGTCGCTTCCAAGGCTTCGCGTGTAGTTCGCGCCGCACAGGGGCGCGCCGTGCTGGAATTCGGCACGCGCCGGGCCCAGGGCCCGGAGGCCGGCCTGAGGGCGGCCCGCGCGGCCTATCTGGGCGGCTGCGAGGCCACTTCCAACACGGAGGCCGGCCGTCTTTACGGCATTCCCGTCGCCGGCACTGCCGCGCATTCCTGGACCCAGGCCTTCGACACGGAGCGCGAAAGTTTTGAGGCGTTGATTGAAACCTTTCCGGATTCAGGGGTCCTGCTGATCGACACCTACGATGACCTGGCGGGCGCGGAAACCGCGGCTTCGCTGGGCAGGACATTCAGCGGGGTCCGCCTCGATAGCGGAGACCTGCTCGAAAAGAGCCGCGAAGTCCGCTCCATTCTGGACGCGCGCGGGCTCCAGGACGTGAAGATTATTGCCAGCGGCAACCTGAATGAATTCCGAATCGAAGAACTGGTCGAGGCGGGCGCGCCCATTGACTCATTCGGCGTCGGCACCGATCTCGCCACTTCGCGCGACGTTCCCGCGCTCAGCGTGGTTTACAAGCTGGTGGAGACCAACCGCGCCGGGCAGGTGGAATACAAGGCCAAGTTTAGCGAAGAAAAAGTCTATTGCCCCGGCCGCAAGCAGGTGTTTCGATTCATGCAGGGAGGCAAGTATCACCACGACGTGCTCGCGCGTTCCGAAGAAGCATACGCCGAGGGCGAACCTTTGCTTCAGCCGCTCATGCGCAGCTGCCGGCGGACCACCGCCAGGAGAACTGCAGCTTCCATTCGTGAAGCGGCGCTGGCCAATCTCCGCCGCCTTCCTGACCCTTACCACGCATTGCAGGGTGCTCCCGAGTATCCCGTGAAGAAGAGCGACGCGCTGCTGCAATTGCTGGATGAAATCCGCAGCCAGTACGTGTCGGCGCGCAAGCTCGCCGGCGCCCCGCGGGCCCGCTGAGCCTAATGGTCACGGGAATGCCTTCCACAGGTATCATCCTGGGCTGAAAAGACAGACCTGCTTTTTGAGGATACGATGAAATTGCCCTCAGCCTTCTTCGACGTCGATACACAGTTCGATTTCATGGACCCGGCGGGCAACCTCCATGTTCCGCACGCCGAGGACATCATTCCCAATCTGGCCCGATTGATGTCCTACGCGCGCGCGCGGCACGTTCCCGTGCTTTCCTCGGCCGATGCTCATGCACCCGGCGATCCGGAATTTAAGATCTGGCCGCCGCACTGTGTCGCCGGTACCCGCGGCCAGCAGCGCATCAGAGAAACTTCCCTGGCTGGCGCCCTGACCATTCCGATGCGCTCCGGCCCCTTCATCCCGCCGGAGAAATGGCCGTCCCAAATCATTATTGAGAAAGATGTCTACGAGACGTCCGCCAATCCCAATTTTGATGCCATCCTGGCGGCGCTGGGTCCCCGTCGTTACGTGGTTTTTGGCGTTGCCACGGAATACTGCGTGCGCGCGGACGTCCTCGCGCTGCGCGAGCGCCATAAACCCATCGCGCTGGTTGTGGACGCGATCAAAGCCATCACTGAGGAAGACGGGCGCAGAGCGCTGGAGGAAATGGCCGCCGCCGGGGCCGACCTAGTCACCACCGCCGACGTGTGCAGGTAAGCCTGCGTTAACCCGCCGCCGTACCGCCCCACCGCTTCCATGCGTAGTAGAGGGGCACGCCCGCCAGAATAATCGCCAGTCCCAGGATGGATTCAGCCGGCGTGCTTACCAGCGTATTGGCCACGATGGCCAGCGCCGCAATGATGAAGGCGATGGGCAGCACGGGATAGCCCCACACTTTGTAAGGCCGCGGCAGGTCCGGCAGCCGCCAGCGCAAAATGATTACCCCGGCAATCGCCGCCGCGGAAAAAATCCACATGGCAAAAATCACGTAGGTGTAAAGCTCTTCGAACGATCCGCTGACGGCCAGAACGGTGGACCATCCCCCCAGCACCAGCAGCGCCACGGCAGGCGTCTGAAATTTCGGATGGACGCGCGAGACAATCCGGAAGAACACGCCATCTTTTGCCATGGCGTAATAGACGCGCGGGGAGGTCAGGATGGTCCCGTTCAGCGCGCCAAAAATCGAGCAGAGGATCAGGGCGGAAACAAATCGCGCGCCGCGCGGCCCAATCAGGAACTGCATGGCCGTTGCCGCCACCCGCTGGTGCTCCGCCATCACCGGCAGCGGCAGCACATGCAGATAGGCGGCGTTGGCGGCCAGGTAAACCGCTATGATGATGGCCGTGCCCACGAAAAAGCCGATCGGGAGCACCTTTGACGGGTTCTTCACTTCGCCGGCCGTATAGGAAAGCTGATGCCAGCCCTGATAAGCCCACAACACTCCCACCAGCGCCACGCCAAAAGTGCTGAGCGTGGTGTGCTGCGTGGGCAGCGGATGGGCCGCGACGGCGGGCGCCAGCGGCGGCAGAAAGATCGCGCAGCCGATGATGATGGCCAGTCCGGCCAGCTTGGCGATGGTAAAGATGGTCTGCACCGCCGTGCCCTTTTTCACGCCCAGAATGTTGATCACCGTAAGCACGGCAATCACCACCCCGGCCAGCACTTTCTGTTCAATCGGGGTCAGAGGAACAAAACCCGCGGCGTAAATGCCAAAAGCAACGCCCAGCGTGGCAGCTGAGCCGGCGTCAATCACCAGCAGCGATCCCCAGCCGTACAGGAAGGCCAACAGCTTGCCGTAGGCTTCGCGCAGGTAGACGTAAATGCCTCCGGCTTCCGGCATCGCCGCACCCAGTTCCGCCAAAGAGAGCGCTCCGGCCAGCGCCAGCGCCCCGCCCACAATCCACACCAGGTAGAGGCTCGAAACGCTGCCGACCTCCATGGCCACGTTGTGGGGCACCAGGAAAATTCCCGAGCCGATGATGGTGCCCACCACGATCGCCGTGGAACCCAATATTCCAATCTCCCGTAGCAGGGTCCGAACTTCGTTCTGTGGAGAAACGTTGCTGAGTTTTGAATCCATGTCGTCCGCCCCCATTGCGCCCCGTTGCAGCAGCTCGCGGCTTGCTATAATGCGGCCAGCCGCTCAAAACCTTTACGGCTGCATGGCGGGCCATTATACTGGGAGTCTGCCTCAGGAACCTAGTAAACTTTTCGGGCGGTATGGCTTAGGAAACGTAGCGGCGAGTTTACCTCGCCACACGGCGGCATAAAGCCGCCACTACAACAATGACATCGGACAGCTTTACCGGGCGGTTCCAAACCGGACAAGGGAGTATGAGATATCGATGAAGATGATACCCGACCGCTTTCGCGGCCAATGCGCTCTGGTGGTGGGAGGCGCGCAAGGAATCGGCAAAGGCATCGCTGTGCGTCTGGCGCGCGAGGGCGCGCATGTTGTGATCGGCGATATCGATCGCGACATGATGGCGCGCACGGAGCATGAGATTGCCGAAGAAGGCGGTTCTGTCCTCACCATCGCTTGTGACGTCCGCCGCAAGCGCCAGGTCGAGAGAATGGTGGCCCAAACTATCCGCTGGCAAAATCGGATCGACGTGCTGATGTACGTGGCCGGCGTTGGCAAGCTGGTCCCCTTCACCAAAACCGACGAAAAACACTGGGACTGGACCCTGGATATCAACCTGAAGGGCGGCTACCTGGTGGCGCATGAAGTGGCCCCGCACATGATCCGCCGGCGGCGCGGCAAAATGGTTTTTATGGCATCTACAAACAGTTGGGACGCGGAAGCAGAACTTGCTCCCTACAATGCCTCGAAGGCCGGCCTGTTCCTGCTGGCAAAAACCCTGGCGCGCGAACTGGGACATTACGGCATTAATTCCAACGCCATCGGCCCGGGCTTAATCCGCACGCGCCTCACGGCTCCGGTGTTGAGAGATAAAAAATTCATGAGCAAGTATAAGGATTTGATTCCCGTCGGGCGTCTTGGCGAACCGGAAGACGTCGCCGGACCGGCCGCGTTTCTGGCATCCTCAGACGCGGATTACGTAAACGGGGCCCTGCTATTTGTAGATGGCGGTCAGCTGGCCTGACCTGCCGCTCAAGAGATGTGTAGTGGCGGGTTAATCTCGCCCCAAGGTGTCCCGCCCCGCGAGACCGCCACAAGTGCATTTTGAAAAATTCGGTAGTAGCCGTAATCTCTATCAAGAGGAGTTTCTATGCCCAAAGTAGTCAAGAGCAAGAAGGCGCCTCAGCCACGGGGCCCCTATTCTCCGGCCATCGTGTCGGGCGGTTTTGTATTCGTCGCCGGCCAGGCAGCCGTCAATCCCAAAACAAATGAGATGGAACTGGGAAGCATCGAATCCGAAACCCGGCGCACGCTTGAGAACATCAAGGCAATTCTCGAGGCTGCGGGAAGTTCCATGAAAGACGTGGTCCGGTGCGGGGTCTTTCTTTCCGACATGAAGAATTTCGCAGCCATGAATGAAGTCTACAAGAAATACTTCCCCAAGAATCCGCCAGCCCGCACGACCGTCGGCGCCAGCCTGCCAAAGATTAAAGTGGAAATCGACTGCATTGCGCGGGTCAGAAAATCGCACAGGAAGAAGCGATAGAAGGTGAACTATGAACTACCACGAACTGCCAACTCCTGCACTCACTATTGACCTGGACATCCTGGAGTGCAACCTCCAGCGGATGGCCGATTATTGCCGCCAGCACGGCCTCGGCTTGCGGCCCCATACCAAAACTCACAAGGCCCCGGAAGTGGGGCGCATGCAGGTGGAACACGGCGCCGTGGGACTCACCGTCGCCAAGGTGGGCGAGGCGGAGGTGATGGCGGCGGGAGGCCTGGATGACATCCTGATCGCCTATCCCATCTGGGGCGAAGAGAAGCTCCGCCGGATCGCCAGCCTGGCGCGCGAGAGCACCGTCCTGCTCTCACTCGACAATGAAGCCACCGCCGAAGGACTCTCCCGTGCCGCAAGCGCCGCCGGTGCCACCGTCGGTGTGCTGGTAGAGTTTGACACTGGCATGCGCCGCTGCGGCGTTCAACCCGGACCCGCAGCTCTTGAACTGGCCCGAAAAATCGAAAAGATGCCCGGCCTCAGATTCCGCGGCCTGATGACGTTTCCCGGCAACATCTGGGGCTCGGAAGGTGATCGCGAAAAAAGCGCGAAGCAGGTGGCCGAACTCGTCGAGCAGACCCTCGAACCGTTCCGCAAGACCGGCATGGAAGTGGAGATTGTTTCCGGCGGTTCCACGCCCTCGGCTTTCCTGACCCACAGGATTCCCGGCGTGACGGAGATCCGCCCGGGCACCTACGTCTACAACGACCTGAACACTTATTACCAGGGCGCCTGCCGCCTGGAAGACTGCGCTGCGCGAGTGGTGGCGACGGTGGTTTCAACGGCTGTTCCCGGGCGCGCGATGATTGATGCAGGATCGAAAACCCTTTCGTCCGACGGTCTGAGCTCAGGGCCCGCCAAAGGCCACGGTTACGTGGTGGAAGCTCCTGACGCGGCCCTCATCAAACTGAATGAGGAACACGGCCATCTGGACATTACAAATTCCACGCACAAATTTCATGTGGGCGAGGTAGTCACCGTGATACCCAACCATGTGTGTACTTGTGTCAACATGCACGACGAGGTTTTCCTCGTTCGCAAGGGCAAGGTGGAAGGCACGTGGAAAGTGGCCGCCCGAGGCAAAGTGCGTTAGCAATTCGTCGGCGGCCTCGCCACGGCCGAATCTAAAGAAAGCTTGCGACTCCTGCCTGACTTCTGTAGCATGGTGGTGGGTGGCTTTTCAAAGTGCCGGTAAATCGCCTGCCGCTGGCCTGGCACAGACGGTTCAATCAGCACGTTCTCGACGCAGGACTGAACAGGCAAGAAATCTTTCCATCGTCAATAAGTGGGGACCAATGACATCCAAGGCCAAGCACGAGGACCGTCTCGGACCCGTGAATCCCTTTACCGTCGGAAGCGTCTTTGTGGAAGCGGCGAAGAAGGCGGAGTGGATCGTGGAGGACACGACCGAGCGCCACAAGCAATACTTCATCACCCCCAAAGGGTTTGAAGAGATGTCCAAACTGGGCATGAACATTGAGCGCGTGCTGCTTTACCGCCAGCCGCCGGAGGAACAGCGGCAACAGCGGCAACAACAGCATCAGCAGCATCAACAGCAACATCAGCCGCAGCACCAGCAACGGCAGCAGCAACACTCTCAGCGTGCCCATCACCGTTCCGGTGACCGCCGGCGGCACTGATTTCGAAACCGGCCCCAGGGATACCCGGCATTAAAAATTCTTTACGTTCCGCAAGAATATCTCTTGCCAGCACGCGCCTTCTTGTATACCCTCTTCGGCATGGTGCCTGATGCGTACACCCTCCCGCGGCGCTCGGAGCGGAAACCGGTCCGAAGGGCCATTGTACTGATGGTTGAGTCCGACGACTCCCAGACCTCTCGGGAAGGGATGACGATTGACCTTTCGGAGCACGGGGCCAGGGTTGAGACGGAAACAACTTTGTCTCCGGGCCAGACCCTCACGCTGTTCCAGCCGGATGATCCCGACCACCCTTTTCGATGTATGGTGGTCTGGGCTGGAAACGTTGGCTCCGATGGACAAGATCAGATGGGGCTGGAATTTCTTGATTCCCTTCCATCAGGACCGGAGAACTGAGAAGCTTTTCCAGGCAGGTTAATCAGACCAGCCAAAACATTTGGCCCGGAGTCTTTCTGCCGCGCAGGCCTGGGGGTTTTCTTTACGTACAGCGCAAAGCGAGGGCCGGGCGAGAAATCAGCTCACGGCCGTCGTGAAATTTGAAGAGGCGTCCGAATAGGTATTGTAAACAGCCGTCCCGACCGACCGAAGGATTGCCACCGCAACCAGCGAAACCAACACCAGAATTAACGCGTATTCGGTCAGGTCCTGCCCTTGCTCGTCACGCCACACCTTCTCACATAGCTCCCTCATATCCACCCTCCCGGCGCTTACACCAGCCCGTTATCAGGCGGTGCACGCCTCACCAGGAGTTATCGGCAGCAGTGGCGCCGGGAATGAGACGGCATGTGACAGCTTAATAGGCCGCAGATCTTTTGCCGGGTTAAAAAAACACACCCTGCGGCAGGCGAATCGGGATCAGCAAAGGCTGCTGATTTCCTTCAGGATGCCTTTCGCAGAGATTGGTGGTCGGATGCGTTATCGTTCCTTCCACCCATGCCAAGCGGAGGAAGGTGGCTGGCTGCAAATGGCAGGGTCGAAGGCTTCACATAATCGTTCACCAGTTCGCGGATCTCCGCGGTTGTGAGCGGCTTCTGGACGTACTCGTGGGCGCCTGCATCCAGCGCCTCGATGCAGCAATCCGCGTCCACGGTCCGGGTCAGGACAAGGATGGGCACGCGATGGTCAACCTCCACTGCCCGGGTCAACACCGACCGGCCTTCGAAGTTTGCGCTTCCCTGGTCAACGATCACCAGATCAAACCGTTCGCAACCAAGAGTGGCGGCGGCCTTGGAATACGAATTCACCGGCTGAACCTGATACCCCAGATAACGCAGGACCTCGGTGTAATAATCGAGATCGTAGGTATTTTCGTCCACCAGAAGCAGCTTCAACTCCCGCCCTTCCTTGCTGGTTTCCCTGGCATTGCTCGCAAATTTCCCATTTGCCATCGCTACCTCCGCATTGCAAAATTCGTTAGCATACCCGGGCACACCGGGTAGCGCTATCAAACCATTTCCGTTTGGGGGAATCCCGCGTTCTGCCGAAAAAAGAAATTGTCTCCCGCAGCCAGTCTGCTGGAGGCTCTCAAACTCGCTGCCGGCTAACGCTCAGGCAGCGTGGCAGGCTAACTTTATGACAGCAGCCTGCCGAAAGACCGCATCTCAAACTGTTCATCGGCAGTTTCACTGGTTTCTCTTGCAACCCGGAAGTCTGCCGTTTTCACGACTCATATCTGCGAGCCGGTCTTGCCTCACACGAAAACTTAGATGCCTCGATCCGTCAGAAGGAAGCCCACCATTCGATCTATCCCAAGCCGCTCGTTCACCACTCCGCGCGCATGGGAGGATTGCCTCGTGGCTTGGCAGGCTTCTGTGTTGCCACGGGGATGGCGGGCCCGAAGATCGCAGGGCGCCTTCCCGTCTGAGCGGAGGCTCGCTTCGTCGCTCACCAGGTGCTCATGAAATAGAGCATCCTGGGTGAAGGATGAGTCTCCCCAGAAGGCCCGGACAGTTCAGACCGGTGCAATTCCGAGTCCAAACGAAAATGCCCGCTTATTCATTTAGATGCGTTCCTGTGGCGTGAACAAGAGTTGAGTGGCTATGTAAAAATGACAGCATTTCGCCACTGCGATCGTATTTCGACACATCGCCCAAACAATGCACACATGGTTCTTTTGTTTGTGATCAGTGGAGGAATACACAGGGGCGCGGACTGACGCGCCCCCGGAACGAAAGGTCCTACTTGGCTACGGGACAGGAAGCAACGTAGTTAGTTTTCGGAAAGGAAAGAGCGGAGCCTTCCACCTCGCCAAGGCGAGCGGAGGCTACGCAGGGCTTTCCCTTCAATCTGGCGGATACGTTCACGCGTGAGCGAGAGGCAGTTGCCCACTTCCTCGAGCGTCCGCGCGTTGTCGTCATCGAGCCCGAAGCGCAGCTTCAGCACCTGCTCTTCCCGCGGTGTCAGAGTCTTCAGCATGGAAGCGGTCTGCTCCCTCAGATTCACGGTAATAGCCGAATCCGAGGGCGAAGGCGTGTGCTTGTCTTCCAGAAAATCGCTGAGCTGCGATTCTCCGTCGTCACCAATCGGTGTATGCAGTGAAAGCGGCTGCTGCGCGATCTTCATCACCTGGCGCGCCTTGGCCACGGAAATCTGCGCCTTTCGCGCCACTTCGGCAATGGTAGGATCGCGTCCCAGCTCGCGGGTGAGTTCACCGCGTGCGCGCGCCAGCTTGTTGATGGTGTCGTTGGCGTGCACAGGCACGCGGATGGTGCGGGCCTTGTCCGCGATGCCACGGGTGATTGCCTGACGGATCCACCACGTCGCGTAGGTCGAAAATTTGTAGCCGCGGCGCCAGTCAAACTTCTCCACCGCCTTCATCAGGCCCAGGTTGCCTTCCTGGATCAGGTCCAGAAGGTGCAATCCGCGCTTGATATACTTTTTAGCGATGGAAACCACCAGCCGCAGGTTGGCCTCGGTCAGTTCCTTCCGGGCCTGCTCGGCGTGCAGTTGCCCCAGTTCGATTTTCTCCCACGTGCGCTTCATCTCCAAAGCGCTAACACCGCACTCGGCCTCCAGCGCCTTGAGCCGCTGCTGGTGCAATCGCAGTTCGCTCCTCACTCCGGCAGGCGTCCGGCCCCTGGCCGAGGCGCGAGCCTTCAACGCATCGATCTGGCGGCGGAGTTCCCGCATGCGCTGGCTGGCATGGGCCACCAGGCCCGTCAGCCGCGCGATTTCTTCGGCATTCAGGTCCAGCCCCATCACCAGCCTGGACATCAGCACGCGCGTCCGCGCCAGGCGATATCGTGCCCGCAGAAGTGTCTTCTTTCGCGATTTCGGAGCGCGCTCGAACGCCAATGCCTGTCGCGTGGCCGTGCGATAGAGCTTTGAAAGCTGGTCAATCTCCTTTAGAAAAGCACGAGTCCTTGCCGCAACCTTTTTGGGCTCCAACAGATCTTCTGCTTCAAAATGAACAATTTCCCGGATGGAGCGGTTGCCGGCCCGCAAAGCCTTGGCCATGCCCAGCAACTCCTTCAAGACCATCGGCGACCGCGACATGGCGCGCCGGGCCGCCTGCTGGCCCCGCTCAATCCGCTGCGCCAGCCTCACTTCGCCGGCACGGTTCAAAAGCGGTACCCGGCCCATATCCCGCAGGTAGGTCCGCACCGGATCGATGGACCCTTCCAGCGGCCCCGGGCTCAAGTCAATTTCGGTTTCGTCTTCTTCCTCAGGCGCTTCCCACTCTTCCTCACCATTCACTTCCAGGCCGGACTCTACCTCCGAAAGCAAATCACGCTCCTCCTCGTCCACTGCACCGGCATGTCGAGGATCTTGGAAAGTAAGCTTAACGTCCAACATAATGTCTGTCCTCTCAGGGTCACAAACTCAGGAGACGCCGGGGATTCAGACTTCCCCCCACGGCCGGTCCCCGTGAACCTCTAAAGAAGTGGTGGAAATTAGATGCTGCAGAAGGTCAGTACCCTGTCAAAAATTTAGCCCTGAACCTGCCGGGCCCCGCGTTCACTATATGAGATGCAAAGAAAAGGCAAATGGATGCGTACTACTTACGAATATTTGCGAGTATGCCTCATCGCCTTTCAACCCGCCTGGACACACCAGTCCCCATGGACTAACCAAAGATAGTACCAGATACGCATAGTAAAATCAACAGGTTAACATATTATTATTGAAAAGCCGCATCACTCTGCGATTTTCTCTATTCTGACCTACCCCCGCAGCCCCGACAGGCGGTTTTGGCGAGTGTCCGTAATTTCACCCAGAAGGCGCCGCCCGTGTTCAGCCTGTTGGCTGCTCTTCACAGCCTGGAAGAATAGCGCCAGTACATGAGCACGCCACTTTGGCGCCCCGGGGAAATAGTTTTGGCAGCTGCGCATTTTTAGCGCGCTACCCAGTTTCGCCTCCAGATTTTGCCCACATTCGCCGAATTCTATTTTTGACATGACCGACAAAAGCAAACTCTTCCGCAAAGCCGAAAAACTCCTCCAGAAACAGAAATTTGACGACGCTTTCGAAGTCTATCTTGCGCTGTTTGAGGAGGAGCCCCACAACGAGGCGGTGCTCCTGAACCTCGCGGATCTTTCTCTGCGGTTTGGCCGCGCGGAAGATTCACTCCGCTACAATAATCGACTGGCAGACCTCTATATCGAGCGGAAAGATTTTCCTCAAGCCATCGTAACCTGCCGCAAGATATTGAACGCAGCCCCGCAGGATACTCGCACGCTGGCAAGCCTGGCCTTGCTGCTCCAGCAATCGCGCAAAACCATCGAATCTGCCGAAGCCTTTCGCGAAGCTGCAATGGCCTTCCAGCGCAACGGGAACATTGCGGAGGCTCTCGGCTGCTTTCAACATCTGGCCAGCCTTGAGCCCGACAACCCGGAAGCCCACACCGGACTGGCCGAGGTGGCGATTGAAGCAGGCAAGCCGGAGCTCGCCGCCAGGGCCCTGCTCAAGGTGGCAGACATCGCC
>DASSJE010000334.1:0-16921 GCA_035691365.1 Terriglobia bacterium
CAAAATTCTGCAAATTCTCAGTGTCACGCTTTTCGAAAAAAGCCCGATTTTACTGGCTTTCTCGCAATACAACGACCGAATTCCCGAACCCGATCCTTCTATCCAGTTGGATCTGTTCAACATATGATGGGACAGCACTGAGTTCTAAACCGGATTTCCTGAAAGCAATCATGGATTGCAACTTAGCGAGGAAGGTGAGCGGTAAGGCCGTCCCGCATAGCGGCCTTACCGTGAATTTTCAAAGTCGCAGGGTTAGGATCATCATGCCGCCCCTGCCAGCGAAGCTATGTCCCTTCAGACCAGGACGCCAGGTATTCCACCTGCTCCGGAGTCAGTGTATCAATCTCGATACCCATCGTCTCCAGCTTTAGACTGGCTACCATCTCGTCGATGTCAGCAGGAACACCATAGACTTGGGGCGTCAGGTTCTTGCTGTTCTTCGCCAGATACTCAGCGGAAAGCGACTGATCGGCAAAACTCATGTCCATCACAGCGGCCGGATGTCCTTCCGCCGCCGCCAGGTTGATCAGCCGGCCTTCACCCAGCAGATAGAGCTTTCGGCCATCTTCTGTGATGTACTCGTCAACAAACTCGCGCACCCGGCGCTTTGTAGTGGAGAGAGCTTCAAGGGCAGGTATGTCGATTTCCACATTGAAATGGCCTGAGTTGGCAACGGCGGCGCCATCCTTCATCGCCTCAAAGTGCTCTTTCCGCAACACCGACTTATCGCCGGTAAGTGTGACAAAGACGTCGCCAATTTTTGCCGCGTCCGCCATCTGCATTACACGGAAGCCATCCATCCTGGCTTCCAAGGCGCGCGTCGGGTTCACTTCCGTCACGATCACGTCAGCGCCCAGACCGCGTGCGCGCATGGCAAAGCCGCGTCCGCACCATCCATAACCCGCGACAACAACATTTGAGCCGGCCAACAGGATATTAGTCGCGCGGACAATACCGTCCACCGTGGATTGCCCCGTGCCATAACGATTGTCGAACAAGTGCTTGGTATCCGCATCGTTCACGGCAATGATGGGGTACTTCAACACGCCTTGCTTTGCCATAGCACGCAGCCGGATAACCCCGGTGGTAGTCTCCTCAGTCCCTCCGATGATGCCCGGTATCAATTCCTTACCCTTCGTCAGAATGGTGGTCACCAGGTCCGCCCCATCGTCCATAGTGATTTGCGGTTTGTGCTCCAGGGCGGAAAGGATGTGAGAGTAGTAAGTGTCATTATCTTCGCCTTTAATGGCAAAGACTGGAATGTTGTAGTCCTGCACAAGGGAGGCCGCCACGTCATCCTGGGTGCTCAGAGGGTTTGACGCGCAAAGGACAACGTCCGCGCCTCCGTCGCGAAGTGTAATAGCCAGGTTGGCGGTTTCCGTGGTGACATGCAGGCAGGCGGAGATCCGGATCCCCTGCAGAGGTTTTTCCTTCAGAAAGCGTTCCTGAATCTTTTGCAGAACGCGCATCCACTGGCGGGCCCACTCAATCCGCTTCTTGCCCTCGGCGGCCAGGCCCATGTCCTTGACGTCGTAAGCGCTTTTGTTAGTCACTGGCATTACAAACCACTCTCCTTTCTCAAAATCGCAGCTTTGTCGGTGCGCTCCCATGCAAACTCGGGCTCGTGGCGTCCAAAGTGGCCGTAAGCTGCAGTTTTCGTGTAGATCGGGCGGAGCAGGTCGAGCGACTCGATGATGCCCCGGGGGGACAACTGGAAATGCTTGCGAACCAGCTCGACCAGCCTCCCATTTTCAAGCTTTCCTGTGCCGAAGGTGTCCACCAGCACGGAAACCGGCTCGGCGACCCCGATGGCGTAGGCCAGTTGAACCTCGGCGTGGGTTGCCAGGCCGGCTGCCACAATGTTCTTGGCGATGTAGCGTGCCATGTAGGCGGCGGAACGATCTACTTTGGTGGGATCTTTTCCGGAAAACGCTCCGCCTCCGTGGCGGGCCCATCCGCCGTAGGTATCAACGATGATCTTTCTGCCCGTCAAACCGGAGTCGCCCACGGGCCCTCCGGTTACAAACCGTCCTGTCGGGTTGATGTGGAATTTTGTGTTTGCGTCCATCATCTTCGAAGGAATAACAGGTTTGATGACGCATTCCTTGATCCCTTCGCGGAGCGTTTCATTGGAAACGCTCGCGGAGTGCTGCGTGGAAACCACCACGGCATCCACCCGCAGGGGTTTGTTGTCTTGATATTCGACCGTGACCTGCGATTTTCCGTCCGGACGAACGAATTCCAGGATGCCTTTCTTGCGCACTTCCGCCAGCCGGAGGCAAAGCTTCTGGGCCAGCGTGATGGGCAAGGGCATCAGTTCATCGGTGTCGTTGCACGCATACCCGAACATCATGCCCTGGTCACCGGCGCCGCCGGTCGAAACACCCATGTCGATATCAGTGCTTTGCTGCGTCAGGTTGACGTGAATCTTGCAGCCATCTGCCGTAAAGCCACCCTCGGGGTCGGTATAACCAATCGAGCGGACGGTATTGCGCACCAGGCGCTCGATGTCCAGCTTGGCGCTGGTCGTGACTTCACCAATCACATAAACATCGCCGTCCTTGACCATCGACTCGCAGGCGACACGGCCTTTCGGGTCGGCGGCAAGCACAGCGTCAAGTACTGAATCCGAAATCTGGTCACACACTTTGTCGGGATGTCCTTCCGTCACCGACTCGGAAGTGAAATAGTAATGATGATCAAGACCTGCCACGTGGGTCTCCTTCCTCTATGCGAAAATACCCCCCGTTGTGCAAATAACCAACGCTAGCACAGGGCCGCTGAAACCGTCAACCATTTGGTGCCCCGAATACCGCCGCAGCAGCGAACAGCGCGTTCGACAGGCTGAGCTGTTGTCCAAAAAATTCTGATGCGCCCCGCGAGTGATTAGCTACAAAAAATGAGGCAGCCCTTTCTGTATTTCGCCGCCTTGATGGACCAAGCGGGCCAGATGGGTTAAGAATTACTTTCTAACCTTGTCACACTTTTCTCCGCACGCCAGCGCCGCAAGGCAACAAGCGCCCATACCGATTCCACCAGTCCAAAAGGCCAGGCGCCCTGGAGGAATCCATAGATGGAAGCCAACAGGCAGGAAGCACCAAATGCCAGAATAAACCAATGGCTGCGCTTCTCCAGCCCGTAACAGACCAGCATGGCCGTCACTGCAAAGAGTCCGAAAGCCGTCAACGCGTTCACTGGACCCCCTCCCCGGCCTCCGATGCGTCTATCACTCTCTCTGTGTTCCGTTGCATCCCGGTGAAACTTACAATCAGGACTTCGTCGGCAATCCACATCCGGCGGGCCACCCCGAAATACAAAAAGGTTAACTTGTTTTCGCCACGGCGCGCCGGGACTTCAGATATTCCTGAATAAACTGGTCGATATCGCCATCGAGAACGCGGTCCGTGTCGCCAACCTCAAATTTGGTGCGATGGTCCTTCACCATGCGGTAAGGATGCAGAACGTAGGAGCGGATCTGGTTGCCAAACGCAATCTCGCCCTTGGAATCTTCAACCTTCTGCGCGGCCTCCCGCCGCCGCTGGAGTTCCAGGGCATAAAGGCGGGAGCGCAGGAACTTCATCGCCATCTCCCGATTGCGGTGCTGCGATCGCTCGTTCTGGCACTGTGCCACGATTCCCGTGGGGATATGCGTAACGCGCACAGCGGAATCGGTAGTGTTGACATGCTGGCCACCCTTCCCTGAGGAGCGGTAAGTATCGACCCTTAATTCCTCGGGCTTGATCTCAACACTGATGCTTTCATCGATTTCCGGGCTGACGTAAACCGACGCGAATGAGGTGTGGCGCCGCGCGGCCTGGTCAAATGGCGAGATGCGGACGAGCCGGTGCACGCCGCTTTCCGCACTCAGCAAGCCGTAGGCATAATCACCCGTCACGGTAAAGGTCGCAGACTTCAGGCCGGCTTCCTCGCCAGCCTGATAATCATTAAGAGTGAATTTAAAGTCGTGCCGTTCTGCCCATCGCCGGTACATGCGCAGCAGCATTTCCGCCCAGTCCTGCGACTCCGTTCCGCCCGCTCCAGGATGGATGGTCACGATGGCGTTCAACTGGTCGTTTTCACTGGGGAGCAGGCTGGTGGTTTCCATCTGATCCACTTCCTCTTGCAAGGCGCCCATCTCAGACCGGATTTCCGGCAGAACGCTTTCGCCCTCTCCGGCCAGCTCAAAGTAAGCTTCAAGATCGGAGAGCTTCGCGGCCAGGTGCTCGTCAGCCTGTATGGCGGATTCCAGGCGTTTGCGTTGAGCAAGGATCTTTTGAGAATTCTGCTGGTCTTCCCAAAAGTCGGGGCGGGCTACCTGCTTTTCGATGGCTTCCAATTCGCGGCGTTGTCCTGCGGCGTCAAAGAAAACTCCGAAGTTCCTGGACTCGGCGCTTCAGGTCGTCAAATTCCCTTGTCAGTTCTTCAATCACAATTGCTCCTAAAATTTCTCTGAATCCCGGCATTCCGACCCGGCCGGAAACGCGGCATCATCAGCAACAGAACGATTGCAGCCGCAACGGCAACGCACAACCATGCAAAGACATCGCCGTATTCAGTGTAGAACGTCTTCTTCGACAGGTAGCGAAAGTGGCCGGTCAGGATCCCACGCTGGTTTCGTGGAATCTCTTTCCGGATCCTGCCGTAGGGGTCGATAATCGCCGTAATGCCGTTGTTCGTGCCGCGCAGCACGAACCGCCCGTTCTCGATGGCCCGAAAACGCGCCATTTCAAAATGCTGGAAAGGCGCCGATGAGTCTCCGTACCAGCCGTCGTCAGAAATATTGACCAGAACGCCTGCCCCGTGGGCGGCGAACCTCCGCACCAACTGGGGGAAAATGGTCTCGTAGCAGATGAAAATTCCGATGACGCCTTCCGGGGTCCTGGCTACCTCAACGGACTTTCCCGGTACAAAATCGCCCACTTGCGCCGTGATCTTCCCCACCTTGCCCGGGAACGCCCACCACGGCACGTATTCGCCAAAGGGCACAAGATGAATTTTAACATAATGGAGCAGTAATTGGCCTTCCGGCGACAGCAGGACTGCCGCATTCTGGGGCCGTGAATTTCCCTGCCCTGCAAACGTTACGGTACCGCTGATGACATACGCGTGCGCTTGTTTCGCCATACTCTGGATCGCATCCCGAAAAATGGGATCACGTGTATAGAGAAACGGCGCGGACGATTCTGGCCAAACCAGCAAGGGCGGAACGTCAGGCGTCCCGCCAGATTCGCGGACGGCTTCCACGCTGTCCTCCACCAGGCTTTCAAGAGGCGCAGGGTTCGTCCATGGAACCCAACTTTCCATGGCTGCCTCTCCCAACGGAATGTCAGGCTGAACCAGCAGCGCAACGTTCGGTTCGGGCTGGGGATGGGGCGGTTGCAGCGCCCAGTTGCCTGCAACCAGAAGCACCACCCAGACTGCCAGAGCAGCCCAGCGGACCGTGCGGCCAGGTTCCAGCAAGGCCCAGACGGCCAGCGCACTGGTGCTTACCGCCAGGAACGAAAGGCCGTAGACCGCAGTGATCGAGGCGACTTGCTGCAACCCCACCGGCCGAATCGCATAGCCAAGCAGGTTCCAGGGGAAACCCGTGACGAGGTAGGTCCTGGCCAGCTCCATGGCGACCCATAGAAACGGGCTTAAGATGAGAGCTGCACTAATGGAGCGGCGCGCCACAACCGTCTCAAACAGGCCAAAGACACCGTAGAAGGTGGAGAACAAAATCACAAAAAGAACCAGAACGCCGGCTGCCACAGCGGGATTCAGATTTCCGTACCCCTGCATCACTGTGACAAACCAGTAGCAACTGCCCGCAAGAAACACGGCGCCGGCAAGGTAGCCAAACCAGAAGCCGTGGACCCAGCGATTTTCAATCACAACCGCGAGCAGAAGCGGCAGGCAGGCCACCCACACCAGCACGGCCCAATCGAGAGTGGGGAAACAGGCGAACAAAAGCAGGCCCGACAATACGCTCGCCGCGTATCGGGCCAGCGGCTTCCTGAACCAGGTCGAAAAGGGAAAGTTGCCGATGGTCATTGCCTATCCGGAAGGGGAGCTTGCGATGAGGCAAAAGATGTGAACGCCTGAATATGACTGCGCAAAAAAATCCCGGAAGTGAAAATCCTCAGAAATGCAAAACAAATGGCCGGAAACCCTCCCCCACAAGTTTATCCCGAGTGCTATCTGCGTCAACGCGCGATGCAAAAGGCCCCACCTGCACGCGGAAAAGACCATCTTTAGCATTCACCTCCTGCGGGGTAACAAGGTAAGCCGGGTAACCGCGCGATTTCAGCAGCTTGACCAGATTCCCAGCATCCGTTTTCGTCCTTGAGGCCATCACCTGGACGGCAAAATGCACACCAAAAGTGCTCGGGGCTCTCGAGGTGGTATGGTTCAAGGTTGCGGGGGCACGTTTGTTCTCCGCCACCTTCTTTGGAGCAGCCTTTTTCGGCGCCCGGGGGGTCTCAACCTCAGCGGTTGCAGCCGGTGTTGGCTGCAAAGGCGCAGGCCGCTCCGGTTGCGGGATGGAAGGCGATTCGGCATTAATTTTTTCGGTTTGCATGCCCTGTGAGGAGGGCTGGCCGGATCCACCTGAAGGGGGATTAACTGTGGGAGGAACTTCTCCCGAAGGGCTTAAGTTTTCTGTAACGGGAACCCCCTTTGAGGGGGCATGGTTATATCCCACCACAAACCCGAGGGAAAAGAATACGGCGCAAACAGCAACCGCAGCCAGAAACATCAAAACCAACTGGCGGGCTGAGGCGCCCTTTTCATCCCGAAAGTATTCCATTCGCTTAGCCATTGTTCTCCACGCACATAAGATGCGCGTCTCTTAGGGTTTAATCTTTACTGGAGCTCCCGCCGCCCTGGGGCACCTTCACGTTATGCATCAGAAGTGACAAAAGTTCCACTGGAATCGGAAACACAATTGTCGTGTTCTTCTCCGTTCCCAATTCTGACAGAGTCTGAAGATACCGCAAAGTGATCGTGACTGGTTCTACGGCCAGTATCTTGGCCGCGTCCGCCAGCTTCTGTGATGCCTGGTATTCGCCGTCGGCATTGATAATCTTCGCGCGGCGTTCTCTCTCGGCTTCCGCCTGGCGCGCGATGGCGCGCTGCATATCCTGCGGAATATCCACCTGCTTCACCTGAACCTGGGTCACCTTGATGCCCCAGGCCTCGGTCTGTTCGTCAATTATGTTCTGCAGCCGCAGGTTGAGTTTCTCACGCTGCGAGAGCAGATCGTCCAACTCGACTTCGCCCAGGACGGCCCGCAACGTGGTTGCCGCGAGCTGCTCGATCGAGAAGCGAAAATTTGTCAACTCGATCACCGCTTTCTGCGCATTGATAATCCGGTAGAAGAGCACGGCGTTGACTTTTACCGAGATGTTGTCGCGCGTGATGATGTCCTGAGGCGGCACGTCCCACGTTTCAATTCGCAGGGAAATTTTGACGAGCTTATCGATGGGCCACCAGATCCAGATGAGCCCCGGCCCCTTGTCCGGCTGTTGCACCCGGCCCAGTCGAAACACCACCGCCCGCTCGTACTCCCTGAGGACATTCAAGCAAGATGCGGCATAGATCAGCAGAATGATGCAGACAACCAGATAGCCCATCTCTCCTCCTTGCCGTCTTTCACGGCCACAGAAGCCGCTGCCCCGGAATTTTCCGGCGCCAGTGTCTGGCCGCTCAGTCCTGGTGGGATTCAGGACTTGCCGCTGGCTTCAGTTGTGGACAGTCTACCGGGATTCTTCCTCAGGCTCAACCAGCAATGTTAAGCCTTCCACCTTCCGGATTCGAACACGGCTGCCCGGCGGAAGATGCTGTCCAGCCCGGGCATCCCACAATTCCCCGTGAACCAAGACTTTTCCTCCCGGATTCATATCCGTGCGTGCGACTCCAATCGAGTTTACGAGGCCCTCTTCACCCGTCACAGCCTTGCTCTTGGTTGCCTTCCAGGCAAAGCGCATCAGCACCACGGTAATCACGGACAGCGGCACCACCACGGCCAGCACGGTCGTCAGGTAGATTCGAGTGCCCGGCCATGGTGAGTTAATCAGAATCATCGAGCCGAAAACGATGGCGGCAATCCCTCCCACGGCGAGAATGCCGTGCGAAGTGTAAGCCGCTTCGAGGCCGAACAAGGCCAGCCCAATCAGGATCAGCGCCACACCGGCATAATTGATGGGCATCAGGTGGAAACCAAACAGAGAAAGAACTAGCGAAATGGCCCCCACAACGCCCGGCAGAACTCCGCCCGGATGAGTGAACTCAACATACAATCCCAGGACGCCGATCGCACCCAGGATGAATGCGATGTTCGGATTTGCCACCCAGGAAAGCACCTCCTTGAACCATGGCATCTTATAAGGGACGATGCGCCCTTCCGCCAGATTCAGGACCGTCTCCGATCCGTTGGAACGCTTGATGGTCTTCCCGTCAAATTGCTTAAAGATTTCATGGGGATCATTGGCGATAGCGTCGATGAGGTTGTCTTTGAGGGCTTCCTGCGCCGTCAGCGATATGCTCTCCCGGACCCCGTCCTCGGCCATTTTTTCATTCCGTCCCCTGGTGTCCGCAATGGAACGCATAAAAGCGGCAGCGTCGTTCAGGATTTTGGTCTCTTCCGCCTTCCCTGCCTTCATGCCACCCATCATCACCGGATGTGCTGCGCCGGTATTCGTACCCGGGGCCATCACCGCGATATCACCAGAAAGCAGAATAAAGAAGCCTGCAGAAGCAGCCCTGCTGCCGCTGGGATAAACATAAGTAATGACCGGAACGCGCGAGTTCATCACTGCGCTGACGATGTCGCGCATGGAATCACCCAGCCCGCCCGGAGTGCTCAATTCAAGCAGTATGGCGCTGGCGCCATTCTGGTTGGCGTATTCGATCCCGTGGACCACGTAGTCCGCACTGACGGCCTGCACGACACCTTCCAGTCTAATCTGCACGACAACAGGCGGGGGCGGGGCGGAATACAACGGAGTCAAAACGAAGGCGCCCGTCAAAAAGACGGCCTGGATTATGGCTTGCTTGAAAAACTTTGAACTCAAGGTTTGTCTCTGTGAGCAGCCAACAGTTCACGGATGTCTTTCGCCAGGTTCTGGGCTTCCAGGTTGGCCGGGTCAAGGTGCTGGGCAGCTTCCACCTGTTTCAAAGCAGGGTCCAGATGATCGAGAGAAACGTAAGCTTTCGCCAGCCCCAGATGCGCTTCGAAAGAATCCTTCTGCGCCAGCGCCGTTTGGAACTCTGTTGCGGCCAGCGTGTGCTTGCCCTCGCGTTCGTATACCTCTCCCAGGGCCTGATGTGCTGCGTTGCTATCGGGAAGGGAAAATACGGCTTCGGTCAATTCGCGTTCGGCCTCCGGAAGATTCCCTCCCGCAAACAACCCCAGACCCTTCTCCAGGCGAATCTGCCCATCCTTCTTTTCTCCCTCGCCTTGCTGCTCCGCCAGCCCTGCATGTTCAGCACTTACAAGTTGGAACAAATGCAGATGAAAAGCCTTACTGTCATACTCCTTGCTGATCCGCGGCCTGAGAGGAGGGTCCGGCTGCGCATTACTGTTATCTCCCGGAGGATCGTCGGCGGAACCCTTCTGGTGAGCCGAAACCCAGGCCAGTTCGGCCTTGCGAGCCTCGGAATCACCCAGTTCGCCTGACACCTGCGCGAGGAGAAAATGGGCCTCCAGGTCGTCTTCAGCCTGCGCCAGAACTTTTTGGAGATATTGCCCAGCCTGGCTATACTTCTGCAGATGCCATAGGGTCAGGCTCATGTTGAAAGCGTAATCAGAGTTCTCCGGGTCCTTCTGAAGGGCCTGTTGCAAATCAGCCAACGCCTCATCGTAGCGGCCTGCGTTCAACTCCACGGCTCCCAGATTGCTAAACACCTCTCCCAGCGGGAACATCACGGGAAGCTTCTTGAAAGCGGCCTCAGCCAGGGCGTTGTGGCCGAGTTCATATTCGTCGACACCCAGCAGGAACAAAGACTCCGCATAGTCGCGGTCGCCGGATTTCACAAACTGAAGCCACCGGGCGGAATCGGCATAAGACTCCTGTTCAAAATAGTATTTGCCCAGCGCAAATGCGGCCCGGTGATCGCGGGGATTCAGGTGGTCAGCTTCCTGCAGAAAATGGATTTCACCCTTCGAATCTGTGGACAATATCCCTCGAATGTAGCTTTCAAATGCATCCAGCCGAACATCAGGAAAACGATTCGCGAATTCCTCTTCGGTCCCGATCACTGCCGACTTCTCCCGCGATTTCAGAAGCTCCCAGGCCACGCGGGTTTCAAGAACATCCAGATCGGTCAGCTTGCCGGCCACCACAATTGGACGCGAGAGATTTAAATCCGGAAGGTTCAGCCATTGAACGCGCGTGGTCAGTTGGTCTCCGGAAAGTGAAAAGTGTCCCACTACGGCAACCGAAGCGCCCAGAGCGCGTGCCACCTTGTACTTGCTTGCCAGAGTCAGGGGCGTCTGGGGCGACAGCCCCAGTTGGTCACAAGCATCATTGCGTTCGCTCCGCTGGAGAACAATTCGGGAGGGCGACGCCAGCCGTGTCGCGACCAGTTCCGCGATTCCTTCCGACATCCAGCCCAGGCTCGAATTTCCGCTCAAATTCTCGAGCGGAAATACCAGAATGACCCTGGGCGGAGCGGCTCTCAGCCCCACGCAGGCAAACAGCAAAAAAATAACTAACCCCAGACACTTATGCTTCATAACTTTCGTTCCGGCCAATGGCGGCCATTATAACACCGGCAGGCGCATCACCTGAAAGTTGCTGGCACGCTTCCCCCCGCGGGCTTGCAACAAAGATGGAAGTGTTGCCAGGCGTCACTCCTTGATAGCCACAGGAGGATTTTTCATCAAAGTGATAAAGGCGGGATATTTGCTGATCTTCTGGATATCAGGATCCTCAAGAATTCTCTTCTGGCTGTTGAAGCCTTCCTCCATCGCGCGCTCGAGATAGCGGACCGCCTTGTCCGGCTCACCGACCGAGGCAAAAATTTTGGCCATATAGAAATAGAATTTGGCGTTTGCGTAACGGGTCTCTACCGTCGTCCCCTGGCTTTCGGGATTCCTCGTCAAAACTTCAGGGTCCAGTTGAATCGCCGCCCGGTACTCGCGAGTAGCCTGCTCGTACTTCTTACGCGCGAAATACGCTGTCCCGAGATTGAGGTGAAAGGAAGCGACTTCAGGGGCCATCTTGATGGCATGCCGGTAAAACTTGATCGACTTTTTGGGCTTCCCCGCCAGGTAGTAGGTCGAACCCATGTTGTTCCAGGGTTGCGCATAGGCGCGATCGAGCCTGAACGCTTTCCTGTAAGATTCCCTTGCGTGGCCATAATCCATTTTCTGCTGGTAGCAAATGCCCGTCTTGTTCCAGAGAACGGCAAGTTTCTTTTCGTTCTGCGCTGAAGCCTCCTGAAGCTTGATGGCATGGGCGTATTCGTCAATGGCCTTGTCATACTCCTTCCGCACCATATAGAGATCGCCCCATTCTTCATCTGAAAGGTTGGCGGCCGGCTTTTCAGCCTCCTGAAGGTCCGCCGTTTGCTGCGGCTTTCTCGCCTGAGGGTCCTGCGCGCCCAGGCCCGAAACGCTCAGTGCCAGCAGCGCTCCAAGCAGAGTCCCTACCGCACGAATCGATGGTTCCCGTCTCATGGCCCACCCTCCCGGCACCGGACATTGATACCTCAGGGCTGTGGTTGACTGGGTGAAGGCTGTTTTGATTGAGGTTTCGAGTCCTTATCTTTGAAAATGGACAGGAACCTGTGCAGCAGGCCGCCTTTTTTCTGCGTCTGGTGATTTGATTGATTGGAGTTGTCCCCCTGCGAGCCCTGATTCTGCTGCCCCGGAGGCTGCGCCGCCGGCATGGCAGGTCCCGATATCACACTCTGTGCATTCTGGTCTGCCGATTTGCTGTCCGGATGAAAAATGCGCCCCAGGATTCCGCCGACCCTTTCCAGCGGATTTTCGGTATGGGGCTCCGTCCCCTGGATAAAGAATTCGTTATGAACATTCTCTGTCGAGTTCGAGGCTACAAGCTGGCCCTGCTCATTCAGCGGAACACTCACAATGCCTGGAGGCTCCATAAAGGGCTGCACATCGCTATAATCAGGAAGCGCGGTCGCGTGCTTCATAAACGCCGTCCACGTGGGAAGCGCTGACCTCGCACCCGACAGGTCCAATGCCTGATCGTTGTCATAACCCACCCAGACGACTGCCAGCAGGTTGGACGTGAATCCTGCAAACCAGCCGTCATGAAAGGAGTTCGAGGTGCCGGTCTTGCCGGCTGCAGGCAGAGTGAACCCTCGTGCCCGAACGCTTGCCCCGGTGCCTTCACTGATTACACTCTGCATCAGGCTTACCATCAAATAGCTGATGCGGGGGTCCAGGACCTGCCGCGTGACTTGCGGCACGCGATAAATGGTCTGGCCGTCACTGTTGTTGACCATCAGAATTGACTGCGGTTGCTCATAGGTGCCGGAATTGGAAAAAATGGTATAGGAACCGGCCAGTTCCAACGGCGTCACCTCATAGGCCCCCAGCGCTATGGCCGGAGTTGCCTGAATGCCCTGATTGAGCCCGGCGGCTAACGCCAGGTCGCGGATCTTATCAAAACCGACCATCTGTGCCAGTTCCACCGTGGCCACATTCAGCGAGTGGGCCAGTGCTTCGCGGACTGACACCGGACCAAGGTATTCGCCCTTATAATTCTTGGGCTCATAAACCTGGTTGCCAAACTGGAAAGTTGTGGGTTCGTCAGTCAGGATGGTGGCCGGCGTAATGACAGGCTGCGCACCGTCGATGGCAGAGTTCAAGGCGGCTGCGTACACAAAAGGCTTGAAGGAGGAGCCGGGCTGGCGCCGCGCCAGAACGTGGTTTAACTGGCTTTGCGCGTAGTTCCGCCCGCCCACCAGCGCCCGGATTGCGCCCGTGTGCGGGTCCAGAACCACCATCGCCACTTGAGGTTCCCTGGGTCCATTGGGCGCCTGCGGAACGTGGTGCCGCATCTTCGCAATCGTTTTGTCAACCTCTTCCATGCCCGTGGCAACTGCTTCAGACGCCGCCCTCTGCAAATCGGGGTCAATCGTGGTGTAAATGCGGTAGCTTTGCGAAAGCAACTGCTGCTCGGAAAAGTGGGAGAGCAGATCATCCTGGATCATGTCTACAAAGTAGGGCGCCACGCCGCCGCCCAGGCTCTCCGGGGCCAGCCCCAGCGGCGCGGCCGAGGCTTCCCTGGCTTCGGCTTTGCTGATGTAGCCCGCCCCTGCCATCTCCTGCAGAACGTGGTTGCGCCGTTCCGTCGCGCGCTTCGCGTGGCGGTAGGGTGAATAATAGTTGGGGCCGCGAATAATCCCTGCCAGCAGGGCAGCCTCCGGCAGAGTCAGAGACGAAACATTTTTATTGAAGTAAGCGTTCGCCGCCTCGCCGAATCCGTAGATCGAAAAGCTGCCGCTTTGCCCCAGGTAAATCTCATTGGCGTAGAGATCGAAAATCCGGTCCTTGCTCAACCGGTGTTCCAGCAGAAAGGCGATAAAAATTTCCTGCAGTTTCCGGCTGATGGTGCGCCGCGGCGTCAGGAAGAAATTCCTGGCCAGTTGCATGGTGAGCGTGCTGCCACCTTCCACGGCCTTGCCTGCCCGCAGGTCAGCCAGCGCGGCGGCAAAGATACGGAACAGATTGATTCCGTAGTGCGTGAAAAAGGTGTGGTCTTCGGCAGCCACCACCGCGTGGACCAGGTTTTTGGGAAGCTGCTGGTAGTTCACCACGCGCCGCTTTGCCCGCGTGTTGCCGAAGAGCGTGGTAATCACCTGGGGCTCAAGAAAGTAATTCTGCAGCGGCGCGCCCTCCTGAAGCGGCGTAATGGAGGCGACTCGTCCGCCCTTGAAAACCAATGTGGCAGACCCTTCCTGCATCACCGGCCCACGGAAAAAAGAGTTCGGGCCCGGCTCAATCACCAGCCGGTCCTGCTCCTCTTCATAGGTCCCGAATTTCGAATCGCTGCCGCCGGTTGTGTAGCCGGCCCTCTGCAGCTTTGCCGCCACGTCTTCCGGAGTGATCCGCTCACCGACCTCAACCTGCGTGGGGGCCGCGTAAACCAGCGACGCGCGGCTAAAAACCTCTCCGCTCAGCCTGGCATCGATCATGCGGGAAAAGTGCACGTAGAAATAGGCGAAAACCAGCGCACAAACCAGCGCGCACAGAACTCCCCCTCCCAGCGCCAGCTTTTGCCACAGGGTCAGATTCCCGATCCTGAGACGCCAGCTTCTTGCTCCGGGCCTTGAGAGATTCCGGTTTGGCGAGTTCTTTCGGGGACTCACGGCTTAAATATTGCTGTTCTGAGCCGAGAGGCTGAAATGGAGAGGAAACGTGTAGATTTTCAGGTCTATGCTGACCTCATACCGGACTTCAATAGTAACGGTCTGGCCAACGGAAACCTTGATGTCCTGACGTTCCACAGGAAGACTCAGCGACGCGGCCTTGGAATAAATTTCCGCCTGAAGCTCTTCAGGCTTCGGCTGTGGCTGACGAACCGTCGCCTCCACAGCCGCCTGGTTCAGGAAATCCTGAAACTCATAATTTTCAACGTATACCGGCACAATCTTGAGAGCACAAAACACAACCGCCCCCAGAAAGGCCAGGGCGAGGATCGCTTTCACTCACCCTCCCCGAGTCGCTGAGTGACATCACCTTTTCTATCGTCGTCTGCCCACTTAATCCTTAAGTCTTTAAGCGATCCCGCAGCCCTGATGCCACCGAGTCAAGATTAGCATCGTGGACCTGCTTTGTCGAGCGATCGTAGATTTCACCCAGCCCCTGCGCCATCTTCTTCTTACCCAATGTCACCCGGTAAGGCACGCCAATCAGGTCGGCGTCCTTGAATTTGACGCCGGGCCGCTCCGGCCGGTCGTCAAAGAGGACGTCAAGCCCCATAGCCTGCAACTCTTGATACAGATTTTCGGCGCTGCTCTTCACCGCGGCGTCGTCCATGTTGGCCGCGGTCAGCACAACGTCAAAGGGAGCGATGGCCCGCGGCAGGAACATACCGTCCGCGTCATGGTTCTGCTCCACGGCCGAAGTCAGAATGCGCTCGACGCCGATTCCGTAAGAGCCCATGGTGAGCGGGACCTCCTTGCCGTTCGGGTCGAGCACCGTGGCATGCATGGCTTCCGAATAGCGCCGCCCCAGCTTGAATACATGGCCCAATTCAACGGCCACAGAAACCCGAAGGGGCTTTCCGCATCGGATGCACAAATCGCCCGCCTCCACCACGCGAAGGTCCGCGTATTCGGCGCTAAAATCACGGCCAGGCGTCACATTGCGAAGATGAGTATCATCCTGGTTGGCCCCGGTGATCAGGTTGCGGCGCCCCTCGAGCGCCTGGTCGGCAAGGACGCGCGACCCCTTGATTCCAACCGGCCCCAGCGAGCCCAGATGCGCCCCGTGGAGGTCAAACGCTTCATCAGCAGTTGCCGGACGATATGTTGTGGATTGCAGCACCGACGCCAGCTTGGTTTCGCTCAGCGTATGGTCACCGCGCAGCAGGACCACCACAGGCTTGCTTTCAACAATGTAGACCAGGGTCTTGATCATCCGCGAGCCCGGTTCGCCCGTGAATTTCGCAAGGTCATCAATGGTCTTCTGTCCCGGCGTCGGAAACGCCTCCGGGGCGGCATCACCAGGCAAGTCTGCAACCGGCGCCACCGACGACCGCGCTTTCTCCAGATTTGCGGCATAACCGCAATCGCAAATGGCGACAAAATCCTCGCCGGATTCGGTGGGCACCATGAATTCGTGCGAAACGGTCCCGCCCATGGCGCCCGAGTAGGCCTCGGCAATTACGTACTTCAGCCCGCAGCGGTCAAAGATGCGGCAGTAAGCGTCATAATGTTTCTGGTAGCTCTTGTCCAGGCCCTCGTCGTTCAGGTCGAAAGAATATGAGTCCTTCATGATGAACTGGCGCAGGCGCAACAGCCCCGACTTCGGCCGAGGCTCGTCCCGGAACTTTTCCTGAATCTGATACCACAACTGGGGAAGCTGCTTGTAGGAACGGATTTCCCCGCGCGCAATGTTAGTCATCTCTTCTTCATGGGTCACGCCCAGGCACATGTCATGCTGGTTGCGGTCCTTGAATTTGAACATCGTCTCGCCGAACAGGTCATACCGTCCCGATTCCCGCCAAAGCTCCGCCGGGTTCAGCGCCGGCAGATAGAATTCCTGCGCCCCAATCCGGTTCATCTCCTCGCGGATAATCTTCGTGATCTTCAGAAACGATCTTTGGGCAAGATACAGATACGCATACACCCCGGCCGCCACCTGCCGGACGTAACCCGCGCGCAACAGCAACTGATGGCTGGCCGCTTCCGCCTCCGCAGGAACTTCCCGGAGCGTCGGGATAAACACCTGACTCCAACGCATATTTCAACCTTTCCAAACTTTGAGGATCCTGGTCACTCTGGACCAGCGCGCGTAATGGCAAACCGTCATTCTTGTGGAAACGCCGCGCCAATGTCAAGGAAGGCACGGGGCCGAATCAGCGGGATTTTTAACCGGACTCGGGGTGCCGGAGGCGGGGGCTACATCAATGTAGCCGCTTCTCGGGTTCGTTTCGGGTTCGTTTTTCGGCAGATGCGATTCTAAAGGACTTCTCGGGTTCGTTTTCGGGTTCGTTTTTTCCACAGGTGCGAATCTAAAGGACTTCTCGGGTTCGTTTTCGGGTTCGTTTCGGCTAACATATGTAGCCTTTCCCTTTGTTTTCAACAACTTCTCGGCTTCGTTTCTGCAAATAAAATTTTTTTGTCCCACGTCTTTTAGTGGCCAAAATCGTCTGCCTGTGTTTTCAGTTACTTACAGGCATTAAATAGTCCATGCAGACTGCCTATTCCTTCTGGCTGGCGCCCCGTCCGGCGCGACATC
>DASSJE010000335.1:0-16575 GCA_035691365.1 Terriglobia bacterium
GGCGCGTTCCATTATCCTCGCTGCCCGCAATCGCTGTGGCGCGACCGCCTGCTCAAGTTCAAGCGCGCGGGCTTCAACACTCTTGAGACTTACGTTTTCTGGAACTATCACGAGCAGCAGAAGGGCCACGCGGATTTCAGCGAGCTGGAGAGCTTTATCCAACTGGTCAAGGAAATGGGTTTCTTCCTGATCGCACGCATCGGCCCCTACGCCTGCGCGGAATGGGACAACGGCGGTCTGCCCGATTGGGTGACCGCGCAGCAGTTTCCGCTGCGCAGCGACAACCCGGAAAACGTCAAGGCTTCGCAATACTGGTTTGACCTGGTGCTTCCGGTGATTGCCAGGCACCAGATCACCGCCAATGGGCCCATCATCCTGATGCAGATTGAAAATGAGTACAACTTCTGGAAAGGGGTGGACGACGAATACAAGCGCGCCTACATCACCGCGCTCGCGCAGATGGCCTGGACGGGCGGCATCAACGTGCCGCTGATCACCTGCTGGACGCAGCAGGCGCGGGAAAACCAGTATCCGGAAATGGCGCGCATCGCCGACTTCTGCAACTTCTACCCGCGCTGGAAAATTACGGACGAAGTTCTGCCCGCGCTGCTGAAGCTGCGGGCGGAGGAGCCGAATTCGCCCCAGGGCGTCACCGAATTGCAGGGCGGATGGTTCAGCCAATTCGGCGGCAAGCTCTCCGTTGACCAGGAAGGCGTGGGCCCGGCAGAGCTCAGCCCGCTCACCAAAACCGTGATCGAGCAAGGCGCCACCTTCTACACCTATTACATGGGCTTTGGCGGCACCAACTTCGAGTGGGCCGCAAAAGACCTGACGACCTCCTACGACTACGCGGCGCCCGTGCGCGAGCCGGGCGGATTGTGGGGCAAGTACTACGAAGCCCGCGGCCTCAGCCTGGCGCTCGGAATGTTTGGCGAACTCCTCGCCCGCGCGGAATTGCAGCCCGGCGCAGCGGATTCCAGCAACCCTGCCGTCAGCGCCCTCGAGCGCGTGAACGGCAAGAGCGGCTTCTTGTTTGTGCGGGAAAACAACAACGCCGGGCAGCAATTCAAGCTGACGGTTGCGGACCCGGGCAGCCCTTCGCATCGCACCATCGCGACGCCGCGCGAAGGCCAGTTGAGCATCGGCCCGCGCGAGATGAAGATGCTGCCCGTCTATTTCCCCATCGGTGAAACGACGTTGCGCTATTCCACGGCGGAGGTGCTGGCGCAGGGGCTGAACCTCGATAAATGGTACCTGGTGCTTTATGACGATCCGGGACGCGTGGCGGAAGTTGCGATCGCCACCGAAGACGAGCCACACATCGAGGGCGACGCCACCTACATCTATTGGGACCGCAATTATGAATCGGTGGTGTTCGGCGTGCGTTGCGACGAAGGCGAGAAGACCGTGGTGGTGAACGAGGACCTGATTGTGGCGCTCGTTCCACGGCAGCGCGCGCTGCGCACCTGGACTGCCGACTTCCCCATCAAGCACTTCGCGGGCGCGGAAGGAGACAAACCCGTCTCCATCCCGTTTATTTCAGACGCCGCCCTGCTGGTCTCGAGCGGCTCACGGCCAAGCCACGTCTGGGTGGACCTGCAATTCCGCCCCGGCAACCACGAGCTGACGGCGCTGCTGCCGCCCAAGCCGGCCAAATGCCACGTTGATCAGGCCGAAACCGAGCTCCGCTATGCGCGCGAGGGGCGGGAGACGCGGATCAGCTTCTCAACACCCGAACTGCCCAGCCAGCCGGTTTCCATCACGCAAGTTCAGACGTGGGTGGAAAAGATTTCCGGGCAGGACGCCGGCCAGTGGCTGGCATCGCCGCTGCGGCCGCTCGAAGAACTCGGCCGCGTTCCCTATGGCTACGTCAAGTATCGCTCCGAGCCTTTCATTTACAACGGCCAGGGCAAAATGTTGATCTCCACCTTCGCCGATGACGCGAAAAAAGTCTTCTTCAACGGCAGGCTGGTGGCCGAAGCTTCCAACAAAAACAAGCAGGTTGAATTTGATCTTGCGAAGTACGCGAAGAACGGGAGCAACTCGCTTGAGATCGTCTATGAAGTTTTCGGCGCGCCCAATTTTGGTGAAAACCTCGGCGAACTGAAAGGCCTCGAGTCTGTGAAGATCGGCGCCGGCGCCGCAGTGGCTGTGCCGCTCGAAAAGTGGCACATCCAGCGCTTCCCTGCGCCCGCCGCGGGCAGAGGCAGGATTGATCCGGCAAAGATACCCGCAGGCACCAGCGCGCCGGCGGCCATCGGCACGGGCGGCGGCAAGGAACTGCTCCCGCTCTTCACCTGGTGCAGCGCGGAGTTTGAAATCAACCATCCGCCGGAAGAATGGTCCTCTCCCTGGAAGCTTACTTTTGAAGCTGACCGCGATGCCCTGCTCTACCTGAACGGCCGCTTCGTGGGCCGCTACATGACCATCGGTCCCCAGAAAGATTTTTACCTTCCTGAGCCTTTCTTCATCAACGAAACGGGCAAAAAGGACGCCCTTACCGTGGTGCTGGCTTACACAGACGGGCCCGGGCACATCCGGACGCTTCGCGTGGCGCCTTACGACGAATACGCAACTCGCCGGACCCGAATCGAATTTGAATGGTAGGATAGATTGTTTCCGGTTGGGGAGATCACTCGCAACCAGGAAAGCATGCCCGGCACCGCTTGCGGCGCGGGCCACCGCTGGCGATTGCGGAAAAGGCGAATGGCAGGAAATCCAAAGAAAAAGAAGCTGTCTCGCGAAGCAGGCCCCGCCAGGCCGGTCGGGCTGGGAATTATCGGTGTGGGCACCGTGGGCGCGGGAACCATCAAAGTTTTGCAGGAGCACCGGGCCGAGATCGAGCGGCGGCTGGGTTGCCGGCTGCAGCTCAAGATGATCTGCTCCCGCGGCATTCGCCGGAAAGACCTCTCCTGGATCAGGAACAAGCCCGCCCTCACCACCGACTGGAAAGAAGTTGTCCGCAATCCGGAAGTAGACATTGTGGTGGAACTGGTGGGGAAACTGCCCACCGCCCGCGCAATCGCCTTTGCCACCGTAAACGCCGGCAAGCACCTGGTGACCGCCAACAAGCAACTGGTGGCCGAGCACGGCATCGAACTGGTGGGCCGCAGCCTCGAGAAAGGCGTCAAGCTGGGCATTGAAGCCTGCGTGGCCGGCGGAACTCCCATCCTGCACGCCATCCGCTCGGGACTTGCCGGCGAAAGCTTTGCGGCCGTCTACGGCATTCTGAACGGAACCACAAATTTTATTCTGACGGAAATGGAACAGCGGGGCGTCTCCTTTGCCGAGGCACTCGCGGACGCGCAGAGGCTGGGCTACGCCGAGCCCGACCCCACTTTTGACGTCGAGGGCTTTGACGCCCGTTACAAAATCGCCATTCTCACCATGGTCTGCTTCGGCCAGGCGGCGCCCGTGGAAGAGATTCCCGTGGAAGGCATCACCCGCATCGAGCAGGTGGACTTTGCCTACGCCCACCGGCTGAATCGCACCATCCGGCTGATTGCCGCGGCGCGCAAATTGCACGGCACGAACCTGGAAATCACCGTGCGCCCCATGATGGTGCCGCAGTCGTCCCGGCTGGCCACCGTCTGGGGCAGCACCAACGGCATTCTACTGGTGGGCAACAAGGGCGGCACCACCACCCTAACCGGGCGCGGCGCCGGAGGCGAACCCACCGGCGTGGCCGTGCTCTCCGACGTGGTCGAAATCGCCAGGGTGATCGCCGCCGGAGGCGCCGGAAGCACGCCGCTGGGCTACTCGGAATGGCACAGCCGGAAGATCGGGCCGCCCTCCCGCGAGCCGGTAAGCTTCTATCTGCGCCTGGTGGTCCGCGACCGGCCCGGAATCCTGGCGCGCGTCTGCGCCACGCTTGGGCGCCACAGAATCAACATTGACTCCGTGCTGCAGGAACCCGCCATGCCCAAGGAGCATCTGCCGTTCGTGATGACGCTCGAGCCCACGGCGGAAGCCCGCGTCCGGGGCGCCGTGCGCGAAATCGCCCGCCTTCCATTCCTGGTGCAGCCGCCCCTGCTGCTGCCCTTTGTCGACCTGCCCTAGCCTCCTTATGGTGGCTATCAATATCCTTTTGGGGTTTTGAAGCGATGCCGCCTATTGCGCCACCTGGAACTCGAAATCGGTATCGGGGGTCACTTTGCTGCCGGGTAGAGGCAATTGCTGGAGGATGGTGCCCTGGACGGCGCCCGGCGACTGGACCTGGGCAACCTTGATGTTCTGGAACCCCGCCTGTTGCAGTTGCGGCCGCACCATTCCAATGGGCTTGCCCTGGAAGTTCGGGCAAAGGTAGGCGACGGGTGTCGGCCCCAGCGAAACCAGAAAATTCACGGCAGGGCTTTGCAAGTCCGTGGTCGCCGGAGGCGGGTCCTGCGCCACCACGTGGTAGGGCTCATCCTGCGGCCAGTATAGCGCCGCAACATCGCCGATGGTGAGGCCCCGCTCGACAGAGGTAATCCGGGCAGCGCGAAGGCTGCGCCCGATCAGGTCCGGCACACTCGCCTTTTGGGGCCCCAGGCTCAACAGGACGTGGACATCCTGGCGCGGTTTGATGCTGGTTCCCGGTGCCGGCATCTGCGACACGACGGAATCCGCCGCAACCTTGTCACTGTAGAGCCGGTCTTCGACGGCGAGGCCCAGGCCGAGCGCGCGGACGGTGTTCCGGGCCTGTTCCACGGGCATGCCGGCCAGGTTGGGCAGCGTTTCCAGCCGGCCGTGGATGGTAAGTTTGATGGTGGTGATGGCGGAAACAACGGCCACCGTCATCAGAACGGCAGCCAGAAAAAGCAGACGAAAAGCGGTCCGGACTCTGGGGCTGACTGGCATACCTCTTCCTTAATATGGCCGACGGCCCCAAAAATATCAAGCCGGGCGCGGGCCGGGCGCCACACTTCAGTCGCGCGGCTCCGCGGGACCCGCCTGGGTTCGCCCGGAAGCGACAGTTTGATGTTCGGGCGCGGGCTCGACGTGCACCAGCACATCGGCCACCCAGTCCAGACTCTTGCGGATGGCGAACCGCACCTCGGTGGCGATGTCGTGCGATTTCCGCACCGTCAGGTCGGGGTCCACCTCCAGATGGAGGTCTACGTAATACTGCAGCCCCACGTTGCGGGCAAAGCATTTCTCGACGCCAACGGCGCCCGGAATCGTGAGGCTCACTTCGCGAATGGCGGCCATCATCTCATCGTCCGGCATTTCATCCGTCAGGCGCGATGAGGTGTCCCTGGCAACGCGCATGGCCGTGAAAATGACAAACAGTCCCACCGCAAACCCGCCGTAATGGTCAGCCACAAGAAAACGGTCGGGATCCAGCAGTGTCAGCCCCAGCGCCGTGAGGGCCGTCAGCGCCGAAAGGATGTCTACAAAATCGTTCCAGGCGTCAGCCGTCAGGGCGGCGCTGCGGATCCTCCTGCCGTAGTGAAATTTTATGGCGGACATGACGGCCTTTGAAACCATCGAGGCCAGCAGCGCCCAGATGCCGTAAAAAGCAGGAGTCTGATGAACGCGCTCAATTCCCTGGAGCGACCGGTAACAGATGCCGAGGCCCGCCACAAAAAGGATGAGCCCGACAATCAAACCGGTGAGCGTCTCGTAGCGCCCGTGGCCGTAAGGATGCTCCTCATCGGCCGGGCGCGAAGCGATGGCAAAGCCGAAAAATACGGCCACGGAGGCCACCACGTCGCCCGCCGACTCAAAGCCGTCCGCCACCACGGAAGCGGAATGCCCCAGGATGCCCACGGTGATCTTCGCCGCCGCAAGGATGCCGCTGACCGCAATACTGGCCAGCGCAACGCGTTTTCCAATCCTGATTTTGGTTGAGCTTTTCAACCTCTGACCTCTGCGGGCAGCCGGCGTTTCGTAATAAAATCGTTCGGCGCCGGCGCCTGGTTGCGCGGCCCGGCCAGCCACCGCCGAGAACCGCATCTTACCGCATCGCAAAGAGACACGCTACCGGCGCAAGCCTTTTCCTTCGTTCGGCGGCTGCAGTGCGGCGGGGCGTTTGACCTTCTCCCAGCCGGTCCTGCTCACTCCAGGAAGCCCGAAAGGGCGCGTAGGCTGCGCCGCGTGGGTGGCGTTAGTGATTGATCTGAAAGGGGAAACATAAGTCGACGGAACAAAAGAGAAAAGTTCGAAAAAACCGCTTGACATCGCTGTGATATATCAGCTACATTCGCTACGTATCAGTGATATATCACAAGGAGCCCCCATACACCATGCCCCGCCCCAGCGTTGCCGAGCCCAAGTCGCTCTCCCAAAGGGCCTATGACATGCTCTGCCTGCAAATCGTCCAGGGCAAACTGCGGCCCGGCGAGCGGGTGCTGGCCAAAAACCTTTCGAACCAGTTGGGCATGGGCAGGACCCCTGTGCGCGAGGCGCTGCTGAGGCTGCAGAATGAAGGCATCATCATCTGCAACAGCCGCCACAACTACAAAGTCCGGATCCTGACCCCCGAAGACATCAAGGAAATTTACGACACGCTGGGAATCCTCGAGGGGGCTGCTGCGGGCGCAGTCCCCCAGATCATCTCTTCTGAGGACATCGACCGGCTGGAAGAATACAACGACAGGATGCAGGAGTTTGCGCAAAAAGGGGACCTGTCCGCGTTTGGCCGTTGGAACCACGAGTTTCACGGCATCTTCCTCGACCGGTATGGGAACCGCATGCTGCACAGCCTTTGTGACTCCATCCGGCGGCAGGTTTATGCCTACCCGGTGCAGGGCGGTTCTTTGGCCAGGTGGCTGGAAAAGTCGGTCCGCGAGCACCGGGAAATCATCCGCATGGTCCGAAAGAACGAGGGCAGGCGGTTGGAGTCCTACTTTCGGGAAGTGCATTGGAGCTTCAACAGAAACCTTAATTATATTCGGGACGCCTTCCATCCGGACGGGCAGACTCCGGTGCCTTTTTAGGCGGCGGCCCGAGAGCGTTTCCCGGTTTTGAAAACGTGGCGCAGTGACGCATGACGGCTTTTAAGAGTAAGGTCAAGTTCACCGAGATCCGTTCCTTTATCTTGCGCATCAGGGACCTGCCTGTGCGGAAGACTGCAAGCTTTAAGTCGGGCGCATAGCTTAACAAAATATTTTTCTCCGGCGCCATCTCAAGTGGTTCAGCACTTCCTTCCTGGCCGGGTAAAAGTATTAAGGAGGAATGCCAGATGAAACCAGCATGGAAGTATTCTTTGGTGCTGATTTTGTGCTCGCTTGCCATGGGCATCAATCAGCCCGGTTTTGCGCAATCGATTCAAGGGACCATCCTTGGCTCCGTGACCGACCAGAAAGGGGCGGTGGTTCCCGGCGCTTCAATCGTGATTGTCAATCGCAGCACGCTGTTCCAGCGCACCGTGGTGACTGACGGCACAGGCCACTATCGCGTTGCCAGCCTGGAACCCGGCAGTTACACTGTGGCTGCGACTCTTACGGGCTTCAAGCATTGGGAAAGCAACGCCTTCCCCCTGGCCGCCAATGAGATCCGGCGCGTCGATGTTCAACTGGAAATTGGAAGCGCCAGGACGACGGTGACGGTCAGCGGCACAGTGGGCACGGCCGTGAACACGGAATCTGCGACCCTCTCCAACCTGCACACCTCGACCGAGCTCACCCAGATGCCGTTGAGCATTTATGGCCGCAGTTCCTTCAACGTACTCAAGGTCACCGCCGCCGTCCAGTCAGCCAACGGACAGATGGTGGTGAACGGCGCCCGCGACACCGCGAACGCCTATACCATCGACGGCGTAAGCCACGATGACATGGTCAGCAGCCGCCAGGCGCCCAACAATTTCGACCTGGACGTCGATGGCATCCAGCAGATCAAGGTGCAGACGGCAGATAACTCCGCGGAATATTCGCAGGTCTCCCAGTTTCTTGCGATTTCGAAATCCGGCGGCAATCAGTATCATGGCAGCCTCTTCTGGGGCAACTTTAACAGCTACTTTTCGACTCGCGACTTCTTCGATTACACCAGCCAGAAGCCCTCGTTTACCAACAACAATGAATTTGCGGCAACCCTCGGCGGGCCGGTCATCATCCCCAAACTCTACAACGGCAAGGACAAGACCTTCTTCTTCTTCTCCTACGGCGGCCAGCGCTATCGAATCGGCAACCGGGGTTACGTTTCCGTGCCGACGGATGCTTTCCGGAACGGCGATTTTTCAGCCATTCAAAGCCAGGTGCAGATTCGTGATCCGCAAACCGGCACTCCGGGTGTTCCTTCGACGTGGCAGCCGTTTCCGGGAAATATCATCCCCTCCAGCCGCATCAGTTCGGTCTCCAAATCCTTTCAAACCCTGCTCTATCCCGAGCCCAACCGGCCCGGAACAGGCGCCTATGGCATCAACAACAACTTCACATTCGATCCGGGAGGCCAGTTCAACAATGATGTGTACTCTTTTCGGGTCGACCAGAAGATCTCCGACCGCAACACGATGTTTGTGCGCGTAGGAATCACCCCGACCAACCAGGACCATTATCCCGGCTTTCTCCTGGACTCCCGCGACAGCAGTGATTTTGGCAACGTGCCGGGAAGGTTCGCGGTGATTTCCGATACCCACAGCTTCAGCCCCAATCTGGTGAACGAAGCCCGCATGGGGTTTGTGCGCCTGTTTTACAATGACGTGTTTGGCGCGCCGCTGGACCAGAACTACGTGCAAGCCCTTGGCCTTCAGGGCCTCAGCAATCCGGGCAACATCGACTATCTGAACGCCCTGCCGGCATTCAGATATACACGATTTGCCGGAGCAAGCGGGAGTTCCATCTTCCGGCAGGCCCAGAACACCTTCGAGTGGACCGACAACATGACCTGGATCCACGGAAGGCATACCTTCAAATGGGGCGGGGACATTCGCCGCTATGAGATCAACAATCTCGGCGTCGATGGCACTCAGACCGGGAGCTTCGGTTTTGATGATGCGATCACAGGATTCGATTACGCCAGCTTCCTGCTGGGGGTGCCGACAACCACCAGTATTTCCACTCCCACTCCGGCGGCTTACCCTCGCAGCTCGCACTATGGCCTTTACATCCAGGATGACATGCGGGTCAATCGCAAGCTGACGCTGAATTACGGCATCCGGTACGAATACCAGTCCCCCTGGGCTGACAAATATGACCGGACCTACACGTTTAATCCCTCCAACGGCAATCTTGTGGTGGCAAGCAGCACCATGCCCAGCGATCTTGTTCCGCAGGTGGCGGCAACCTTGCCGATCGAGACCGCAACCCAGGCCGGCTACCCTGTCCACACTCTGATGAATGCGGACAGAAACAACTGGAACCCACGTGTGGGTGTCGCTTATCGGCCGTTCTCCAATGACAAAACTGTGCTCCGTCTTGGGTATGGATGGTACACGCAAATCTTTCCCGGGCTCCTGGGCCTGCAAGGGACCGGAGGCCCATGGCAAACCAACACGAGCTTCGATTATCTCGGGGGGCAGCCAACGCAAAGCTTCCCCAATCCTTTCACCCAAAGCACCGGGTTCCAGGGTGTGACGAGTATCAGTGTCGTCGATCCCTCCATGGTAAATGAACGGGCCCAGCAGTGGAATGTATCGGCCGGGCAGGAACTCTGGGGGACCGCGATTGACGTGGCCTATGTGGGCACCATGACAACCCGCGTCCCGCTTACGGAAGATCTCAATTTGCTGCACCCCAGCACAACGCCCTTCGACCCCGCAAACCGGCCGTACCAGCTCTTCAGCACCGTAGATTACATGCAGCCAGGCGGGCAGGCGATCTATCACGGGTTGACAGTCCAGGCGGAGCGCAGGTTCAAGAACGGGTTGCAGTTCAACGTCAATTACGCCTGGGCCAAGGCGCTGACGGATGCTTCGCTGCGCAGTTACGCGACGGGCTTTACGCAAAACCAGTATGACTACAGGCTGGAGCGAGCGCCGGATACCAATGTGCGTAATCAGCAACTCGTGTTCGATTACATCTACGAGCTGCCGGTCGGCCATGGCAAGGCTTTCCTTTCCGATATCAACCCTGTCCTGGACGGGATTATTGGAGGGTGGGAAGTGCTTGGCATCACCACCCTGTACACCGGGCAGTATCTGGATCCCTCCTTCTCCGGCTTCGACCCCGCCAACACCAACCAGTTCAGCGGACGACCGGATTGCGTGGGCAACGCAAACATCGGCAGCATCAGTGATCTCGTGCGGGCCGGACAGCCGATGTGGAACCTCAGCGCCTTCTCGGTCCCTCAGGCGGGCCGCGGCTACTACGGAAATTGTGCGCGGAGCGTGCTGATCGGGCCGGGAAAGAACCTCTGGAATGCAGGTCTCTCTAAAAATTTTTTGCTCCGCGAGGGAGTGCGCCTGCAAATCCAGTGGGAACTGTTTAACGCCTGGAACCATCCCAACTTCGGGAATGGCGACATGAATATTACGTCGGGATCTTTCGGCATAACCTCCTCGGGCGGTGGTGGACGGCAGATGCTTTTCGGCGCGCGGCTCGATTTCTAGCAGGTCCGCCTCGTTCAACCGGCCACGGCTGGCGCATCACCGGCCGTGGCCCTGCAGGGGCCGGCCCACGGTTGACTCCGGCAGGCTGTTGAAGCAGTCCCCGTGCTACGTCATCCTGAGCGATGCGAAGGATCTGCTTTATTCATTTTCAGTAAAATACTGCAGACGTTTCGCCACGCGCAGCACGCCGGCTGGTTCTTCAACAACCTCCAGGAAGAGTCAGCCGTGGGCGCTCCTTTTTTAGGGTTACAATAAGACCCGGTTCAGGAAAGGTGCGGAAATGGAACGCTGAGTGGCACCGATTGGCGGAGGTGGAAATGACAGTTCAAAGGAAGTTGTTGTTTGTGGTACTGCTGGCGGCAGGGTTGCTCGGCTGGGGATGTTCCCAAAGTGAAAAAACGCCGGCCGGTTCGTCATCCAGCACGGCGGCGGAGATCGAACCGTTCCTGGGGCGATGGGACCTGACCATCAAAACCCCGAAAGAGGAACGCCCGTCGTGGCTCGAAATCGCGGAGGGACAGGGCCAGCCGAGGGGTCTGATGACGGGATTCTGGGCGCATGCAACTCCCACAGGCAAGATCCAAATCAATGGTGACAGTATCGAGTTCCTTCCGCCCAAGGGCGTAGGGTACAGTGACGGCATGCAGTTCGAGGGAAAGCTCGAAAATGGGCAGCTTGACGGCACCGTCACGAACTCCAAAGGCATCGCCTGGCAATGGATCGGCAAAAAAGCTCCCAGCCTCCGGCGGGAGGGCACCCCGGAATGGGGCAAGCCCGTCCGGCTGTTTAATGGCAGGAACCTTGACAACTGGAAGCTTCGCAATCCCGGCCCGGACGCCGGCTGGAGCGTCAAACACCGCGAGATGGTCAAAAATGCGAAGAGTTCAGACATTATCTCGAAATCCAAATACCAGGACTTTAAGTTGCACGCCGAGTTCAAATGCGAGGGCTCATGCAACAGCGGCGTGTATCTGCGAGGCCGCTACGAGGTGCAGATCGCGGAGCCCGCTGGGGAGGGCCTTCCACCCAATCGCAGCCTGGGCGCCGTTTACGGTTTCATCGCGCCGAGCCCGGCCGCGACCGTCAAGCTGGGAAAATGGCAAAGCTACGATATCACGCTGATCGGAAGGACCGTCACCGTCGTCCTCGATGGCCAGACCATCATCAACCAGCGCGAAATTCCCGGCATCACCGGCGGCGCGCTCGACAGCGATGAAGGCGACCCCGGCCCGATCTATCTCCAGGGCGGCGAGCATGGGCAGGTGGCCTTTCGCGACATGGTGATCACGCCCGCGAAATAAGTAGCAAGCAGTATGCAAATTCAGCAGTAATTTCATCCGCCTGAGTTTGAACCCTCATTGCGGTTGACGATCCCTCATACCGTCCGGAAGGAGTGGAGATGTTACAGAGGATACAAATCCGGCGCCGGGCAGCGAAGATTTCCGGCGGCAAGGGGCGCATCGTGTGGATGGCCCTGGCCTTGCCGGTCTGTCTCGCCTGGATTCCAGCCACAGCCGCTGCCCAGAGGAACCGGGAAGTCCAGGAAGCGCGAAGCAAGGCCTTTTACCAATACCTCGAAGAACGCGGGGCCGAAATCAGCCGGAGGACGCTCAGCAATGTCCAGTCCTTACAGCAATTGGAAAAGCTGAAGCCTGAGCTGCGGCGCGAGTTGGCCTACATGGTGGGGCTTGATCCCACGCCCGCACGCACGCCGCTCCACGTGGAGATTACCGGGACGCTGGAGCGGGATGGCGTCCGCATTGAAAAAGTTGTTTACCAGAGCATGCCCGGGCTTTACGTCACCGGCAATCTCTATATGCCCAGCCAGGGCAGGAAGCCCTTTCCTGTCGTCCTCTATCTCTGCGGCCATTTGCCTGATCCCTACGGGGCCAAAGTGCCCTACCAGCGGCACGGCATCTGGTTTGCCCAGCACGGCTACGTTTGCCTCGTTCTCGACACCCTCGAGTTCGGAGAAGTTCCCGGCATCCATCATGGGCTCTACGACCAGAACATGTGGCAATGGCTGTCGCTTGGCTACACCCCCGTGGGCGTGGAGGTCTGGAACGCCATGCGGGGCCTCGACTACCTTGAAACGCTGCCCGATGTGGATATGAAACGGGTTGCGCTCACAGGAGAATCCGGCGGTGGCTCGATCACCTGGTACACCGCCGCGCTCGATAAACGAATCGCCGTGGCCGTGCCCGCCATTTCAACCTGGACCGCGGGCACACAGGTGGCCCTGCACGGCGTGCAGGAGAATTGCGACTGCATTTATTTCCCCAACATCTACGAGCAGGACTTCACGGTCCTGGGGGCGTTGATTGCTCCGCGCCCGCTCAAGATGATCAGCGCACGGCTTGATCCCATGTTTCCACCCGCGGGCTACAATGCCGTCTACGAAAAGCTGAAACCCATCTATGCGCTCTACGGAGCGGAAGACAAAGTTGCGGCCTTTGATCAGGAAGCCCACCACGGTGACAACGTTCCGCTGCGGCGCGAATCCGCCACCTGGATTCAGCGCTGGCTGAGAGGCGACATGACGCCCTACGACGATGGCGCCTTCACGCCCATCCCAGGCTCGCAGCTCGAGTGCCTGATGAAGCAGCCCAAAGACGCGGTCAATTATGGCATCTACAACCACTTCGTCCCCGTGGCGCCGATTCGCAATTACACCAGCGTCCCGGCCTGGAACGCGCGGCGAAAGCAGGTGCTTGCCGGGGTCAAGTCAAAAGTTTTCCGCGCCTTTCCCCAATCGCCCGTGGCGCTCGACGCCCAGGTGAAGCCCATCGAGTGGTCATGGGCCAACAAGTACACCGACGTCTTTAGCGTCACCTTCACCACGGAGCGGAACCTCCAGGTGCGAGGCATTCTCTACAAGCCCAAAGGTCCCGAGAAACCGCGCCGCGCTTTGATTTACGTCAAGGGCCGGCACGATGACATCTCAGTTGTCGACTTTGACAAGCTGCTGCCGCTGTTCGGCCGCTACGAAATCCTGGTGTTGCAGCCGCGTGCCACAGATTTCGCCATCAGCGACCAGGATTGGATCACGTACGAAAGAACGGCGGAGATTCTGGGATCGACCGTCGAATCGATGCAAGTCTGGGACATCATGCGGGCCGTCCAATTCATGACCGCTGATGAAAAGGTTGAACCCGGTTCGATCTCTCTCTACGGCCGGGGGGACATGGGCATCCTGGCGCTCTACGCCGCCATCTTGGACTCACGCCCCGGCTGCGTTGTTCTCGATCATCCGCCCGCAACCCACTGGAACGGCCCGCCCCTGCTCGACGTTCTGCGAGTGACGGACATTCCAGAAGCCGCGGCCCTGTTTGCGCCGCACGAACTGGTGCTGCTGCAGCCGACCGGCCACGGGTTTGACCACACCGCGGCGCTCTATCGCCTGACCGGCAACGCAAATAAGTTCCAGGAAGCGCGAAGCCTCCCGGCAGCTCTCAAAGTGTGGGAGCAGCAACGGTCGCCGGAAGGATTGGATTGAACGCGCAGCGCGGGCGGCCCCACTGGGAAATGGCAATTGGGCCGTGCTACAATTACGCCGTTAAGCTTTCGTGCCTTGAATTAGTCACCTTTGGAGTTTCAGAACCGGTAAAGCAGGCAAGGGTCCGCGTGCCTACCGTGATTCCGGGATGAAATTCTCTCGCCGTAACTTTCTGGGTTCCTCCGCGGCCCTGCTGGGGTTAGGCATTGGGGAGGCGCTCGTCACACCCGCCAGGGTTCCGATGCGCTTTCGTGACATTTCCAGGCAAGCTGGACTCCTGACCGTTCCACAGTCGTCGTCTGAGCGCCACTACGTAGTGGAAACCATGGGTGGCGGCGGTATCGCACTTTTCGATTGCGACAATGATGGAAAGCTTGAGATCGCTGTGGTGAACGACTCCACTCTTGAGCGTCATCTTCGCGGCGGTGGCCCCATGATCACGCTCTATCATCAGGATTCGGACCGGGGGGATATTCACTTTACCGACGTGACTGAGTCGGCCGGCCTCACCACCCACGGTTGGGGAATGGGCATCGCTGTGGGCGACTACGATAACGACGGTTTGCCGGACATTTATGTCACCGGCTACGGCCACAACGTGCTGTATCACAATCTCGGCGGCTGCAAATTCAAGGATGTAACTGAAGAGGCCGGCCTCAAAGCAGGCGGGTTCAGCGTCGGCGCGGCCTGGGCTGACTATGACCGGGATGGGCATATCGACCTCTTTGTGGCTCGCTACGTTGACTTCGATGCTCACCACTTGCCCACGTTTGATCCCCGCGCGAGCGGCTACGAGTCATTCTTACAACTCCCCACCGACTTGCCGGGTGAAACTGATTTTCTGTTCCGCAATCGTGGAGACGGCACCTTCGAGGATGTGTCTCAAAAAGCGGGCGTCTACGATGTGCCAACGCTTCACGGTATGGGAGTTGTCTGGGGCGATTACGACAATGATGGCTGGCCCGACCTGTTCGTCACCAACGACGGCGGCCCCAACTTTCTCTATCACAATAAACACGACGGCACATTTGAAGAAATCGGGCTCATCTCGGGCACCGCGGTGGGAGCCAATGGAGAGCTTTGGGGCAACATGGCCGCGGATTTCGCCGACTTCAATCGCGATGGCAGGCTCGACCTGGTCGTAACCAGCTACAGCACACAGCACGCGGGCCTTTATCGAAATGATGGGAACGGCATCTTTACGGAAATGGCCACGGCGGCCAAGATTACCTATCCGACCTTCCTGCCTGTGAAGTGGGGCGTGGGTTTCGGCGATTTCGACAACGATGGCTGGCCCGACATCCTCATTGCCAGCGGCAACTTTTCTTCCATGATGGACGCACTCGATAATACACCCAAATATCGCGAGCCGATACTATTGTTCCGCAATCAGGGGAACGGAACTTTCGACGAAGTTTCGAATCGCACCGGCCTGAATGATGGCCCCCTGCAGTCGCGCCGCGGTACGGCATTCGGCGATATCAACAACGACGGAAATCTTGATGTGGTCATCTTTAATGCCAACGGTCCGCCTTCCTTGTTTCTCAACGAAACGCGCAACTCCAACCATCGCGTCCTGTTCCGGCTGGTAGGCGCCAGGAGCAACCGTGGTGCGGTTGGCGCGCGCGTCAAAGTCAGTTCGTCCGGCATGACCCAGATTGACGAAGTCCGCGCAGGAGGAAGCTACAACTCGACGAATGATTCGCGCCTCCATTTCGGGCTGGGAGGCGACGCCGTAATGAGCAAGGTCGTGGTCGAATGGCCCAGTGGATTGAAGCAAGAGTTTACAAACGTTCAGGGAGACGCAATCTATGAGATTGTGGAAGGGCATGCCATGAAGAGAACTCAGCTTCTGCACGCCCCGGGCGGGAGCCCATAGAACCCCGCGGGAAAGCAGCGCCGAAGCACGTGGTACACCCCTGAAGGGGACGGCGGGCGGCGAAGACGTTCCGCAGTCTGGAATGTATTCGGCACATTGGCCGTTGCTACGTCGCGCCTGAATCAAGCGATGGGCCTTTGCACACCAGCACGATCTTGCCGATGACGCCTCCCTTTCCGAGCAGCTCATGCGCCTTTCTTGCATCGGCAAGAGGAAATCGTTGGGCGATGATCGGTTTGATCTTCTGCTCGCGAAGCAGGTCAAGAAGGGTAATCAGATCGTGTCGAAACAGTTCGGGTTTCAACCGCTTGAGGGTCTGGATACTTTAAGGGACTACCCGCTTTCGGCCAGGCAGAAGCCAGCCACCCGCAATATACAATGCGAACGTGGCGGTTCCCCGAAAGCGTCTACGGCGGCCGGGGCGGCCTGAAGACAATCCCTCTCCACGCAGCGAAGTGATCAGGCCATAGCCCACCACCTTCCCGCCAGGGCGGAGGGCCTCGCGGGATTGCCAGAGATGGGCGCCGCCGATGGGATCAAAGACAGCGTCCACGCCCTCGCCGGTGAGGCGGCGAATCTCCTGCACGAAATCCTGGCGCTGGTAATCAATGGGGACGCCGCCCAATTCGGAAACGGCCGCTGCACCGCGCGAAGAACAGGTGCCGTACATCTCGAGGCCCGCCAGGCGCCCGAGCTGCAGCAGCGCCGTGCCGACGCCACCTGCCGCACCGT
>DASSJE010000336.1:0-22189 GCA_035691365.1 Terriglobia bacterium
TGTCCCCGCTGAACACCGTCGTGTTCGGCACCAGGGCCTCCCCGCTCAAACTCGCATCACGGCTCCCGGCGATCGTCCCCACTGCCGCCGACCCCGCCAGCATCGGCATCAGTCCGATCCCCATCACCGCGATTAACATCATTCCCAACCGCACCAGTCTCTTTTGAATCAACATTCTCTCCCCCTGCTATTTGTACGTGAAGGCTGATAATCCTCACTTATCGAACTACTCGAACCCCCTAAAAACATTAGAACTTTATAATCCTCTTCGTTATATGTCAAGCCCAAAATGCCCCAAATGGACTCTTATCGCTAACAATTTAATGAGAGCATCGAAAATCAGCGGCACCTCAAAAGCCACGTTGGCAGGGTCCGCCGGAGGATGAACTTATTTGCAGGAAAGCTGCGGGGCAGCTATTCGATTCGCGATGCAAGCCGGCTGATTTTCACAGTCGTCACCGGCGGGACTGCCGCGAGACCGCCACCTTCTATGCCAGGCGCTTGAGGCGAACGCCGGGCCGCTCAGGAAGAAGATCAAGCCCTACCAGGTCCACCAGAATTTTGCCTTTCTTAAGGCCCCCGAGCGCCGCTTTAAACTCCGGATGGGTCCCCGCCAGGACGATTACGTCGCAGGCCTTCACGAGTTCTGAAGAAGACTGTGTCATCAGCCGCGGAAGCGAGGGAAGCTCTTTACGGATAAAAGTCTCGTTGGCCCCCAGCAAGCGGTCAAACCGGACACGAGGATCATATACTCTCACTTTTTTTCGGGCCGCGATCAACCTCTTAACCAGTTCGCAGGCAGGACTTTCACGCAGGTCATCGGTGTCTGACTTGAAAACCAGCCCGAGAACTCCGATCCTTTGCCGCCGGGTGGCGAGGACCATGTCAACTGCTCGCTCAAGATGGCGGGAATTGCTGGGAAGGATGTTCTCAATCAAGGGGAGGTGCAATCTATTTTTCCGTGCCAGCCACCCCAGCGCTCTGACGTCTTTGGGCAGGCAAGGGCCGCCAAAGGCGAAGCCGGGCCTGAGATACAGGGGCGAAATATTGAGCTTGGTGTCCTGAAGGAAGATCTGCATCACCTCCTTGCTCTCAATATCAAACCTTCTGCACACCGAACCGATTTCATTGGCAAACGAGACTTTGAGAGCGTGAAAGGTGTTGTCAGCATATTTCAGGATTTCCGCTGCTTTGAATGAGGTTACAAAAAGGGGCGCCCGGACGGATTTCCACAAGCGGGCCATCCGCCGCGCTGTCCGCGGGTCGTTTGTGCCCAGCACGGTTTTGGGCGGGTTGAAGAAATCGTGGATGGAAGAACCTTCGCGTAGGAATTCGGGATGGAAGCAGACACCAAAATCGACGCCCGCTCTTTTGCCGCTCGTTTTCTCAAGCGCCGGAATCACCAGGCCCTCGGTGGTACCCGGTGGCACGGTGCTCCGGATAGCAACCACGTGGAATTTCTTCGCCGCGCGAAGAAACCGCCCAATACCTCCCAGCGCGGAAACAAGGTGGTCCAGGTCAGCGCTGCCGTCTTTGCGTGACGGCGTGCCCACAGCCACCAGCGAAATATCGGCCTGATGGAGCGCCTCGAGCGGATCGAGAGTGGCACGGAGTTTGCCTTCGGCCACCAACTTCGCCACCAGGCTTTCCAGCCCCTGCTCGAGCACGGGAGACTGGCCGGAATTCAGCAGGCTCACTTTTGCCGCAGAAACATCAACGCCATGGACCGTGTGACCCATCCGGGCGAGACACGCCCCCGTCACACAGCCTACATATCCAAGTCCTAAAACCGCAATCTTCATAGTGGTGAAACCAGGCATCAGGAAGAGACGCTCGACAGCAGCGCCTGGATCGCTGCCGCCACGCCGTCCTTGCATCCATAGACGGACGATCCGGCGACCAGCACATCAGCCCCGGCCTTGACCACCAGGGGCGCGGTCTCGGTATTGATCCCGCCATCCACTTCCACTTCGCATTGGAGGCCCTTTTCCTCAATCTGCCGGCGGATTTCACGGATCTTCGGCAGAGTTTCCATGATGAATTCCTGCCCGCCAAAGCCCGGATTGACGGTCATCACCAGCACGAGGTCGAGATTCCCGATCACCTCTGAAAGAAGTACCGCCGGCGTCGACGGGTTCAGCGCCACGCCGGCCTTCTTGCCCAGGGAATGAATCTGCTGAATGGCGCGGTGCAAGTGCGGGGTCGCTTCCTGGTGGATGATGATGGTATCAGCCCCGGCCTCCGCAAACTCTTCAATAAAGTCTTCCGGCGGCTCGACCATCAGGTGCGTTTCCAGAGTCAGGCGCGTGAGCGGCCGCAAGGACGACACCGCCTGTGTTCCAAAGGTAATGTTGGGGACAAATCGTCCGTCCATCACGTCGATCTGGATGCGGTCCACCCCGGCTGCTTCCACCGCCTGCACCTGCTCGCCGAGGCGCGTGAAATCCGCGGAAAGAATGGAGGGAGCAATTTTAATCAAGAATTTTTCCTGTTAGCGCGGCCCTTTCGGAGAAGCTGTGCTGCCGCCCGATCCAGATACCAGTTCAAAGGTCCCGCGGCCGGCTGGATTCCCTGGGCCGGAAAAAGTTTTGAGTCGCGCGGACCTTCGAGCACCTGCTGGAGGATTTCCGCCTTTCCCGCCCCCGAAACAAGAAACACAACCTCATTGGCCGCGTTGAGGACCGGATAGGTCAGCGTCAGCCGGTGCACCTGGAGCTTTTCCACAAAGTTGGGGCATACCCACTTGCTGCTTTCGTCGAGCGCCCTCGAAGCCGGAAAAAGCGACGCTGTGTGCCCATCTGACCCCAGCCCCAGAAAGATGAGATCGAAGCTCGGCATTTGGCCCTCAGGCGGGGCAAAAACATTGCGGATCTCCGCCTCGTATTCTGCGCCCGCGGCGTCACGGTCTGCCGATTCGGCTTTCATGCGATGGAAATTATCGGCAGCACTGGGCACAGGCCGCAGGAGAGTTCCGTGAATCATGCGGTAATTGCTCTGAAGGTGGTCCGGCGGGACACAGCGTTCGTCAACCTGAAAAAGGTGAACGCTCTCCCACTGAATTCGCTGGGAAAACTCCGGGTTGGCCAGAATTTCCAGGAAGGTGCGCGGCGTTGAACCGCCGGAAAGCGCAGCCGTAAACACTTTTCCCTGCTGGGCGCGTTCCCGGGCAAGCTCGGTAAATCGCACGGCCGCCGCCCGGCTCATACCCTCCAACTCCGAGAATATTCGAAAATTCGTTTCGCTCATTCGACCACCAGCCATCTCAACAACGGGAGATCACAACTCGACCATCTGGGTGATCAGGTCCAGTATCTCTTCGTAAACTCTGTCCTGACCCGGAAATTTCAGTTCTTCGTTCACCAGCTCGACTTCGCTCATGACCACAAGCCGGGCTGTCCGCTCCAGCGTCACACATCCCGGCGCTTCGGTGTGCGTGCGCACGGTTCCTTCTTCAGCCGATTCCGTCACCGAATAGCTTGCAGGAGGACTGGAACCGGTTTTCAGATTCACCGCGAAAGAGGCCGGAGGCTTGCCCGCCTCCCGGTGGACCACCCATTCTACTCGAATCGGCTTGTCTCCCCGCTGAAAAGCCACAACCCGGCTGGGAGTTGTGCTGGGCCTGATTCGCCCCGCCGGCCGCCAGCCCAGGCGGCTGGCCAGCCACGCCGTGAGAAGCAGCGCCTGGGCCGTGCGGCCCGCTTCCGCTCCGGCTTCCTGCTGCCATTCGAGCCTTACTTCCGCCAGGTCCTGGAGGCAGCAGCGGGCTTCATCAGAATCAAAAATCTGGGCAATCAGTTCACGGCACGGTGTGAGCCGCGCCCAATTGATATCGCTGAATGCCGTGCCTTCCGCATTGCGGAACCGCTCCATCTGCCGCCCCAGCGTCGCCAGGTCTGCCTCGGGCTCCTCAAACCGCCCGGAATCCACCAGCACGCGGTTGGTAGCGCGAAGCGCCTCGTCCAGGAACGATGGCGGAGCAAAGCGCCCCGCTCTCCACCACAGATAGACGGGAAGCTCGGGGACAATCAGCGGAAGGACCACATTGCCAAGCCCCTTCACCGCTTCCCCCCGCGCGCGCACGTAGATCTGCTCACAGCAGACCTGCCTCGCGCCCGAAGGGGGCAGATGACACTGGCCCGAAATCCAGGCGGACAGGCCCTCCGGACGTTCCCTGGGTTCAGCCACCATCAGGATGGCGCGGCAGGGGTTCTGGGCAATCACGCGGCTGACCAGGTTGAACGTTTCACGGCCTTCTTCTTCGCTTTCAACAAACGCCAGAAGCGTCAGTACGGACGCCCGCATCACCGGATGCTCTGTTTCAGGGTCCTCGGCCGCCGACCGCCATAACTCGGATAATTGGTCCTCCAGCGTGGCGACGTCAGCCGGTTGGAGTTCACCCGCCGTAAGCGACTTGAACTTCTTGGATACAGGCAACGAATCCTCCTCCTGATGGTTTCCGCTGATTTAAAGGACGAAACCGCCTGACAGATTGCACAAAAACGTGTAGCGGCGGCGTTACGCCGCCACCCGTGTACCCAAAAGACTTGGTATGCGGCGAGGTAAACTCGCCGCTACAGCACTTTAAACGAGTTTTTTCAGCAGCTAGCTAATGGCAGGACAGTCAGCTAAAGCCGATGCCATCGGCGGTCGTCCTGCTCGACCAGCCTGTCCGCAGCCTCCGGGCCCCAACTTCCCGCCTCATAAAGCCGCACGCCCTTATCTCCGTCCTCCCGCCAGCGGTCGAGCAGGGGCGACAAAAGCTGCCAGGCGAGTTCAACTGCATCCTCCCGGTTGAAGAGGGTCTGGTCGCCCAGCATGCAATCCAGCAGAAGCGTCTCGTAGGCGGTGGGCGGCTCGCCGCCAAATGACTCCGCGTAGCGGAATTCCATCTTCACGGGACGGATTTCCATCATGGGGGCCGGAAATTTCGCGTTGAAGTTGATGGAAATGCCTTCATTCGGCTGGATCCTCATGGCCAGCACATTCTGTTCCACAGGGTTCTGGGTCTTACGGCCGAACATCATGTGAGGAACGCGGCGGAACTGCACCACAATTTCCGAAACGCGCTTGGCGAGCCGCTTGCCCGACCGCACATAGAAGGGCACGTCCGCCCATCGCCAGTTGTCGATAAACAGCTTGAGGGCAGCAAAAGTCTCCGTCGTCGATGTGGGAGAGACGTTCGGCTCAGCCCGGTATGCCTGGACCTTCTCGCCCTTCACCCAGCCTTCGCTATATTGGCCGCGCACCACAAAGTCATCCAGACGCTCCAGATCGATGGGGCGAATGGAACGCATCACCTTGGCCTTCTCGTCGCGCACTTCCACGGCTTCGAATGATGACGGCGCCTCCATCGCCACCAGGCTCAGCACCGACATCACGTGGTTCTGGATCATGTCGCGCAACAATCCTGCTTCCTCGTAATAGCGGCCCCGGCCCTCGACGCCCAGGTCTTCGGCGACGGTGATTTCAACGTGATCGATGTAGCGCCGGTTCCAGATGGGCTCAAAGATACCGTTGGCGAAGCGGAATACCAAAAGGTTCTGGACAGTCTCCTTGCCCAGGTAATGGTCAATGCGATAAACCTGCTCCTCTTTGAAGGCCGAATTCACGACGGTGGTGAGCTCGCGCGCGCTCTTCAGGTCGTGGCCGAAGGGTTTTTCAATCACCACGCGGGTCCAACTCTTCTCTGAATCTCCCGGCGCCGCCAGCCCCGCGGCGCCAAGATGGCCGATAATTACAGGGAAAGAGCTGGGCGGCGTGGCCAGGTAATAGAGCCGGTTTCCGCCGATTCCCCTCTCGCTGTCCAGCTTCTCGAGCAGGTCGCCCAGTTGCTTGTAAGCCTTCCTGTCGCCAAAATTGTCGGTGAGATAGTAGATGGATTCCGTGAAGCTCTTCAGCGAAGCCTCATCAACTGCCGAAGGCTGCTCGGAAAATTTGCGGACCGCGTCTGCCATGGCCTTGCGGAATTTCTCATTGCTGTATGACGTTTTCGCGCACCCGATCACGGAAAAGCCCTGGGGCAGCAGGCGTTCACGATGCAGGTAATAAAGCGCAGGGATCAGTTTTCGCGCCGTCAGATCACCGGAAGCGCCAAAGATCACCATCGAGCAGGGGCCCGGCGTTTTTCGGATACGCATGCCTTCACGCAAGGGATTCGTGGCGACCGTTGTACCCGCCATAAGGCTCTTTGTCCTTTCTGGGTCCGCGTCCGTGGTTCCGTTCGGTGGTGACTGAAAATACCGCTGATGCCTGGAGCACCGGGGAGAATGCACCGGAAATTCTTTCGCCTGGCGGGCGGTTCGAGGCCGCTTCCGGGGCCCGTGATAGCGATGGGACCTTCACTGAAACGATCTCCACCCACTGCCCACGGCAGCTCCGGAAACAAGCTGCTGTCCCATCAGGAGGAACGTTCCCTGGACCGCCGTGACGAGGTGGCGCGTAAGAACTACCGGGCTACGCGCTTGCTGCCCGCAAACCTTCTTTCTTCTCTTCGATGCTCGACAGCAGTTTCTTGTAATCCTTCGCAAACGCTTCCACGCCGTTCTCTACGAGCTGCTCGGTCACAGCGTACAGATCGATGCCAACCTCCGGTAGCGCCGAGATGACCTTGCGGGCATCGTCAAGCCCCCGTTCGATGGTGTCCGCTTCGGGCTTTCCGTGGTCGCGGTAGGCATCCATGGTCTGGGTCGGCATGGTGTTCACGGTATCGCGGCCGATCAGGTCCTGCACGTAAAGGATGTCACTGTATTTCGGGTTCTTGGTGCTGGTGGAACCCCAAAGCGGCCGCTGGACGCGCGCGCCTTTCTTCGCCAGCGCTTCGAAACGCGGAGTCAAAAAGATCTCTTTGTATTTCTGGTAGACCAGCTTGGTATTGGCAACCGCCACCCGGCCCATCAGGCCCTCAATCTTTTTGCGTTCTTCCGGCGTTTTGGCCGCAGCCAGCTTTGCCTCCAACTGCTTGTCCACCAGTGAATCGATACGGCTCACGAACACGCTGGCGACCGACACCAGCCGGTCGATCGGCTTGCCTTCGGCCACTCGTTTTTCGAGCGCCTTCAGATAAATGTTGGCCACATCTGTGTAACGTTCAATTCCGAAAAGCAGCGTGATGTTGATGTTGATGCCTTCGGTGAGCGTCTGTTCGATGGCGGGAAGCCCCTCTTTTGTCCCCGGTATCTTGATCATCACGTTCGGCCGGTTGACGGCTGCAAACAATTTCCTGGCTTCTTCAATGCTTCCCCGCGTATCATGCGCAAGCAGCGGTGAAACTTCCAGGCTCACATAGCCATCGCGCCCGCCCGTCTTCTCAAAAACGCCGCGGAACTCATCCGTGGCTTTCTGGATATCTTCTACAGCCAGCTTCTGGAAAATCTGCGGCGCATCAAGATTTTCGCCGGCATGCTGGCGGATGCTTGCATCATAATCGTCACTGCCGGCAATGGCCTTCTCAAATATGCTCGGGTTCGATGTGATCCCCGACAGGCCGTCTTCATCAATCCGTTTTTTTAATTCGCCGGAAATGATTTCCTTGCGGCGGATGTAATCGTGCCAGACACTCTGGCCATACTTGTTCAGTTGTTTTAACGGATTTTCGCTCATCAATTGCTACCTCCTAACCTTAATTTCATGGGCGGCGCGGCGAAAGGGCACATCAGCCCCTGCGGCACGGATGAATCCGCTCCCTGTTGCAAAAGATGCGCTGGTTCCCGAATCATTTCGTTTAGTGCCCCATCAATTCATGCGCCCGGCGGACGATATTATCCGCCGTAAAGCCAAACTTCTCCGCCAGCACCTTGTAGGGCGCCGAGGCGCCGTAGTGCGTCATGCCGATCACGCTGCCTTTGGGGCCGATGTAACGCTCCCAGCCGAAAGGAGCCGCCGCCTCGATGGCAAGACGGGCGGAAGTCAGCGGCGGCAGAACTTCATCCTTGTAATCCTGTGGCTGCTTCTCAAAAAGGTCCCAGGACGGCATGCTGACCACGCGCGCTGCGACGCCTTCGCCAACGAGTTTTTCGAAGGCTTCAACCGCCACAGAAACCTCCGACCCTGATGCGATCAGGATCACATCCGGCCGTTTGCCCTTTGAATCTGCGAGGACGTAAGCCCCCATCGCCAGACCATCGGCAGCAGCGTACTTCTGGCGGTCAATCACCGGAAGCTTTTGCCGGGTCAGCGCCAGGGCCACCGGGCCATCCTTTCTTTCAATCGCCATCCGCCACGCCACCGCGGTTTCATTCGCGTCGGCAGGCCGGATGAATGACAAATTCGGAATTGCGCGCAGCGAGGGAATCTGTTCGATGGGCTGGTGCGTGGGGCCATCTTCGCCCAGGAAGATGCTGTCGTGGGTATAAACAAAAATCGAGTGGATCTTCATCAACGCCGCCAGCCGCAGCGTTGGCCGCATATAATCTGAAAAAATCAGGAAGGTCGCGCCAAAAGGAATCAGCCCGCTCAGGGCCATTCCATTCAGGGCGGAGCCCATGGCATGCTCTCGCACGCCGAAAGTAAAATTGCGTTCCCCGTAGTGTCCCTTCTCGAAATATTTGGAGCTCTTGATGATCGTGTCTGTGGAGGGTGAAAGGTCCGCCGAACCACCGATCAGCGTGGGCAGATCGCTGGCGATTGCATTCAGCACCGCGCCGGAAGCCTGCCGCGTGGCGATGGGTCCGTCGGAGGCTTTGAACGTTGGAAGTTTTGATTTCCAGCCGTCAAGCCGCTCCCCGCGCACGTAGCGGTCCCATTCGCCGGCCAGGTCCGGGTACGCTTTGCGATAGGCGTTCAAACGTTCCTGCCATTCGGTCTCGGCTTTCTCGCCCCTGTCGATGGCCTTGCGGAAATGAGCAAGGACATCATCCGGAATATAGAACTTCGGCTCCTGGGGTATTCCAAGATTTTCCTTGGAAAGCTTCACCTCTTCCTCGCCCAGCGGCGAGCCGTGCGCGCCTGCCGTGTCATGCTTGTTCGGGCTGCCGTAAGCAATGTGGGTCCGGACCATGATGATGGATGGACGCTCCTGTTCCGCTTTCGCGGCCTTCAGAGCCTTGTCGATGGCTTCCATGTCGTTGCCGTCCGCAATGGTCTGCACAAACCATCCGTACGCCTCAAAACGTTTGGCGCGGCTTTCAGTAAAGGCCAGGTCGGTAGGGCCCTCGATGGAGATGTGGTTGTCGTCGTAGAGATACACCAGGTTGCTCAGCCCCAGATGGCCGGCCAGCGAAGCTGCTTCTGACGACACGCCTTCCATAAGGTCGCCGTCGCTGACAATGGCATAAATCTTGTAGTTGACCAGCTCGTGCCCCGGCCGGTTGAAATGCGCTGCCAGGTATTTTTCAGCAATCGCCATGCCGATGCCGTTGCCGAACCCCTGGCCAAGCGGCCCCGTGGTGGTCTCGATTCCCCGGTCAAGATTGTACTCGGGATGGCCCGGTGTTTCGCTGCCCCACTGCCGGAAATGCTTCAGCTCATCCAGAGGCATGTCATAGCCGGCGAGGTGGAGCAGGCTGTAAAGCAGGATGCAGCCGTGGCCCGGGGAAAGAATAAATCGGTCGCGATTGGGCCAGCGGGGCTTCAGCGGATCGTACCGCAGGTGTCGCGTCCAAAGCACGTAGGCCATGGGGGCCGCGCCCATCGGCATCCCCGGGTGGCCGGAATTCGCCTTCTGAACGGCATCCATCGCCAGGCCGCGAATGGTGTTAATGCAAAGCAGGTCAAGCTCTGCTCCGCTCCCGCTTTCTCTTGAAGTTTGAGCTGCTATTTGTCCCTCCAAAGCCATTGGCTCCTGTTCTGGATTTGCGCACAGACGAATTAAGCCCCCGAGAGCGAGTACGCATTCCGCCCGTCTCGCACCTACTTTGGGTTAGATGCGCAAGGGACCAGGATGTAACGTCCAAGGGGTGTATTATATTCCTTTTGCGGGACGAAATCGCGTATCTCAACATCAGAGCTGCGGCATGGGTCCGCAGATACCCTGGAAAATCACCAGTCAGCGTGACTTGAACGGAGGAGGCGACGATGGCGAAACGACATCTGGGTGTGATGGGAATGGGTGTGATGGGCAAGAACCTTGCCCTTAACGCAGAGAGCAAAGGCTTCTCCGCAGCCGGGTTCGATATCGACAAGGACAAAGTGGCGAAAGTTGCAAGGGAGGTCGCCGGCAAGGAAGTCACCGTCACAAACTCCCTGAAAGATTTTGTGGCGGCCCTCGAGAGACCACGCCGCATTCTGATGATGGTCCCCGCCGGCAAGGCCGTTGACGCCGCCCTCAACGACCTCAAGCCCTATCTTGACAAGGAAGACATTGTCATCGACGGCGGCAACTCTTACTTCAAAGATACAGAGCGCCGCGTGCAGCAACTCGAGCAGGCTGGCCTGCGCTTCTTTGGAATGGGCGTCAGCGGAGGCGAAGAAGGCGCGCTGCACGGCCCCTCGCTGATGCCGGGCGGGCATGAAGATTCCTACCGGCACCTCGAGCCTTTGCTCACCCAAATGGCCGCGCAGACCAAAGACGGCGCCTGCTGCACCTACCTCGGGCCCCGCGGCGCCGGGCATTACGTCAAGATGGTCCACAATGGAATCGAGTACGGCATCCTGCAGCTCATCTGCGAGACCTACGACATCCTCAAGCGTGTGCTCCGGCTGACCACGCCGGAAATTCACGATATTTTCGCCGAGTGGAACGCCTCTGACCTCAACTCCTACCTGCTGGAAATCACCACGCTGGTTCTGGGCAAAAGAGATGATGCCACCGGACAGCCGCTCGTCGATGTGATCGTGGACGAGGCCCAGCAGAAAGGCACCGGAAAATGGACGGCGCAGGATTCCATGGACCTGGGCGTCGCCGTGCCGACGCTTGCTTATGCGGTGGAAGCGCGCATCCTTTCGGGGCAGAAAGAAGAGCGTGTGGCCGCCGCCGAAATTCTGAGCGGCCCCAAGGATGTTTTTTCAGGCGACCTCACCGCTTTCCTCACCCACATGCGCGAAGCCTACCGGGTGGCCGTGAAGGTCTGCTACGCGCAGGGCTTTGCGCAGCTTCGGGCCGCCTCAAAAGAGTATCAATACGGCCTGAACTACGCCGAAATCGCCCGCATCTGGAAGGGCGGTTGCATTATCCGCGCCAAAATGCTCGACCACATCCAGCAGTCATTCGCCATGGAGCCGGCCCTGGCGAATCTGTTGCTGGCGCCGACGATCAGCTCAACCATTAACAAGCATACGGCTGACCTTCGCGAGATTGTCAAAGCTGCGACCCAGGTGGGCACCCCGTGCGTGGCGTTCTCCACCTCGCTGGGCTATATCGACAGCTACCGGCAGGAACGCCTTCCGGCCAATCTGTTGCAGGCGCTGCGCGACTGCTTCGGCGCCCACACCTATCACCGCACGGATAAGCAAGGCGTGTTCCATACCGAGTGGGCAAAGCAATAATGTGATTGGAGGGTAGGAATGACCACTTCGGGCACCACCAGCAACAAAGGCACGCGCGAGCTGCAACTTTACATCAACGGGCAATGGCAACGATCGAAGTCCAGCGACTATCAGGACGTCCTGAATCCCGCAACCGGCGACGTGCTCGGGCGCGTCCCACTTGCCGCTGCCGATGACGTTGACCGTGCCGTTCGCGCGGCCGGCCAGGCTTTCCCCGAATGGCGCCGCACCCCGCCGGAAGACCGCATCCAATATCTCTTCAAATTGAAACAGATCCTCGAAGAACATTTTGAAGAGATCGCCCGGACCATCACCACAGAGAACGGCAAGACGCTCGCGGAATCGCGCGGCGAGCTGCGGCGCGCCGTCGAAAACGTCGAGGTCGCCTGCGGAATTCCCACGCTGATGCAGGGTTACAACCTCGAGGACGTGGCGCAGGGAATTGACGAAACCATGGTCCGCCAGCCGCTGGGCGTGGTGGCCGCCATCACCCCCTTCAACTTTCCGGCCATGATTCCCTTCTGGTTTCTGCCTTATGCCCTGGCGTGCGGCAACACTTTCATTCTGAAACCCTCGGAACGCGTGCCGCTATCAAGCGCCTTCATGTTCGAACTGATGGAGCAGTTGAAACTTCCGCCCGGCGTCCTGGGGCTGATCCACGGCTCCAAAGATTCGGTGGATGCGCTGCTTGAACACCCCGAGGTCCGCGCCATCAGTTTTGTGGGCTCGACGCCGGTGGCCAGATACGTTTATGCCCAGGCGTCAGCGCACGGCAAACGAGTGCAATGCCAGGGCGGGGCCAAGAACCCGGTGCTGGTCCTGCCGGACGCCGACATGGAAGCGGCAACCCGCATCACCTGCGACAGCGCCTTCGGCTGCGCCGGGCAGCGGTGCCTGGCGGTTTCTCTGGCGGTCACGGTGGGCGATGCGCGCGAAAGCTTTACGCCGCAGATCACGGAAGCCGCCAGCTCCATCCGGGTGGGCAGTGGGTTGCAGCAAGACGTGCAGATGGGGCCCGTCATCACCGCGGAGAGCAAGGAGCGCATTGAAGGCTTCATCGCCAGGGGCGAAGCCGATGGCGCCAGAATTCTCCTGGATGGCCGCGACGACGCCATCGCCAAAGGCAAGGGCAATTTTCTCAAGCCGACCTTGCTTGAAAATGTGCCGGCCGGCAGCGTGGTGGCGCAGAGTGAAATTTTCGGCCCCGTCCTCAGCCTGAACCACGTCAAGACGCTGGAAGAAGGGATCGAATTCCTCTCGCGCAGCCCGTTTGGCAATCAGGCTTCGATTTTCACCAACAGCGGCGCCGCCGCACGGCGGTTCCGTTATGAGGCGCCGGTGGGCAACATCGGAATCAACATCGGCGTGGCCGCGCCGATGGCCTACTTCCCTTTCAGTGGATGGAAGGACAGCTTCTTCGGCGTGCTGCACGCGCAGGGCCGCGACGCCGTGCAGTTTTATACGCAGGAGAAGGTGGTCATTGAGCGCTGGCCAAAAGAATGGTCACGCAAATTTTAGCCTTGCTTCTTTTTCCTACTCGTTCGCCTTTTTCGCAACTTCTGATTCAGAGAGGCCAATATGAAGCGAACCGCTCTCAGGCTGGTCCTGCCGTTCATTCTCGCCGCCGCTGCCCTGCCCGCTGTTGCCCAGGCAAAGCACGCGCTGACGTTCGATGACCTGATGAAAATCCAGCGCATCTCCGATCCCCAGCCCTCGTCCGACGGCCAGTGGATCGCCTATGCCGTCTCCACGCCCGATCTTCACACGAACAAAATGGTCAGCCACATCTGGAGGGTCCCGCTGGCGGGGGGCGAACCCGAGCAGCTCACGCGCGGCGCCGCTTCCGATTCGCGCCCGCGCTGGTCTCCGGATTCAAAGTCCATCGCTTATATCTCGTCCGGGAACGGCGGATCACAGATCTGGATTATTTCCGCCGAAGGCAGCGAGGCGCGCAAGCTGACCCACTTCGCCACCGAAGCCGACGGGGTCACCTGGGCTGCCAACGCCGGCACGCTGCTTTTTACTTCTGAGGTTTATCCCGATTGTCACGATGCGGAGTGCAACCATCGGCGGCTCGATGAGGCGAAATCCAGCAAGGTGAAGGCGCGCGTCATCGATCAGCTCTTTTTCCGCCATTGGGACCACTGGCTCGATGGAAAGGTCACCCACCTGTTTGCCGTTCCAGCACAGGGAGGCGAGCCGCGCGATCTTACGCCCGGCCCTTACACTTCGCCCACTTTTTTCCTGGGCGCGGCGGACGGCTACGCCATCTCGGCCGACGGGAAGGAGGTCTGCTATACCTCGAACCATTCCCAGCCGCTCAGCTCGCAAGTCTGGACCACCAATAACGATCTGTTTCTGGTGAATGCCGCCGGCGGCGAAGCGAAAAACATTACCAGCGACAATCCGGGTTCCGATGCGGCGCCGCAATACTCACCGAACGGCCGCTACATCGCCTACACCTCGCAGGCCACCAACGGCTACGAATCCTCCCTGTTCCGCCTGCGCGTTTACGATCGTGATACTGGCCACATCAAAGACCTCACCACCGGATTTGACCAGTGGGTATTGAGCTTTGCCTGGGCGCCCGATTCCGACACTCTCTTTTTCATTGCGCCGGAAGGCATCGAGCAGCCCATCTTCAAGACTTCCGTCAGCCATCCACGAGTCGTAAAAATTCTTGGCGGTTACAATGACGAGCTTTCGGTTGCCGCGGGCGGCCGGCTGATCTTCACTCATCAAAGCCTGACCCAGCCGCCGGAAATTTATACCGCATCCGCTTCAGGCGGCGCGCTGACTCAATTGACACACATGAATGACGCCGTGATGGCCACCATCAGAATGAATCCCGCTGAATCCGTCAAGACGCCCGACGCGTTCGGCGCGCAAATCGAGAGCGTCCTGGTGAAGCCGCCCCGTTTCGATCCCGGCAAAAAATATCCCGGCCTGCTGTTGATTCACGGCGGGCCGCAGGGGAACTGGAATGATTCCTGGTTTTACCGCTGGAACGCCGAACTGTTCGCCTCTTACGGCTACGTCGTGATGGCGCCCAACTTCCACGGCTCCATCGGATATGGCCAGGCTTTCACGGCGGAAATTTCCGGCGACTGGGGCGGCGCTCCCTACGGAGACCTGATGAAAGCCACCGATTATCTTGAGAACCTTCCTTACGTGGATAAAGACCGCATCGGCGCCGCCGGCGCCAGCTACGGCGGTTACATGATCGACTGGATTGAAGGCCAGACGGACCGCTTCAAGGTTCTTGTCTCGCACGATGGCGTGTTCGATCTGCGCTCGATGTATGGCGAGACGGAGGAGCTGTGGTTTCCGGAATGGGAATTGAAAGGCGTGCCGTGGAACAACCCCGCGCTCTATGAAAAGTGGTCGCCGTCCCATTACATCCAGAACGCCAAAACGCCCATGCTGATCTTTGAAGGCGCCAGAGATTTTCGCGTGCCGGAGGGGCAGTCATTCCAGCTCTTCACCGCACTCCAGCGCCAGGGCGTGCCTTCGAAGCTCGTCTATTTGGAAGAAGAAAGCCACCTGGTCATGAAACCTGATGACAGCCGCTTCTGGTATCAGACGGTGCAGGATTGGCTGGCGAAGTACTTGAAGTAGCTGGCAGGTGGCAGAAAGCAGAAGGCAGGAAGCGGGGGCAGTTTGCGACGTGCAGTGGATTCTATTCAATATGGCATGCGCGTCTCGCCCCTGAACACGGCCGCGAATGCCCTGCCGCGTCTGATGAATCTTTATCCGAGCATCTTTGCGCCTTGGCGCCTTTGCTCGAGCGGCTCTTGATGTTTTTCCTTATATGAAAATGCGGCCTCCTGGCTTGGAACCACAATGCCTCATTTTGTTGAGGCGCAGCCTTCGGCGCCGCGGTGCCCCTTTTAACTTTTGCCTTTCGCCTGTAAACTCTTCTTTCACATCAATCCATAAAGGATGGACTTATGACCAAAGACGAAATTGTTCGCAAGCACAAAGAATATTTATTCAATTGCGTTGCCACCTATTACAAGGACCCGCTGGTGCTTGACCACGGCAAGGGCCAGTATCTTTGCGACGTGGACGGAAACAAATTTCTCGACTTTCTGGGCGGCATTGTCACCATCAGCGTGGGCCACTGCAATGAAAAGGTGACCTCAAAAATCAAGGCCCAATTTGACCGCCTGCAGCATGCCTCGACGCTTTTCCCCTCTGAGCCCATCGTGGCGCTGGCTGAAAAGATGGCGCAGATCTCGCCCGGCAAGCTGCAGAAAAGCTACTTCACCAACAGCGGTTCTGAAGCCAATGAAGTGGCCGTGCTCACGGCCCGCATGTACACGGGCAACTATGACATTCTGGCGCTGCGCCACGGTTACAGCGGGCACACGCAGCTTGCGAAGTCGCTCACGGGGCTGAGCTCCTGGCGCAAAGCCGGCATCGTGCCCTTTGGCGTTATTCACGCTCCTGGCCCCTATTGCTACCGCTGCCCTTACGGCCTTACCTATCCGAGCTGCGAACTGCACTGCGCGAAGGACGTGGAAGACGTGATTAAGACTTCCACCGGCGGCGCCATCGCCGGGATGCTGGCGGAAACCATCCAGGGCCTTGGCGGCGTGGTGGTGCCGCCGCCCGGATATTTCAAGATTGTGGCCAACATCGTCCGCAACTACGGCGGGCTCTTCATTTCCGACGAAGTCCAGGCGGGCTTCGGGCGCACCGGCAAGCGCTGGTTTGGCATCGAGCACTGGGAAGTCGAGCCCGACATGATGACCTGCGCCAAGGGCATGGCCAACGGAGTCCCCATTGGCTGCACCATCACCCGGCAGGAAATCGCCGACAGTTTCAAGGGCCTCACCATTTCCACCTTCGGTGGCAATCCCGTCACCTGCGTGGCGGCCAAAGCCACCATCGACCTGATTGAAGAAGAGCGGCTGATGGATAATTCCGAGACGGCCGGCAAGCGTTTCCGCGAGGGCCTGGAAGTCCTGAAGGAAAAGCACGCCTCCGTCGGCGACGTTCGCGGCATGGGGCTGATGCAGGGCGTCGAGCTGGTGAAGGACCGCAAAACCAAAGAACCCGCCGGCGACCTGGCTACCAAAGTCCTGGAGCGCGCAAGGTCCAACGGCCTGGTGATCGGCAAGGGCGGCCTCTATGCCAACGTTCTGCGCATGTCGCCGCCACTCAACATCCCTGTGGCCGACGTCGACCAGGCGGTCGCCATCCTCGACAAGAGCCTGCAAGAAGCGGCGAAGGGATAGCAGCTGGCGGCCTGAGGTGCAAACTCACCGAACGATTTCGAACGTCATTCTGAGGCCGGTTTTTGGCCGAAGAATCTGCTTTTCTGTGCCGCTTTTGTTTCCTGATAAGGCAAGAGCAGATTCCTCGCTTCGCTCGGAATGACAGCGGCGCGCTGAAATCCAAACTCAACGGGAGCAAGGAATGAATTACCGCGAGCTGGGCAGGACGGGTTGGAAGGTTTCGGAGATTAGTTTTGGCGCCTGGGCCATCGGGTCGATGTGGGGCAGCGTGGATGAGAAGGAATCGATGGCGGCGCTCCACAAGGCGCTGGACGTGGGCATCAACTTTTTCGATACTGCCGATGTTTACGGCGACGGCCGCAGCGAGCGCCTGCTGGGGCGGCTCCGCAAGGAGCGCAAGGAAACCTTTTACATCGCCACCAAGGCCGGCAAAAAATTGCACCCGGAAACTCCCGAAGGTTACAACCGTGAGAACCTGACCCGCTTTGTGGAAGCGAGCCTGCGCAACCTGCAGATGGATTGTGTGGACATCGTGCAGCTCCACTGCCCGCCCAACAGGGTCTACTACACTCCGGAAACTTTTGAGGCGCTGGATGGTCTGGTGAAGGCCGGCAAAATCCGCCACTATGCCGTCAGCGTCAAGACAGCGGAAGAGGGTCTGAAGGCGCTGGAGTATCCCGGCATCCAGAGCGTTCAGATCATCTTCAACATGTTCCGGCACCGCCCGGCGGAATTGTTTTTCCCTGAAGCCAAACGCCGCCGCGTGGGCATCCTGGCGCGGGTGCCGCTGGCCAGCGGCATGCTCACCGGTCGCATGACCCGCCAGACCGCTTTCGCCCAGGACGATCATCGCAGCTTCAACCGCGAGGGCGCGCGCTTCGACAAGGGAGAAACCTTCTCCGGCGTCGATTACAATCTGGGCCTCGACATTGTCGACCAGTTGCGCCCGCTGGTTCCGGAAGGCGCCACCCTGGCGCAGCTCGCCCTGCGCTGGATCCTGATGTTTGACGCCGTCACCTGCGCCATCCCGGGCGGCAAGCGGCCTTCGCAGGTGGAAGACAATGCGCGCGCGTCCGAGCTGCCGCCGCTCAGCGATGCGGCCATGCAAAAGGTGCGCGAGCTTTATGACACGCGCCTGCGGGCACAAGTCCACCCGCGCTGGTAGCGCCCGGCAATAGTCCTGGACCGAGTAGTCATTTGCCCTGAAAATTGGCGGCACCAATGGAATCTGATTCCAGCAAATGTCTTCCGGGGCAATTTCCTTCACCAGTGTATCCGGCCCCCATGCGAGCGGCAGTTCTGGTCCTGCTGTTCCTCGCAGCGTTTGCCTTGCGAATTCACGGCATCCAGGAACTCCCGCTGGAGTTTCATCCGGTGCGGCAATACCGTTCAGCCTTTATCGCCAGGTATTACTATTACCAGCATCTCAAGTCTGTTCCCGCGTGGAAAATGAAGCTGGCGTACCTGCTGCGCCAAAGGTCCGGCACATTGGAGCCTCCGTTGCTCGAATACCTTGCGTCGTGGGCCTATCGCATCAGCCGGGGAGAACGTGTCTGGATTCCAAGGCTGTTTTCATCGATTTTCTGGCTGGTGGGCGGCGTGTTTCTCTATCTGCTTTCTAGAAAATTGACCTCGGCGGACGCCGCGCTTTTTTCTGTTGCTTTCTACCTGCTGGCGCCGTTTAGCCTGATGGCCAGCCGCAGCTTTCAACCCGATCCGCTGATGGTGATGATGTTTGTCGCCAGTATCTATGCGATTTGGATTTATTTCGAGGGACCGTCCGCGAAAAAGTTTGCGATCGCCGCCGCGTTGTCGGCGCTGGCCATCCTGATTAAGCCCGTCTGCCTGTTTGCAATCCTCGCAGCTTTTATTTCAGTTCCCCTCGCCCAGCATGGTCTTCGCCCTGCGATCAGAAATTTACGGATATGGACCTTCGGCCTGGTGGCCCTGCTTCCGAGCCTGGTGTTTTACGGTTACGGCGCCCTCACGGGCGGGCACATTCGGTATCAAGCCGAAGGCAGTTTCCACCTTCAACTCTTTTTCGAATCCGGCTACTGGCGGGGCTGGTTTCACATGATTCGAGCGGCGGTGGGGATCCCGGCCTTCGTCCTGGCGCTATTGTGCATCCCGCTATTGCCCAGGGGACTCGCGCGCTCGCTGGGTTGCGGGCTTTGGGCCGGATACCTCATTTTTGGGCTTGTGTTCAACCACCATATCTCCACTCACAGCTATTACCAGTTGCAATTCCTGCCCATAGTGGCATTCACACTGGCGGCGGGAGCATCGTACCTTATCAAACTCACGGAAAGCATCCGGGGGTCCACAGGCCTGGCACGCGGCGCGCTCCCGGCCTTGATGCTTGGCGTTTGGTTAGTGGCGATCGCGGCCTGGCTCCGGGCCAACCGGCAACGCATCTATTATGAGGACTACGCCCAGGTCGCGATTTCGGAACAGATTGGAGAGAAGACAGCGCACACTCGAAAGGCCATTTTCCTGAGTTATGCAGATGGGGAATTACTTGAATATCATGGGGAATTGATTGGGATTCCCTGGCCATGGCGAAGCGAAATGCACGCTCTGCAAGGATGGGCGCGTCCGAACCTTACCGTGGAGGAACGATACAAAGAAATCATCGGCCAATACCCATCAGACTACCTCATCGTGACAGAAATGGGCGAGTACCGGGCGCAACCTGAGCTGGGGAACTTTCTGATCAGGCATTTTCCACTTCTAGCCAACGGAAAGCAATGCCTGGTCTTTGACCTGCGTTCTGATACCGGGCCTTCTGTGGCGCGCGCCCGCAAGAAAAATTCACCCGGTCTCAACCATTGACCGCTCGCATCCCGCCCGGCGTTTGAGGTGCCTGAGCAAATCCTTTGCTTTCCAACCCCACATCCGTTACACAAGTTAATCACACCGTGGCGCGCGGGGGGAACCCGCGGAGTGAATACGGCATGAAGAACATCCGCGCCCAAATACGCAACTGGCCGCTGGACCGTGGTCTGGCGCGAAACGTGGCCTCGCTCTACGGAGTGCAGTTCGCCAACTACCTGCTGCCGCTGGTCACCATTCCCTACCTCACGCGCGTGCTGGGCGTGGAGACGTGGGGATTGGTGGCGTTCGCGCAGGCCTTCGGCGCCTACGCCGGTATTGGCATCGAATACGGGTTCCATCTTTCCGCCACTCGAGCCGTGGCGAAGGACCGTGGATCCGCATCCGAACTCGCCAGCCTGGTGGCGGGCGTGATGGGCGCCAAGGCGCTGCTGGCCGCCGGCGCCGTGCTCCTGGCCGCGTTCCTCGAATCGTGGATCCCGCTTTTCCGCGCGCATCCCGCCTTCCTTTGGGCGGCGGTGTTCTGGGCGGTGGCGCAATCGTTCAGCATGCTCTGGTATTACCAGGGCTTTGAACGGATGCGCCTGGTGGCCGTGCTGGACGTGGCGGGCAAGGCTGTGGCTACGGCGGGCATTTTCATCCTCATTCACCACCCTGCCGACGGCTGGAAGGTGCTGGTGCTGCAGGGCGGCGGCTCGCTGCTTTCCGTCATCGTGGCCACGGCGCTGGTCTATCGCGAAATCCCCTTCCGGCTTCCCGGCTGGCGGCTGGTCCGCAACACCCTGCGCATGGGATGGAGCATGTTTCTCTTTCAGGGTTCCATGAGCCTTTATGGGGCCGGCAACGCTTTTATCCTGGGCCTTTTCGCCTCGCCGGCAGCCGTGGGATTTTATGCCGGCGCGGAAAAGCTGGCTCGCGCGCTGATGGGATTGCTGGTCCCCATCCACCAGAGCCTCTATCCCCGCATCAGCCACCTGGTGCAGCATGACCGTCCTGCGGCCAATCGCCTGGCGCGCTCCAGCATGTTTCTCATGAGTTCGGTTGGTGTCGCTTTGAGCCTTGCTGCATTTCTGGCCGCGCCCTGGGCCGTCCCGCTGATTCTTGGCAGGAGCTTTGCAGCCTCGATACCCGTGCTCGAAATCATGGCCGCCCTGCCGCTGCTCGATGCCCTCGGAACCATGTTCGGGGTGCTGTGGATGGTGCCCCTGGGAATGGACCGGCAATTCAACCGGGTGATCCTGGCCGGTGGAGTGCTCAACCTGGTGCTGGCCGTGGTTTTCGCGTCACGGTTTGCGCAACTGGGCATGGCCGCGGCCGTCGTGGCGACGGAAATTTTCGTCGTTCTCGCACTTTACCTCGTCTTGCGCCGCAGAAAACTCACCCCCCTGGCGACCGCCAGAATAGATGACGTATAGAACCAGGCGCGAATCCCTCGCCTGGCCCCGCCGGTTTCGAAGCCCAGGCCAAAAATGAGCATCTGGATGGGACAGGCCGGGAACAGGTCGCCGACCTGTACCGAAAAACCAGTGCCAAAGTTGCCCGACAGGCCAGTGTGGTAAACAGGCCGAATCGTTCATTCTTTAACACGAAATTTTAATTAATAAACCGGCCAGTTATCCTTATTATGAAATCTTGAATTTACGATATAAGTCGCTTCTAATAAAGCAGATACATTAAATTGCCATGATTTTTTCAGGCATGCGAAATGTCTGGAATTAGTAAATTTATAGCTTGACTCTAAGAATTTACTCTGCCAAAATGTGCAACTTGTAGTCGGGTCACGGAGTAAAGACCTGGATAATTGGGTGGGGAGGGCCCATTAGGCAGGTCAGGTTTCCACCGTAGGGTAATTCTTGCACTGTTGCCTTTCGGTGGGTGGATCGCCGGAGTCCATTGAAGCTTTTCGGCAAATAAACGATGAAGCTCTAGTAAGCTAAGGAGAAGCGTACAATGATCGAGCACCCCCTCGCAGGCTTCTCTCGTAGGCTAAGGAAACACGGCAAGCCGTGTTTGAAAGTTTGCCTCCTCTCCCCCCATCCGTTGGTTCTGAGTGAATTCACAAAACTTCTGGCTGACTTATCCTACAGGGTGAAAGCCACGCACATAGATTCCCGTTTAACAACTGATTTCCACCATTTGTCCCTTCCAAAGTGTCCTCTTTATATCGTGGATGCTTGTGTCCCCAATGCCGCGGCTCTCCTCGTATCCGAGATCATGGAACGCTACCCGGATTCGCGGGTGGTCGCGATTTGCGAGAAGTTTGACGAAACCAACGCCTTCCCGTTGCTCCGCCTCGGGGTCAAAGGGTTGATGACTTACTCCGAAGCGCAAACGGGCCTGGCAACTGCCTCCGAAGCTCTGCTCGAAGGCAGCTATTGGGTCCCACGAGTCCTGCTTTCGCATTTCGTGGAATCCATACTTCCCAGCTCGCGCAATCGGACCCTTATCAGCAGCTCAGTGGCACTCAGCAGGCGGGAGCGGGAGGTCCTTCAGGCAGTGCTGGACAACCTCTCGAACAAGGAAATTGCCGGCCAGTTGAACATATCTGAGCGCACAGCCAAATTCCACGTTTCCAATCTTCTTGCCAAGTTCGGAGTTCAGCGGCGGGCGGACCTGATCGTCATGTCCTTCGCGGGGTCTGCGCTGAACCTGGCTTCGCAGCAGCAGAGCTCGTTGCAGGTCTGACGCGACGC
>DASSJE010000337.1:0-2800 GCA_035691365.1 Terriglobia bacterium
TATCGGCGGCGCGGTGGCCAATCCCGACCAGCCGTCGGATCCCGCCCTGCTGATTCGCAACGCGGACCGGGCGCTTTACCTGGCGAAGGAGGCGGGGCGGAACCGGTGCATCATCGACGCGGAGGTCACCGCGAACTGTGGATCTGGGCCTTCACGCGATTCACTCGGATCAACCGAAAACAGATGAGCGCAACATCCCCTAATGCTGATTGTGTTTGGCGTCCTTCATCGCAGCCTCGATTTTGAGCACCATTTTCTCGGTGGCTGGGGCCAGCGGGCCTTTCGGATCCAGGCGCAGTGATTCCTTGAACTCGTGCAAAGCTCCCTCGCCATTGCGCTTGCGCAGCAATATGTTGCCCATGAGGATGTGCGCCCCGGCATTGTTCGGCTGGAGTTGGACAGCTTTTGCCGCGTGCGGTTCGGCATCTTGCCATCGGCCCATTGCCCAGTACGTGCGAGCCAGCTCGAAATGAGCCTCCGGCGATTCGGGCGCCAGTTGCAAGCCGCGCAGAAGCGGCTGTTCCGCTTCCGGGTACTTACCTTGGATGTTGGCTAATCCTCCCAATGCAATGTAAGCGCCGGCGTCCTTGTCATTCGCCGCTACCGCCTTCTCCAACGCCGCGCGTGCTTCCTTCCACTGCTTGGTTTCGGTGTACGCCAGCCCCATCCCCAGGTAAGCTTCCGCATAGTTGGGATACGCCGCTACCGCCTTCTTGAAATAATTGATGCTCTTATCGTAATCCTTGTGGTTTATCAGCAGTTCTTTCCCGCTTTCGTACTCTTTTCGAGCATTATCGGGAATAGCCATCTGCTGCACCGACACCACGCCGCCGACAGGTACGCTCTCGTTCTCCTTATTGAGTGGCTGCACTTCCAGCGAGACGTACGCGCTCGATACTGTTCGCAAATCAACTTCTTCGAGTGTGTCACGATATCCTACTTGCCGTATCCGGACTATGTATAAGTCGGGCGACAAATTCGTGAACTCGAACTTCCCCGTAGAATCGGTTTGCACCTGCCCATAGGTTCCACCGGAACGGATTTCCAGCAGAACCAAAAAACCCGAGCCGGCGCTCCGCCCGTCCGGCAGTCGGACGTGCCCGTTGATTCGACCTTGAGACGGGGGAAAAGGTGGGACTCCCTGGCGTTGTCCCCATGCAGGAACGCAGATCACCACACCTACCAAAATTGTAAGCGCACAAAAATTGTGGAACGCCGAAACCCTCATAGTGCCTCCCGAACCATTCCATTGTAGAGGTCTGCAGATGGAAAAAAAAAGGAGGACGCGGAGCGTCCTCCCAAAAAACCTTACTCTTACTTAGAACTCCCAGCGCACGAAGAAACGTGCATAGAACGGGCGCTGGTAAGTCGTGGTCACGCCCCGTCCCGGCTTCAGGAAATCCAGGTTGGAGTTCGCCGGCTGATTTGTCAGGTCACGGAACTGGTCGATCGTCAACACCGTCTTCTGGTTGGCAATGTTGAACAGGTCCGTGCCGAAACGCAGTTTGTTCCTCTCCGAGAGCTTAAACGGATAGTCGGCGTGGACGTCGACTTGGCCATTCACCGGGGTGCGGCCCAGGATGCCGCGTCCGCCGAGGGGAACTTCGCCGGCGTTCTGATACACCGGGTGATCGCCGTAGTTGCTCACCGGCGTGCCACTGGCAATTTGCACGCCCGTGCCCAACGTCAGGTTCTTGACCGCGTACTTGTCGAACACGTAGCTGAAATAGGCGTTGATCAGGTGCCGACGATCGGTGGGCAGTACGCCCGGCTTGAACTGATCGCCCAGCAAGTTGTAGAAGCCAGGAGTGAAGTCAAACAGAGAGCTGATGCCAGGGTCACGCTGCCCGTTATCGCCACGGAACGCGCCCTGGTAGTTGCCCTGCAGCTTGGAGATGGTCCAAGAGGTACGCATCATCCAATTCTTGCTGAACTGCTTGTTGAGTTCGATCTCCACCGCTTGGTAGACGCGGATGGGCTTGGCAAAGCCGTCTGCTATGCCATCCGAGAACGGTTCGCCACCGAACTCTGGTGAGCCGGGGACCAAGCCGTTGGCGGCGGCAACTGCGTTGTTCGGTACGACACCCACCTGCGGCCAGCACAGCGCATTGCCTGCGCCGGCTTCGGGGTTGCCGTTGGCGTCGTCAGCTTCAGCACCATTCCCAACGTCGTCGGTGGTCGCCAGGAAGTTCGTGCCGCAACTGGCCGGCGGCGGCGTGCCAACGGCGAACGGAATGCCCTTGTGTTCGTTCACCGTCGCATCCAGTGCCGGACTGGGATTGCCCAGGAACGAGGGAGCGCTCTGACCCACGTTCGCTAGCTCAGGTGAGATGCCGCTCATATCTTCGACAATCCGCTTGAGACGGCGATCGACGTAGCGTGCGCTGACCACCAGCCCATTCTTGAATTCATGCTCGAAACCGGCCATGAATTCATCCGCCATGTTCATCCTGGTGCCGGGGAGGATGAACTCGCCGCCGCCAGAGGTGAAGATGGTGGGGGAAGTGGTGACGCCACCCGCCGCTTTATTCAGCAGGTGTGCCGAGTCAGTAACCACGGAAATGTTTGTTCCACTGATCACTGGCTGGAAGGCAAGTCCGAGCAAGTCGAGTTCGCTGCTCAAAGAACGAACTGCGGCGTCCAAGGGAATCGACCAGTGCAGGCGGTTGTACCCCGCTGAGATCTTTGACTTGCGATCTCCCCAAGGGTCGATCGCAACGCCGATACGCGGCGACCAGGAATCGGTAAACGTGTATTTCACGTCCTGGCCGGCAATGTGCTGCTCATCCCAGCGGATACC
>DASSJE010000338.1:0-4822 GCA_035691365.1 Terriglobia bacterium
TGTCCCCGCTGAACACCGTCGTGTTCGGCACCAGGGCCTCCCCGCTCAAACTCGCATCACGGCTCCCGGCGATCGTCCCCACTGCCGCCGACCCCGCCAGCATCGGCATCAGTCCGATCCCCATCACCGCGATTAACATCAACCCCACCTGCATCAACCTTCTCATGCTGCTGACTCCTTTCAGGGATGGCAAACACCCTGCCAAATGGTTTTTACCCACGCTAATCGAAACGCGTCCGAATTCGAAAGTCTTTATATTTTAGGTGGAACAAATGTGTCAAGGACTTTTTGACATTACGCCGTCCCGGAACGACCTCTCCAAAACACCTAACCAACACAAATAAAATCGGTTATGCCGTATTAAAAATTATTGGCTCGTTCTACAATTACTCAGATAGCTATCAGTCTTCCCGGAGTATCCCAATCGACAATCCTGAGAGGCGAATAGCGTCTCCGTCACCGGGAACTCATATGTGCAAGCTCTTTCTTTAGACGCTGAACGGCCTGATTCGCATAGGCTAGCTGTCGTGCCACCTGCCCCGGGGCTGTACCCCCGGTGGCCCTTTTTCGACGGACAGAATGCTCTGCCGATACAGCGATCTTTGCCAAAACCTTATCCCAGGCCGGAATCAAGGCCTGGGCCTCATCCAGAGTCAGATCGGCAAACGTCTTATTACGGTCAACGCAGAACTTGACCAGCTTTCCCACCTGCTCGTGGGCCTGGGCAAAAGCGACGCCACGCTGGACCAGGACGTCTGCAACCTCCGTAGCGGTCAGAAAACCCTGGGCCGTGGCTCCTTTCATCTTGTCAGCCCGAACCCGCAGGGTACCTACAACTCGCCCTGCCAACGTGAGGCAGTCAGAAGTGGTATCCACAGCCTCAAACAGCACTCCTTTGTCTTCCTGAAGGTCGCGATCATAAGCAAGAGGGAGACCTTTCAGCAACGCGAGCATGGATGTCAGCCCGCCCAGAACGCGTGAAGCTTTCCCGCGGATCAGTTCCAGCGTGTCGGCATTCTTCTTCTGCGGCATCAGGCTGCTGCCGGTGGCGTACGCGTCATAAAGTTCTACAAAACCCAGAGCCGGCGTTGAGTAGATGATGAAGTCTTCCGAGAGCCGGCTGAGATGTACAAGAACCAGCGAGCACGCGAAAAGCAGATCGCAGACAAAATCGCGATCGGAAGTCGCGTCGAGACTGTTGCGGGCCACTCGGGCAAATCCAAGTTCCCGCCCCAGCCGTGTGCGATCGATGGGAAAGGCGGCGCCGGCCAGCGCTCCGGCGCCCATGGGAAGCTCATCCGCCCGCTGGAAACATCCGTGCAGGCGCTCGACGTCGCGGAGAAGCATTTCAAAATAGGCCAGAAGATAGTGGGCGAACAAGATGGGCTGGGCAGGCTGCAGGTGGGTGTAGCCGGGCAGAATGACCGATTTGTTCGCCTGGGCCTGCTGGAGCAATGAATCCAAAAGGCCCACCGCGCATTTCTGGAGATCCCCGATGGCGTCTTTGACGTACATTCGGGTTTCGGTGGCAACCAGGTCGTTCCGACTGCGTCCCGTGCGAAGCTTGCCGGCCACGGGTCCGATCTCCTTTTCGAGGCGGGCTTCGACCCAGCTATGAACGTCTTCACTCTGCTGTTTTGCAGCCCAGCGGGGATTCCGCCTGACATAGTGGCCAATCGCGACCAGCCCTCGCGTCAAAGCTGAAACCTCATTCGGGGCCAGCACGTGCGCACGCCCCAACTCACGGACGTAAGCCAGGTTCACGCGCAGGTCGTAGGCGATCAGCCGCTGGTCAACGGAAAAGGATTCCGAGAATTTCTCGAACAGCGGATCGCGCCGGCCTTCAAAACGTCCGCCCCAGAGCTTCATTTCTTTCTCCAGGAATGACGTTTTGAACCGCTCTTCTTCCGGCCCCGGAGTGTCAGAGCCGCTAGCTTGGTAGGAAGCCCCAGGATGTTGATAAAGCCTTCGGCGTCCTTCTGGTTATAATCCGCGCCCATCGTGAAGGCTGCTACGCTGGGGTTATAAAGCGAGTAAGGCGAGCGGCGGTCAAGGACCCGCACATTGCCTTTGTAAAGTCCCAGGGTCACTTCACCCGTCACGTTCTGCTGAGTGGTGTCCACAAAACTCTGCAGGGCCTCGCGGAGCGGCGTGAACCACTGCCCGTAATAGACCAATTCCGCATAGCGGAGGGCCACACCCTGTTTGTAGTGGAAGGTTTCACGGTCAAGGCACAGCGCATCAAGTTCGTGATGCGCCGCGTGCAGGACTTCTCCGGCAGGTGTTTCATAAGCACCGTGGGATTTCATGCCCACCAGCCGGTTCTCCACCAGGTCCGTCCGGCCAACGCCGTTCTTCCCGGCAATACTGTTCAGTCTTTGCAGCAGTTCCACGGGGCCCAGTTTCTTTCCATCTATAGAAACGGGTGATCCTGATTTAAAGCCGATGGTCACTCTCGTTTCCCGATTGGGGGCGCGCTGCGGGCTGACGGTTAATTTCCAGGCATCTTCCGGAGGCTCGCCCAGCTCAGTTTCCAGCGGGCCGCCTTCATGGCTCAGATGCCAGAGATTTTCATCCCGGCTGTAAAGGTCCTTCTTTGTGACCGGCACCGGCACCTTGTGCTTGCGGGCGTATTCCAGCGCGTCTTCGCGCGAAACAATCGACCACTCGCGCCACGGAGCGATCACCTTCAGGTTGGGAGCCAGAGCCTTGAACGTCAGCTCAAACCGCACCTGGTCGTTCCCCTTGCCCGTGCAGCCGTGCGCCAAGGCGTCTGCGCCCGTCGCCAGTGCGACTTCGACCTGCCGCTTGGCCAGAATCGGGCGCGCCAGCGAAGTGCCCAGAAAGTACTTGCCCTCGTAAATGGCGCCGGCCTGGAGAGCCTTCCACAAGTAACCGGTGATGAATTCCTCGCGGAGATCTTCCACAAACACCTGCGAAGCACCGCTCTTCAGCGCTTTCGCCCGCAATGCCTTGTAGTCGTCGCCCTGTCCTACGTCGCCGACCATGGCAATCACTTCGCAGCCATAATTCTCGAGCAGCCAGGGAATAATAATGGATGTGTCCAGCCCTCCTGAATAAGCGAGTACTACCTTCTTGACCTGTTGTGATGATTTCCCAGAAACTGTCATAATTTCCTTTCTTTTGATTTTTCCCTATTAAGACACATGAGTGGTTGCGGGTCCCGCCTGGCGGTGACTGCCGAACTTCCTCAAGCGCCAACAAGGTTGAGGATTTTCTTTCGAATTCGCGCGGCTTCGTGTGTGCCGGCGGTCGCGATAAAAATCGTGTCGTCGCCCGCTACAGTACCGACGACCTCCGGCCACTGCTCGGCGTCCAGCGCAGCCGCTACCGAGTGGGCGTTCCCGGGGTGCGTCTTTATCACCACCAGGTTCAGCGCCTTGCGCACATCCCACAGAAATTCTTTCAGGATGATGGGCAGCGCGGCATGGGGCGGCTTCAGTGGGTCGGGGGAGCCCGGCATGCGGTAGCCCTCCCTGGTCTTGATCAGGCCCATCTCCTCAATATCGCGTGAAACGGTCGCCTGGGTCACCTTGATCCCGCGTTGGGCGAGCCTTTCACACAGCTCCCCCTGGGTTGTTACAGGCTCCCTTTTCAGCAAATCCATTATTTGAGTGCGACGATAAAGCTTGTCCATGCAAATTTATGCAATCGATTTATAAATACTCTAGATAGCAAAATTTCGCAAGCGGAACACAAAGGCGTTGCCAGTGTCGCACATCCTCGGGTATCATACTCATGCGGGGTGGAGCAGTCTGGTAGCTCGTTGGGCTCATAACCCAAAGGTCGCTGGTTCAAATCCAGCCCCCGCAACCATCCCTCAAGCACTGGGCAATGTCCCGCCAGTTGTTTCCTGCCCGTCTACAAGCAAGTCCAAGTCTCGAGTATCTGCATAAAAGTTTGCCGCCTTCGGATTAAGGCTCAAGGGCGACAGCCTGAACATGCCGCGTTATTTCCGCACGGGCACGGGCGGGCACGATATGGTACCCTAACCCTGCTTCTCGATGTGTTCCAGGGCCTGGCCACTCCGGCGGCCGTGCCCAGCGATCAGAGAAAGCGGACGATGCATTCCAACGGTATCAGATGAACTGGAGGACGGACCCATGCGGCGACGGGATTTTGTGAAGATGGGAGCACTCCTGGCGGGGGCAGGCAGTGTCGCACGCGGGAGCCTCCTGGCCGACGTGCCAGATCACCTGTGGCAGGGATACAATTTCGGCCCGGGGCCGCGTGTGCCCGATCGCCTCAACCAGGGGCCCTTCGGCGTGGGGCAGGACCAGGGCTGGTTCACAATCCACGTCACCCAACCTTCGACAAAGCACATCCGGAATTTCGGAACCGGCCTGGTGGGATATTCCTGGGAGGAAAACGGGCCGGCGCTGGGCGTGAAGTGTGGCCGCGAAAAGCTGGAAGAAGCCGTGGAAAAAATGGCGGCGCTGCCGTTTGTGGATGTTCTCTATCTACGCTGCGATTGGCGCGATGTGCAGAGCCGGCCCGGCAAACTCGATCTCAACCCGGTTTGGGAAGCCACCCTGGACGCTGCGAAACGCCATGGCCTCGGCGTGGGCTTTCGAATCCAGCTCTCCAGCCCCAACATTCAGCCTGCAAAGCTATCCATGCCGGACTTTCTGAAGGGGAAGGTCCCCATCGTAAATATTGGCCACAAGTCAAAAGAACACCACGTCAACTTTGATTTCTATGAACCGCGTTACGATTCTCCGGAGTTTCTGAAAGCCTTTACGGAACTGAACGAACTGCTCGCGTCGCGGTTTGATGGCAACCCGTTGATGGAATACATGGA